>JAGWBC010000263.1:4374-4863 GCA_021296115.1 Anaerolineae bacterium | reverse complement strand
GCGACGTTATTCATCCTCGGCGTAGCGCGCGGCCGCGGCATTGGCTTCTTCTTCAATCTGGGCCAGCGCTTCTTCCGGATCGTTGCCTTCAAAGACGCCGATGATGCGCGCGTTCCAGGCCGCGTCATACTCGCCCATGAAGACGGGATAGGACCAATTTATGGCGTCATTCAGCATCTGTTCGGGGAAGACCTGCACGTACCTGCCCTTCCAGATATCCGTGCCCGCCACCTCTTCCCAGCGCGGCACGGAGGAAAGCCGCCCCGGCACGCTGCGCAGGTTATTCGATATGAGGATATTGGTCGATTCCGTGTTGGTGATGTACTTGCAGAATTCCCAAGCCACATCGAGGTCTTCGGTGTTGGTGGCGATGCCCCAGGCGCCGCCGGCGGCCGAAACGCTGGTCAAGCCGGTGGAGCCGCGCGGCAGCTTAACGATATCCCATTCAAAGGAATCGCCGATGCCATCCAGCATATAAAATGCCGCCCA
>JAGWBC010000263.1:3788-4306 GCA_021296115.1 Anaerolineae bacterium | reverse complement strand
GCATTGCCGGCCGCGATCTCATCCTGGATCCGCTTCAAGGTAGCGACATTCTCGGGATTATTGACGATGCAGCTGCGGTTGTCTTCACTGAAGGTGGCGCCGCCGCCGGCATGCAGCAAGCCCATCATCATCCAGCCCCAGGTCCACAATTCCACGCCCCAACGGGTTTGGTCGCCCGGCTCGCCGTCTTTGAAGGCGGACGCGATCTCAAAGCAGTCGTCCCAGGTCCAGTCGTTGGTGGGGTAGGGCACACCCACTTCATCAAACATGGTCTTGTTGTAATACATGGCCACGTTGGAGAAATCGTAGGGCAGGGTCATCAACTGACCCTCGTAGGAATTCTGCGCCACTTGCGCCGGCCAGAAGTCCGAAAAGTCCATGCCATCGCGCTCCATCAGTTCGTTTAGCGGCGTGATCCAGCCACGCGCGCCGAAGGGAGCAGCGTCAAAGGAGCGGACGTAAAAGAGATCGGGCAAGGTCCCGCCCACGCCGGCGGTGTTGATCTGCGTGTAATACAG
>JAGWBC010000263.1:3226-3769 GCA_021296115.1 Anaerolineae bacterium | reverse complement strand
GGGATACTCTTCGTTGAAATTCTCGATGACGATTTTGAAGTCATTCACGCTCAGCGTGTTATGGTTCGTATTCCATTGCAGCGCGCCCGACATATCGCTCTGCGCGAGTGATGCCAAGGGCAGGGCGCCTGATGCCGCGAGCCCGCCCGCCATTGCGCCCGCTGACTTCAAAAAGTCCCGCCTGCTTAAGCCGCCAGAATTTCTTCTATACATTGTAGCCTCCTTATAACTATCAGTAATATCTTCGAGCGCACAATCCATTCAACGAAAAGCATACCCAAGTGGCGAACCGTTGTCAAAAGCTCGCGTCAAGGGTGGCTAGCGCTAGAGCTCTACGCGCCGCCCCTCGCGCGCTGACTGATAAGCGCCCAGGATCATTTCAATGCAGACCTTGCCGTCTTCGGCGCTGGCCAGCGGCGGACCATCGCCCTTGATGAAGTCGACTACCGGGCGGGCGACCCCGTGAATCCGCGAGCCGTGCGGCACGAAGGGGAAGTCGAAGCGCTCCCAATCCTCTGCGCCGGCGCGGAAGAGCTTCAGCGG
>JAGWBC010000263.1:0-3156 GCA_021296115.1 Anaerolineae bacterium | reverse complement strand
AGTTGGGTCGAGCTGTTGAAGAGGATGCCCATTTCGCCCTTGCTGAAGCGATAGATGGCGACGCCGTTGTCATCGGGCGCGACATCGGTGACGATGTTGTCGATCTCGGCCATGACGCTGACCGGGCGCCCCAACATCCAGTAGAACCAGTCAGCGGCGTGCGAGGCGTCGTCCATGAACATGCCCATGTTCTGGGCAGGATCCATATGCCAGTTGCCGGAATCGGCGAAGCTAGGCATGAGCAGGGCGGGAATGGCGTGGCGGCGGCGAATCGCCGCGATATTGCCGACCGCGCCCTCGTCGATCAGCGCTTTCATCTTCTGATTGATGGGGTCGCCGCGCATCTGATAACACATGCTGAATTTGACGCCCGTCCGTTCCACCACTTCAATGATGGCGTCGCAGTCTTCCAGCGTCAGCGCCATCGGCTTCTGCAGCAAGACGCCTTTGCCCGCTTCAGCGGCGGCGATGACGTGCTCGGCGTGTCTGTTGGTCGGGCTGGTGACGAAAACGGCGTCGATGTCGGCGCGCGCCAGCAACTGATCGAGATCAGGCATCCAGTCCAAGCCGAATTCGGCGGCCTGCGTCTGGCCGCGTTCGTGGTCGTCATCCCAGGCGGCGACTATGTCGGCATCGTCGTAGTCGGCGATGACCTGGCAATAACGGATTACGTGGCCATGGGCGAAGCTGATGACGCCGAGGCGAATGGGATCGGGCATTCTGTTTATCCTTCCTGTATAAAGTCGCTGACATCAACATCGACGATGAGGTCCTCGCCGTCGACGATTATCGGGTAAGTCTTGACGCGCACCGCCGGATCGACCAGGCACTGGCCGCTGGCGATATCAAATTGCCAGGCATGCCAGGGGCAGCGGATGATCTCGCCCTCGCGCTCGTAGCCGACAAAGCCGTCCGTCACCGAAGGCGGCGCTTCTGTGCTGCTGCGCCCGGCCACTTCGCCAGTGCAGAGCGGTCCGCGTTTATGCGGGCAGATATTGCGCAAGGCGTAGAAGGCGCCCTTCACATTGAAGATGCCGATGCCGGCGCGCCCGCGGAAGGGCACGATGATTTTGCGCCCGCCGTCCGGGATTTCCGCGACGTTGCCGACAACGATGCCGCTCACGCCACGACCGCCTCGATCATGTCGTCCGTAATGCGCAGCATGTCCAGCGCGTTCTCGGCGAAGATGCGCCGGTGCATGCGCTCGTCCAGCTTGGGCAGCACGGTCACCGGGTCATTCCAATCGAAATGCGGGAAGTCGGTGCAGAATATCAGCGTCTCATCGGCGTGTAACATCTCCAGCATTTGGTAGACCTGCTCGGTCCGCGGCGGCTCGTGCATGGGCTGGGAGCCGATGCGGATATGCTCGCGGAAGTATTCGCTGGGCGGGCGCTTCAGCCAGGGCGTCTGGTCGCCGATGGCTTTCCAGTCCGTGTCCATGTGCCACATCAGCGGCACGGCCCACATTTGCTGCACTTCGATCAGCGCGACTTTGAAGTTGGGGAACTTCTCGAAGACGCCCTCGACGATCAGCGACGCCGCCTGCGCGCTGGCCACACTGGGGCGGGTCATGCGGTTTTCCATGTAATAGCTGGGGAAGCCGACCGGCGTGAGCGTCGAACCCGGGCTGCCGCCGCCGATATGCGAGACCACGGGCAAATCGTGCTCGGCGCAAGCTTCCCAGATGGGATGGTACCTGCGCTTGCCGAAGAGGTCCGGCGTCTGCATCGGCATCATGACGGCGGCCGTGTCTTTGCGATGCGCCAGGCGGTGAATCTCCTTGACCGCCAGCGCCGGGTCGTTGGGCGCGACCAGGATGGCGTTGACCACGCGCGGGTCTTTGTCCAGCCAGTGCTCGATCGTCCAGTCGTTGAAGGCGGTGACGAGCGCGGCCGCCCAATCGGGATCGGGCAAGCCGGCCACGGCCAGGAAGACGGGCGGGCCCGTCAGCAGGGCGAAGTCGATATTCCAGCGGTCCAGCAGCTCTTTCTGCGTGAATTCCAGCGAGAAGTTGAAGTCCCGCTCTTGCAGCGCCGGGTCCTTGATATCGGGGCGCGTACGGCGGAAGGGCGTGTTGGCGTAACCGGCGCCGGGCAGGTGCAGCCCCTGATCGAGCAGGTGCTCCTGATAGAACTTGGGCAGGTAAGGCAGCAGTTGATGCGGGTCGTGGAAGTTGTGGTGGACGTCGCAATCGACCAGCTTGACGCGGTCGGCGGGTTTGCCTGTCCAGCCCGGCGCGGCGATGGGCGCGGCGCCTTTCTTGCCGATGTGGATTTGCTCGAGTTTGTCGGCGGTTTGAGTCATATCTCCCTCCAATGTCTCCCCGCAGCCTGAGAGCAGGAGAGAATACTTGAACCGTGGCCTATGCCGTAATTCAAAACAACCCAGGCCATCAGGCGCAAATCAGATGCGAGAGGGCCCAACACAGAGCTTGATGCGAGCAAATGGCGCGGTTATGTTGCCCGCCTTTCTGATGTTGGGGTTCCAAATGCTGCGCCCCTTAGGCCGCGGAGTCGGCTTCGCTTTGGGACGCAAATCGATCCTCGCGACCTTCAAACCTGCCTTCCAGCCGCGCCAGGCGTTGGTTGCTGTCGTCAACTTTTGTCTCGACAGTTTCGATTCTTTTCTCCAACCTCTGAATGTCGTTTTTGAGTTCCTGGCGAGTCTCGGCGATGTCGTTTTTGAGTTCCTGGCGAGATTCGGCGATGTCCCCTTTGAGTTCCCGGCGCAAGTCAGAAATATCTCCTTCGAGCTTGTCGCGCACTTCGGCGATTTTTCCGTCCAGACGCCAAACGGCGCCAAAGATTACCAGAATTGTAATGACAACGTCCAACGATAGCGATGTGTCCAGGGTCATTGGATTCCGTCTCCTTCACGTGCCGCTAGTCTACAGCATTTGCGGCGGGTTGGCAAAGTTATCGCGCGGGCTACGACAGACGGTTGCTTAGAGGCGGCCAGGCATCAAGGCGAACTGAAGCGGCGCCTCTCATGCCGATGTGGATTTGATCGAGTTTGTCGATTTGATGCGCCATGATTCCTCCGACTTAGGACGGCCGCAGTTCTCCCAGCGACCGCTCGCCCTGCTGAATATAACCAGCCACCGGGCTCTCAATGCGCCCGTAGGCATTCCAGATCTTGAAGCCCAGCAGCGCCAGC
>JAGWBC010000025.1 GCA_021296115.1 Anaerolineae bacterium | reverse complement strand
TGCCACTCGAAGTAACTGCCTGGATAACCGGTGACAGAAGGCTGCCCGGATACACCGCTGCCTTCCGAGCCCGGGTGGATCGCCACCGGCAAGTCGTATGCGACCGCCGCCTCGTAGATGGGATGATAGAAGCGATGACCGTAGCCGTAAGTGGCGCCGCTGGCCATCAAGACCTGCACAACATCAGGGTGGTCGCCGTAACGATGGATCTCCTTCGCCGCCAGCGCCGGATCCGCCGTTGAGACTACCAGCGAATACTTGAAGCGCGCGTCAGTCGGCAGCCAGTCAGTCACATAGACATCATTGATCGCGCTGCAATAGGCGGCGGCGAAGTCCGGCTCAGGCGACAGCCCGGTGGCGATAGCGCCGGAATTGAGTATGCCGAAGTCGATAGCGTATTCGTCAAGGTGGTACCGGGACATGGTGTCAGGCCGGCCGTTTATGAAAGCGCCGTCGGGCGTCAATGCGTCAGCGCGATTGATGCCGTTTGGATTCCAGTAGCCCAGATGGCCCGGACCCGAATTTCCACTGACGACCCGCAAACGCCAAGGTTCGGGCAGAAACTCCAAAATACGCTGACGATCAGCCCCCGGATGGATATCCGTGTCGATAATCATATTTCAGCTACTCTCGCTGCGCTTACCGTAATCTTACTGTAGAATCCGGCACCTGCCCAAGTGTCGGCGCACGCTGAAATTCATGCGTCGTTTGAAATCCGCTGGCCGATTAGTTACAGTTCAAGGAGTGAAGACTGTTTATTTGGCTTGATGAAAGTGCCGCGCCGTTCCGAGTTGGTGACACCGTGCATTTTTTAGCAAGCAAGTACCCAAGGGCATTTATATGGGTGACCGACCCAATATTCTTCTCGTCCTAACCGATCAGCAAAATGCGAGTATGTTGAGTTGCGCTGGCAATCGCTACGTGCGGACGCCTGCTATGGACAAGATCGCCGCAGCTGGCACGCGTTTTGAACGCGCCTACTGTATGAACCCGATGTGCGTGCCCTCGCGCTTCAGCCTATTCACCGGAAGGCGCGGCAGCAATATCAGTCTGCTGAACAACAAAGACGAACATATCAGCGATATACCCGCCGCAATCCTGAAAAACGCAATGGGCTGGCAGATGCGCCGCGCCGGCTACCACACGGCATACGGCGGCAAAACGCATTTCCCCGTCGGAATGACGCCTGAGGACTTCGGTTTCGAAACTATCTCGCAAGATGACCGCGACCTACTGGCGGAGGATTGCGCGCATTTCCTGGCACGCGATCACAGTGAACCATTCCTGTTGGTCGCTTCTTTCATCAATCCCCACGACATCTGCCACCTGGCAATTCGAGACTTTGCCGAGACGCCACTAGAGCGACGCCTATCGCGACCGGACCGAATTGAATTGCTGGAACTGGACAAGGCGTTGCAGATTCCGGAAGGAATCGCGGAGGAGGAATTCTTCCGCAGAGTCTGCCCTCCGCTGCCGGAGAACTTCGCAATCCCGACGGATGAAGCCGGAGCAATCCGTCTGATGCAGGCGCGCAGCCCTTTCAAACGCAAGGCGCGCGAGCGCTACAGCGAGACTGACTGGCGCATGCACCGCTGGGCTTACGCCCGCTTAACAGAACGCGTCGATGGCCAGATTGGGCGAGTGCTGGCTGCACTGCAAGACAGTCAACTCGCGGATAATACGGTCGTCGTATTCACCAGCGATCACGGCGATATGGATGCCAGCCATCGCATGGAGCATAAGACCGCCTTCTACGAGGAGGCGGCGCGCGTGCCTCTGCTAATTACGGGTCCTGGGATGGCGAAAGGCGCTGTCAATGATCAGGACCAGGTCTCTAACGGGTTGGACCTGCTGCCTACATTCTGCGCTATTGCCGGCCTTGAGCCCACAGCGGAACTTGAAGGGCGCAGTCTGCTGCCGCTGCTCAATGCTGCTCGCCCAGCGGTCTGGCGGGATGCCTTGCCGGTCGAAAGTGAATTGGGCCAAATGATCGTGCGGCAAGATGCCAAGTATATGCGATATTATCAAGGTGAGCGGCGAGAGCAACTTATCGACCTGGCAGCCGACCCCGGCGAAACACGCAACGCGATCGCCGATGACGGGCAAGCTAAGCGCCTGGCGGAATTGCGCGCAGCGTTTGAACGACTTTTTCCGCGGTCGCACGACCCATATGCGCTGAGAGGAGGAGAATATACGGGCATGAAGTAGACTTTTCTTTAGCTCACCACCGTGCCGAATCAGCGCGCAGTGAGCCATTTTCAGTATCAAATGCATTCTATTGAAAGGGCATATCATGTCGAAGAAGGTACTAACGCTTATCGGAGTTTCGCTAGTTCTTTTGGTGGCGGTGTTCAGCAATAATGTTTTGGCGCAGGACCCGCTTTCCGCAGAAGTCGAGGCCGGCAACTTGCCACCGCTTGAAGAACGTCTGCCAAACAACCCCTTGGTAGTCGGACCGGGCTTGCTCATGCCGGAAGCGGCGCTGCCGGATTGGGAACCGGGCCAACACGGTGGAACCTTGCGCACGGCTTTTACCAGCGCTTTCGGGTTCTCAGGCGAACTCTTCGTGATGAATGTCGAGCCAATCATCGCCGCGCCCGATATTGATGTCGAAGGCTTCTACGGGAACCTGGCGGAGAGCTTCGAGGTCAACGATGATGCCACTGTATTTACATTCACTCTGCGAGAGGGTGTAAGATGGTCGGATGGAACGCCCGTGACCACAGCAGACGTCGCTTTTGTGTTCAATGATCTGTACAACAACGCGGAGTACGGGGCCTTTCCCAACAAGTTCAAATCGGCCAGCGGTACACCCGCCGAGTTGACTATCGTCGATGACTACACTTTCAGCCTTTCCTTTGATACGCCATCGGGTGGCATCCTGCGTGACCTGGCGATCAGCGGCTGGACGTCATACAACGATTTGCTCAAACCGCTGCACTACCTCGGTGACTATCATCCGGGATATGCCGACGCCGATGAATTGGCGGCGAAACTCGATGCCGAGGGCTTGTCTGCTGAGGATTGGCCAAACCTCTTTAACAACGCCGATTGCCCGCGCTTCCACATCATGCGCGAGAAATGCATCGGCTTCCCACAGTTGAGTCCGTGGCTGGTCACCGAGCTAACTGAGTCGGGCACCATCATGCAGCGCAATCCCTACTTCTGGAAGGTCGATACCGAAGGCAATCAGCTGCCCTACCTGGACACCTTGGTGGCGCAAGTCTTCGGCGACGGTGAAATGGTTAATCTGGGCGCGATTGCCGGTGACATTGACTTCCTGTACGGCACGCAATACAGCAATTTCCCGCTCTACAAGGAAAACGAAGAATCAGGCAACTTCGTGACGATACCGCTGATTTTGCATGCGGACCCCACCGCGCTATACATTCAAACCTGCAACAACGACCCGGCTTATGTCGCTGTCGCCGATGATGTACGCTTTCGTCGCGCGCTAAGCCACGCCATCGACCGCGAAGAGATCATTGATGTGATCTACCTCGGCCTGGGCAGCATTCCCACCTGGGTGCCGGCTGAATTCGATCCGGACGCCGCCAACGCCCTGCTTGATGAAATGGGTATGGATCAGCGCGATGGCGATGGCTACCGTATGTCGCCGGCCGGCGAACAATTCACTTTCTATGTCGAAGTCGCGCCGGTGCGTCCGGATATGATCCCGGTAGGTGAATTAATCGTTGATCATCTGGGAACTTTCGCCGATGTACGCGCAGAGCTGCGTCAAGAAGATCCCAACGTGAAGAACGAACGGATCGCCAACAACGAAACTCAGGCGTCCATCCATTGGATCCAATCCTATCAGTGGCGGCCGGGCATGAATCAAGAATATGCCGGCAGTTCACAGTGGTGCGCTTCCTGGCGCGCCTGGCTGGATTCCGATGGCGCTTCCGGCACGGAACCGCCCGCCGAAGTTAAACGACTCTATGAGATTCTCGTGGCGCGCAAGGCGACTGTACCCTACTCCGACGAAGACTTGGCCTTGGTCGACGAACTGTTCGCGCTTCACTATGATAATGTCTGGATATTGCCCATGATCCAGAACGTGCTCCGCCCCACAATCTTCAATGCCGATTTCGGCAATGTCGCCACGGGTGGAACGCAGATGGGCGCCTCACGCGCCGGTGAACAATTCTTCTACCGGACCATGCAGTAAACGCTGCCGATTTGATACGAGCCGCGTCAGCTAGGCGCGGCTCGTATTTACACCTTCATAGCGGCCTGTAGCGGAATCATACCCAGCGGGAGATAGCCAGTGGGCATCTACATAGTTAACCGCCTGCTAACTATAATTCCGCTTTGGCTCATGCTTTCGATCATCACCTTTTTTCTGATCGAGTTGCCGCCGGGGGATGTCGTCAGCAATGAAGTCATTGCTTTGCGGGCGCAGAATATAGAAGTTGATGAACCGATGATTCAGCGCCTGCGCGCGCAGTGGGGTTTAGACGATCACTTTCATGTCCGTTACTTGCGCTGGATCGAAAACATTCTCGTACGACGTGACCTGGGCCGATCCGTCAATGGCCGCAAGAATGTGGATGTCCTGCTGGAAGCGCTGCCATACACCGTCATCATCGGCGCATCATCGCTGATACTGTCGCTGGGCGTAGCCATTCCGCTGGGCATCTTCTCCGCTACGCATCAATACTCTATCGCCGACTATATCATTACCTTTCTGGCTTTCGCCGGCTTGGGAGCGCCGGGCTGGCTGCTCGCCATAATAGTCGCCTGGGCGAGCTTGTACTTTCTCGACTTTGTGCCGCTGGGCATCAGTTCGCTTGAATACATGGCGGCGCCCATGAGCTGGGAAAAAGCGCTCGACACGGCGAAACACCTCTGGGCGCCGATTTTCTTGACGGCGCTGCCGTCTCTAGGCGCCACCATCCGCATCGTGCGCAACAATCTGCTGGATCAACTGGGGCAGCAATATGTGGTGACCGCCCGCGCCAAGGGCTTGCAAGAGTCGAAGCTGGTACGCAAATATCCGGTCAAGATCGCCCTCAACCCGCTCATCAGTGATTTCGGTATGCTGGTCTACGGCATCTTTGCCGGGCAGGGGCTGATCGGCATTGTGCTGGGGCTGCCGACACTGGGGCCGCTGCTGCTGCATTCCTTGCTGGCGCAAGACATGATCCTGGCGGGAACCATCTTGCTGATCTACGCCTCTATCATCTGGCTCGCCACCTTGGCTTCGGATGTGTTGCTGGCCTGGTTCGACCCGCGAATTCGCTTCGAAGGGACGGCGCGATGACCGACGGGCAAGACAGCCTGCGCCAGCGCCGCGAGCGCATACGCGCTAGGTACGGTGTCGCGGAGGACGCGGCGACCGCCACCGCGCTCGACTATACGGACGCTGGAGTAGTCGACGACGCTTACTATTATGCCAGTCAGTGGCGGCTGATGTGGTGGCGCTTTCGCCGCCATCGTATGGCGCTGATCTCCGTCGGCCTTTTGATCCTGCTCTATCTTGTGGCGGCTTTTGCTGAATTCATCGCGCCTTACGAGACGACGACGCGCTTCCGCCGCTATCAGCAGGCGCCGCCCTCGACGATTCACTGGTCGGACGAAAACGGCTTCCGTGGTCCCTTCGTCTATGCGGTCGAGCAGGAGCGCGATCCAGTGACGCGGCGCCTGACTTTCGTAGAAGACCGAGAGCGGATCTTGCCGATTCACTTCTTTGTCGAGACGGAACCTTACAGGCTTTGGGGCATCATCGAGTTGCGGCATAAACTTTTTGGCTTGGGCGAAGCAGGCGAGAAGGCGCGCCTGGGCATTTGGCTATTCGGCTTGGACTCGCTGGCGCGCGATGTCTTCTCGCGCACAGTTTACGGCGCCCGCATATCGCTAACAATCGGCGTGGTCAGCGTCGTGCTTACGTTCGTGCTGGGAACCTTGCTGGGCGGCATATCCGGATACTTCGGCGGCGTTGTTGACAATGTCATTCAACGTATTATCGAGTTCCTGCGCGCCATACCGCAGCTGCCGCTCTGGATGACGCTGGCGGCTGCCGTGCCCAAAGAATGGCCGCCACTTAATGTCTATTTCGCCATCACGCTGATCCTGGCGCTGCTTAATTGGGTTGGATTGGCCCGGGTGGTGCGCGGACGCCTGCTCTCCATGCGCGAGGAGGACTACGCCCTGGCCGCTCGTTCGTCCGGCGCCAGCGATCTGCGCATCATCATCAGTCACTTGCTGCCCGGCTTCACCAGCCACTTGATCCTGTCCGTGACGCTGATGATCCCGCAGATGATCCTCTACGAAACGGCGCTCAGCTTCCTGGGACTGGGCATGCAACCGCCGGCGGTGAGTTGGGGCGTTCTCCTGCAAGATTTCCGCGACATTTTGGCAATCTTCCATATCCCTTGGCTGCTGATCCCGGCCTTCTTTGTGCTGGCGACTGTACTGCTTTTCAACTTTGTCGGTGATGGCTTGCGTGATGCCGCCGATCCGTACTCAAGTATCTGAGGCGCTTGGCTGAGTATGAATGAGCGCGCCAAGAGAGTCCGCCTGCCGCCAGATACCTTGCTTGACGTACGCGAGCTAAAGGTGGAGTTCCGCCTGCGTGAAGGCACGGTACGGGCGGTTAACGAGGTCAGTTTCCGTGTCAAGCGGGGCAAGACCCTCGGCATAATCGGCGAAAGCGGCAGCGGCAAATCGGTCACCGCCCAAGCGATGCTGCGACTCACGCCGGCGCCTGGTATGATCTCAGACGGTGAAATCTGGTTGAATCGCAACCCTGAGGACCGAGACGACATCGTTAACCTGGCCGACATATCGGCCACCGGCGAGCTCATCCGCGACATCCGCTGGAACGATATCAGCATGATCTTTCAGGAACCCATGACCTCCTTCAGTCCGGTTCACTCCATTGAAGACCAGATTACTGAAGCTATGCTTTTGCACATCGAAAAGATTAACCGCAGCGGCGCTCGTCAACGCGCTGTTGAATTGCTGACGCGCGTCGGCATCTTCAACGCTGAAGAATTGGTGGACGCCTTTCCCTTCCAATTCAGCGGCGGCATGCGCCAGCGGGCCATGATCGCCATGGCGCTGACCTGCAGCCCGCAGCTGCTGATCGCCGACGAGCCGACTACTGCGCTGGATGTGACCATCGAGGCGCAAATTTTGGCGCTGATCAAAGAACTACAAGCCGAATACCAGATGGCGGTCATATTTATCACCCATGACATCGCTGTCATCGGCGAGGTCTCCGATGACGTGATCGTGATGTACATGGGCCAGATCATGGAGCAGGGCAGCGTCGAGCAGATCTTCGACAATCCGCTGCATCCTTATACCCGCGCGCTTTGGCGTTCGATCCCGACTGTCGACGGCACGCTTGAGCGGCTGCAACCCATCGAGGGCACAATACCCGGCCCTTTCGACGAGCACGCCGGCTGCCCCTTCTATTCGCGCTGCGATTCACGCGTCTCCGGCGTCTGCGACAAGATCCCGCCGCCGCTGGTCGAAGTTGAGCGCGGGCACCAGGTCCGCTGCATTCTATACGAAGAGGATGAAACCCATGGAACGGGTTGAGACGAACTCGCCTGAAGCCGCGCCCGTCCTCGAGGTTCGGCATTTGAAGAAGTACTTTCCCTTGCAGCAGAAGGGCTTGTTGCGGCGCACTATCGGCGTTATCAAAGCGGTGGATGACGTCAGTTTCGTCGTGCGCAAGGGGGAGACTGTCGGCGTCATCGGCGAAAGCGGCTGCGGCAAAACGACGCTGGGGCGCTGCGTTGCCTACCTCTATGAGAAGACGGATGGTGAAATCATCGTACGGAGCGGCGAACGGGTTTTCCACCTCGACGAACTGAACCGCGGCAACAACAGCGAATTCCGCAAGATCGTTCAGGTCATCTTTCAAGATCCTTTCTCCTCGCTCAATCCGCGCATGAGCGTCTTGCGGAGCGTCGGCGAACCGCTGCTGGTTAACGGCATCGCTAGCGGAAACGAGCTGGAAGCGCGCGTGGCCGATATCATACAGCGCGTGGGCCTTAGCGTCAGCCATCTGCAGCGCTTTCCCCACAGCTTCAGCGGCGGCCAACGTCAGCGCATCTGCATCGCCCGCGCCCTGGTCCTTAACCCGCAGCTGGTCGTCGCCGACGAGCCCGTGTCGGCGCTTGATGTCTCGATTCAAGCGCAGATGCTCAATTTGCTGAAAGACCTACAGAGCGAATTCGATCTGTCTTATCTATTCATTTCCCACAGCATGAGTGTCATCCGCTATATGAGTGATCGCATTCTGGTCATGTACGCCGGCAAGATCATCGAATCCGGCTCGCGCGATGACATCCTGCGGCAACCGCTGCATCCCTACACGGAAATGTTGCTCAAAGCCGTGCCCAAAGTTAGCCGACGTGGGAGCGGCCGCTTGCAGGATGTCACCAGCGGCGAACCACCCGATTTGCTCAACTTGCCCTCGGGCTGCGTCTTTCACCTGCGCTGCCCCTACGCCAAAAAGGTTTGCCGAGAGGAAGTTCCGGTCTTGCGAGCAGTGGGCGATCAGCGTCAAGTGAGTTGCCACCTGGCGGAGGAACTGGTACTGCAAGGTGTGTTTGATTGATTACGGCAAATACGATGGTTAGCAACTGGCCGGAATCGGTAGGGGTGCGCATGAGGAAATGCCTAAAATATAAGGCTACCTGGTTCTGCGACTCTATAGGTCGCCTGTCTGTAACTAATCATGAATTCGGCGAATCACGGAGCGGACGTGATGTAACCCAATCCAGCCTACTATGCCTCGATAGAATGACGCGGCTGCATGACCGAGCATTTTCGTATGGCGCCAAATATGACGCTTCGACTGATGTGCCAATCGGCGTTTCAGTTCATAATCGCTTGTTCCAGTGACTTTCTCAAGTTGCAGAGCAAGGTATGGCGCTATTATTGCGGACACTACCGCGAACTATGGTTCTCCACCCGTTCTTGGAGGCGCTCTCCAGGATACTGCGGCAACTGATCACTTTTCCTGAAGCAAATTGACGGGGATAGTGACCGCAAAACCATCGGTTTTCACCCCTTACGTGCCCAGTTTGCTTCACAGAAGGGGGCTTTCGTGAAGCAAACTGCCCTACGCCGTAAAAACCCGCCGCGAGGAGTGTAGCGTTGTTGCCTGACATGATTGCTCTTTCAGATAAACTCTTCTGGCGATGGTACATCGACGCAGAGACTAGACCCTTCGCTTAACACTCCGAAAAGATTGCCACCATCTTGTCTGAATGCTCAACGCCCGCTCGATATTGGTTTACTACATGAGTTCCGCACTGAAATGATCACGGTCATTTACTGAGGCATCCAGCCGAGCTGGCCCTGTTCCGATTCTGCCTTTTGTTCCGCATCGATTCTATACGACTCAGGATGAAAAGGACCAATACACGCGCAACGCATTCAAGCCCAGAACCTGCGCCTTTTCCCCGGCGGACAAAAAATCGCAATGAAGTCGAACAAAATTCAGCAGTTGCCGATAACTGCCGCTTGTCAGCAGACCCGGGACATCCGTACCCCACATGATTTTCCCTGCGCCGATCAGTTGCGCCGCGCGGCGTATATAATCTTGCGCCGCTGCGTAAGGATATTCATCGTAGGACGGCGAATAGGCGGGCAACGCCGATAGATCAAAGGAGACATTCGCCCTGTGGCCCAGGAGGATTTGCTCTTCCCATATGGCGTTCAATTCAGCATTGCCACTTTCGTTGGTCGGTGGCTGTGCTAGATGGGCGATAACGATTTGCAAGTCCGGATACCGCTCGGCAATGCTAGCCACCGCCTCGGTCTGATAAGCCCTGCTGCCAATCTTGCCCAAATCGAATGTGACAACCAGACCGTCACGCTGAGCTGCTTCGAAGATCCAGCTGAATTGCGGCGCGTCAATACGCAGGTCCGGGTACCGGCCCGTCAATCCGGTCGGCTCGGTAAGCTCGAATTTGACGATACGCAAGCCATACTCTTCGACACACCGTTTGAATATCTCCTGGGCATTGGGCGCCTGGGGATCGGGCGCGAATGCGCCGACAAAGCGATCGGGCCAGCGCTCGACGGCGGAGGCGACATAGGCGTTTGCCTCGCCATAAAAGGGACCCTGCAGCAGCACCGCCCGCTCAACACCGGCCCAGTCCATCTGCGCCAGCAGCGCTTCTGCAGGGAATGTTGTTGATTCGTTGAAGGGTGGAAGCAACTGAATCGTCTTGTCGCCCCAGCGGACTTTGCCCCAGGATAGCGATCGCGTTGGTCCAGTGGCGCTTGTCCCATGCACCGCCGTCATAATATGGGCATGCGAATCGATGATCATGCTTTTAGAGGCTTCTGAATGTCTGACTTACACGCGTCTCAAGCGGACAAACCCGTAATCTGACGGGCTTCTTCCGGTGTGGCGACCTCACGGCCCACCTCTTTCGCGATGCGCGCCGCCCGCTCTACCAGCTCGGCATTGCTCTTGGCGTAGACGCCCTTTTCCACATAGGGGCAATCCTCCATGCCCACCCGCACGTGACCGCCAATGGCGATACCGTGGGCGATAACAGCCCAATACACCTCCGGCGCCATACAACTCATGCTCCACTTCATATTCTCCGGCAAGTGATCAACCATGAATTGTATGCCTTTGGCGGAAGGCGGCGTCCAGCTTTGGCCCGGCCAGCCGAAGAATAAGGTCGCCCACAGTGGATCGGGCAGCAGGCCTAGCTCGTCATCACGTTGGTCGCCCAGCCAGAATTCGCCGGCGCGCAGCTTCTCAATCGCCCAGAAGGCGCCCGTGCTGAAGCATTCGATTTCCAGCTTGACATCATTTTCATTCGCCAGCCGCGCATATTCCCGCAGCTCGGAAATGGGATGGATCGAATAGCAGTAACCGGCAGGTGGATGTTCGGGCACCGGCTGAAAATATTCGTCGTGCGAATCAAAATTGATCGAGCTCATATCCGGCTTCAGCTTCTGCCACAGTTCAATCTTCTGCTCAAGGCGGATACTCGCCAAGCCGAATTGCACAACAGCCCCGCATGTGCTGCGGATACGCTCGGTGATCTCAGCCCATCCGTCCATGATAGGAATCTGCAGCAGCCGGCCATCGGGCTGGATTTCCGTGTCGCTGATATAAGACCCGTGGACGTGACAGATCGAAGCGCCGGCGTTAATGGCGCGGACATATTCATCGGCGACGCCCGTTGGGTTATCAGGTTTCGGTCCGTTCGGATTATGCGGGTAGGTCAAAGTCGTATCGCAGGTGACGGTGATAACTAGCTTTTCCATAATTTGCCCCTCTGGTTTATCGTTTCGCAGGACGATCTATTCCGACCAGCCGATCAGTCACAGGTCAAGACGATGCGGCCGGTTACGCCCGCGCGTAGCTCTGCCAGCGCCTCGTTGACCTGCTCCAGCACATACTGCCGACGCACGATCGAACGCAGCTTCCCAGCCGCATAGAGCTCGAGGCAGCGCCTCAAGTCGTTTCGCCGCCCGGCGCGCGTACCAATCACTTCTTTTTCGTTCTGTGCCAATTCTTTGCCGGACAATGGAAACAGCTCCGGTGTATAACCTACCACCACCATGCGTCCGCCGCGCCGCAGCGAGTTAAATCCGGCTGCCATCGACTTTTCCAGGCCGACTATATCTATAACACGATCGACGTCGATGAGCGCGCTAACGTCCGGGCGCTGCCCGCCGCGCGCGGCACTTCCAGCGGGCATAAAAGCGGAGGCGCCTTGTTCCCTAGCCCATTCTTCCTTCGCCGCATCAATATCAACTGCGATCACCTCAACGCCGGACGCCGCCAGCAGTTGCGTCACGATCGAGCCGACACCACCGATTCCGATTACCATGACAGTCTCGCCCATTTCCACATCCGCCCGCTCCACGGCATGCAGCGCGGTCATACCAGCATCGCAGCAGGTCGCGCCATCCGCCCAGCTCACTTCCTCGGGCAGAAGGATCAGCTGTGACGCCGGTAGGCAGATATATTCGGCAAAACCACCTGGCACATCCAGGACCCCGACGATACCGCGCATATTGATGCACAGCTGATCGCGAAAGGTGCGGCAATAGACGCAGGCGCCGCAAGTGACAAAGTTATAGATGACGACACGATCGCCAGGCGCAAAGTCGCATACATCGGCGCTCACTTCCACGACCTCACCAGAGACCTCGTGCCCCATGATGAAGGGCAATTCCGGCACATAGCCGAAGCCATCCAACAGCTTGAGATCCGTTCCATCGATGCCGCAAGCGCGCACCTTCACGAGCGCCTCGCCGACGCCGGGCTGTGGCCGTGAAATCTCCTCGATCGTCAGCCGCTCGCCGATCTTATGCAAGACAGCTGCCTTCATTGATCGTCCTCTTTCGCGATTCCGATTTCGATCAATGCTGCGCGGTAAACCGGCAGTCCCCAAATGTATCCCTGTTCCGGCATCGGATAACCATACATATCAAGCGTCGAGGTGCCGGTGAAGCCAACATCGACCAGCGCTTGATTCATCGCTTTCAAATTGAGCACGCCTTTGCCAGGCGGATAATGAAGTTCGCTGGTCACGCCATCGGTATCTGAATAGTGCAAATGCTCGATCCGCGATTCTAGTTGGTAAATCGCCTGCACATAGGTCTCCGGCTGACCTACACCGTAATGACAAAAGTCGAATAGCACACCGAAATGTTCCCGATCCAGTTGATCGCAGAGCTGCTTCATGAATTCATTGTCCATGCCCAGGGTGAAGGGATGCGGCTCAGCCGTGAAGCGCACGCCCTTCGGTCGCGCGTAATCGATCGCCTCGCGAAAGAGGCTGACCAGCACTGCCAGAAGATCGGCATCGGGCAGATCGCCTTCTCGCGGGCGCACGCCTTCCCAAACCATCACATCAGCGACGCCAAGCTCCAGCGCGTAATCCACGTCCGCCTTCAACCCTGCCAGGGTCCGGTCATAATTCTGCTGCGCGCCAAAGGGCTGGAAGTAATCAGCACCGACGGCGTTCAGACCCCAGAGCTCCAACTCACGTTCAGCGGCGAAATCACGAAACTGCCGCAAAAGCGCCGGCGTGCGACAATCGGCCAGATGGGGCGGCCACATTTCCACTGCATTGCAACCCGCCGCCGCTAATCGCCGACAAGCCTCTTCAACGGTGTAGGCCTGAAATGTGATGGAATTACCGCACAAACGCATCGCTCGTTCTCCCTATAGATCCACGCCGACATCCGCTGCCAATTCGCCTATCGCCTCCCACAAGCTAACAGGCAACTCAATGCCGTCGCGTTGGCGCCGCAAGCTCGTGCGATATTCCGGCTCGCCCGGGAACAGAACCTCGTCGAAGCCTGCCCGCGGCCGCGACGATTTGACGTGCTCCACGAGTTGCCGCGTACGCCGCTTGAAGTTACAGACATCTTCGAATGCAGCGATATTCATCACCTGAAACAGAACGCCGTTGCCATGTGCCAGGACCGCTTCGCTGACGTAGCCGGCGCTGCTAAGGCCACCTGCCAGCATCTCGATCATTACGCCCAGCGCGTAACCCTTGTGCCCAACCGGCCCGCCCAAGGGCAAGATGCCCCCCATAGGCGGTCCGTAGAATTCATTGGCATCCCTTGTGGAATTACCCTTGGCATCAATGATGACATCCTCTGGCAGCAATACGCCGCGATACAGATGATCACGGACCTTGCCCTCCGGCATCACCGATGCGGTGATATCCACCAGCACATGCCAGTCCAAACCACTCGGCGCGGCGAAGGCAAGAGGCGTCGGCGTGAAACGCCCCTGGATACCACCCCAAGGCACGACGCTTCCGTTCCCGCCGGTCTGCGAATTGACAAATGCCGTTCCGATCATGTCGCGCTCGGCAGCGATCAAGACGTATTCGCCCAACCTGCCAATATGTGGGCAATTGCGAAGAGCCACCATGCTTATCCCGTTTGCAGCCGCCATCTCAATCGCCCGCTTCATCGCCTGCCGTGCCGCGACTTGCCCCCAAGCGCGCTGCGCATCCAATAGCGCCGCCGCGCCCGTCTCCCGCAGGGTCGTGATTTCGGCGGCCGGCTCGATATGCCCTTCGCGCACCTGCGCCGCGTATTGCAGCAGACGCATAAAACCGTGTGAATCATGCCCGGCCAGGTTCGAGCGCAAGAGTGTTTCGACCACCCAGGCCGACCGCTCACGGGGCGATCCTAGAGCGTCGAGAATCGCCGTCCCCAGCTGTCGCAGCCGCTCCACTTCTATCTTGGGCATTTTTGGTCTCCACCTACAGCAGCGCGAAAGGTAGCCAGCATCTCCCGCGCGCCGGCCAGAATCAGGCCCTGATCCGATGCGATCGGGATGATGTTCAAACCCTGCTTAAGCAAGTTGTTCCAGCCGAAAGGGCTGTTTTCATCGGCGTCGGGCGACCGACCGGACATTAGCGGCATATTGGCGGCACGAGCCTTGGCCGCCACTTGGTCAATCGTCTCGATCACGCGCGGATCGTCAAAGTTGGGCAGCAGCCCCATACTAGCGCTCAAGTCCACCGCGCCAATCATGCACGCATCCAATCCCTCCACTTTCAGCACGGCATCGAAGTCGCTCACGGCTTCTACCGTCTCGATCATGATGGCGACGATGGTCGACGCGTTCGCATCCGCCAGGTAGGCTTTCTCATCCAGGCCATACCGGCTGGGACGGCGGGGACCGGTGCCGCGAATGCCCAACGGCGGGTATTTGCACGAAGCCACTGCTAGCCGCGCTTCTTTCGCGCTATAGATATGTGGCACGATGACCCCCGCGGCGCCCATGTCCAGCACTCGTTTGATATGGATCGTATCGTTGCCCGGCACCCGTACGACAGTTGGCGTGTCTCTCAATGCGATTACGAGGTTCTGCAAACTTTGCAGGTCAATCGCCGTATGCTCGGTATCGATGGCGACCCAATCCAGACCGACATCACCTATCATCTCGGCAACGGTGATATCGGTCAGGCTCAGCCACATGCCCGGGCTCGGCTCGCCGCGACGCCACTTCGCTTTCAACTCGATTGCATTCATATCTTGTTCATTCCTACAGGTTCATGGCTAAAAGCTCTTCATCGCTGACCATTGGCAGCGGACGCAAGTGTAGACCGCCATCAACCACGAATTCAGCGCCAGTCGTATAAGGACTGAGCCGGTCCGAAAGCAGCAGTAACGCGGTCGCCGCCAGCTCACGCGTCCGCCCAAATCGACGCAAAGGAATCTGCCCGCGCACAATTTCCGCCTGCATACTGCTGATGCCTTCGGTCAGCGGCGTCACAAAATGACCCGGCACCAAGAGATTTACTCTGATGTCGTGCGGCGCCATCTCGATGGCCAGCGTATTTTTGAAGACACGCAGACCCGTCTTGGAAATGTGATAGCTCGCCTCGCCATACGCTTGGTTAAATTGCGCCGTCGATCCAATAATCAAGATACTTCCGCCGCTGCGCAAGATCATGTGCCGGCATATTTCGCGACAAGCCCAAACGCAAGCCGACAAATTGGTGTTGATCGTCTTGAGCCAGGCAACGCTGCTGATCCGCGTTATCGGTTGGTGCATAGTTATCGCTGCGTTGTTTACGTAGAGATCAATCGAGCCCAAATGCATGATGGCGGCATCAACCATGTTGATCACATCGCTTTCGACGCTCACATCGGCCGGCACATGCAGCGCCTGTACGCCGCGCGCCTCAATCTCGCTCAACACTTCGTCTTCGGCTCGATTGCTGCCGATCGCGACATTTACGCCTTCATTTGCCAGCGCCATGGCAATAGCGCGGCCGATACCGGTACCGCCGCCGCTTATCAGGGCGTTCTTGCCACTTAGCCCGCTATCCATCACATCCCAACCGTTGCATGACTATTTAGCAAAGATCGCTCGCTATCGGCGGCAAAGAGATGCATTTGC
>JAGWBC010000262.1 GCA_021296115.1 Anaerolineae bacterium | reverse complement strand
TGGCAAAAGTGTCGCGAATCCCTAAAAGCGCGGCGCCCGCCCCGACCAAACGTACCGTCATCGGAATTTGAGTAGCGGACAAGCCTTATAGTCGGATGCTGAATGCGAATACAGTATAATGGCTGCTACTCCAGTAGATTAAGGACAGATTCTGTTTTGACAAACGAGATTCTCGTTTTCGCGCTAGTTGGCATATTGATCGGCTTTTCCAAGGGCGGCCTGGGCGGTCCGGTACCGGTGGCGCTCACCGTACCCATTTTAGCCTTGTTCATCGACCCGCAGGTTGCTGTTGTATTGGTCTTGCCCCTGCTGATCTTCGCCGATGGCTTCGCGCTATATTTCTATTGGAAGCAGTGGGACCGCCACTGCATCGGCCTCATGCTCATCCCGGGATTGGCCGGGGTGGTTCTGGGCGCATTCGTGCTCAAGGACATAGACGCTCTCACGCTGAATCGGGTCATTGGCGGCTTGACGCTGCTGGCGTTGATCTTCAAAATCGCCAGCGACCGTTTGGCTGCGCTTGCTTATCGACCCCGGAAATGGCACGGCTATTTCGCTGGCTTGGCGTCCGGTTTCGGCTCGACGCTGGCAAACGTTGGGGCGCCGCCCTTCACCGCATATTTGCTGCTGCAACCGCAGATGACGCCGCGCCGCTTCATAGGCACGACCACGCTCTTCTTCGCGGTCATAAACCTGACCAAGGCGCCTGGATTTTTTCTGCTTGGCCTGTTTGATGTCGAGCGCTTGCTCAGCATAGCCTGGGTATTTGCGCTCATTCCGCCCGCCGTGATGGTCGCGCGTTATTTGATCGATCGCATCAACCAGCAAGTTTTTGAGTGGATGATGATGATCCCGCTTTTCGTGTTGAGCGTTCATCTCTTGCTGAGTAATGTCCCAGCCAATGGCTGATCGCGGCGATGGTCTCCGTCGTACCGGCACATTGTCAGCCGCGCCTGGCCGCGACCATGTCGACACGGGCCATACGCGCCCTCAGCGTAATCACGCCTGGATATGCGCCCGGTCAGGACGCGCTTCATTAACGCCAGAAAGGCAAGCTGCATAATGACAGTCTCGAAACAGTACGGACAAGGCGACTGAGCATGGCGACCCTCGCCGATTACTTCGCCGCAGAGTTGAAGGCCGCCGGGGTTGAACGCGTGTACGGCTTGCCCGGCGGCGAGAATGTCGAAATCCTGGAAGCGATTCGCTTGTGCGGGATTGACTTTGTGCTGGTCAAGAACGAAAGCAGCGCTTGTTTCATGGCGGCGACCGACGCGCGGTTGAGCGGCACGATTGGCGTGGCGCTGACGACGCTCGGCCCCGGCGCGGCCAATGCTGCTGCTGGCTTGGCTCATGCCCACCTCGACCGGGCGCCCGTGCTCTTGATAACGGCAACAACAGACCCCGAGCTGATCGGCCGTCATACGCACCAGGTTCTGGATCTGTCCGTCATTTTTCAGCCCATCTGCAAATTATCGAGGGAGCTTAGGGCCTGCAATGCGGCCCAGACTATTCAGGATGCGCTAAGCCTGGCTAAAGCGGGTCGCCCGGGCCCAGTGCATCTCAGCCTGCACAATCGCATTGCCCTGCAGAAAATTGAACCGAAAACTGAGCCGACCGCAATTGCATCAGCGCCGCAACGTGAGATAGACATCGACGCCGCCCGCGCGCTGCTCTCGGACAAGCGCAATCCGATCATCGTGGTCGGCCTGGGTCTGGAGCCGGGCGCGCCCTATGGCGCCATTCGTACTATCGCGGAGCGACTGGGCGCCCCGGTCATTGATACGCCCAAGAGCAAAGGCGCGCTGACGACCGAGCATCCGCTCTTCGCCGGTACCATCGGGCTGACGCGCGAAGACCCGGTATATGAATTGCTGGACGAAGCCGACTGCATCCTTGCCATCGGCTTTGATGTCGTCGAGTTGGTCAAGCCTTGGGATTATGAAACGCCGCTGATCTGGATCGCCAACTGGGAGAATCGCGATCCGCGAATTTCCAGCGAATGGGAAGCGGTCGGCCCCATCGACGACATCCTGAGCACGCTCGGGGATATTAGCTGCTTGTCGGCAGAAACTTGGGGTGAAGAGCGAGTTCGGCAATTTCGTGACCGGCAGAGCCGGATCTGCCTGCCGACAGCGGGCGCCAAGCGCATTCTGCCGCAAACCTTCCTGGCTTCGCTGCGGGACAATACACCGGACGATATCATCGTGACCACTGATGTCGGCTCGCACAAGATACTCGCGGCGCTCGATTGGCCGGCTCGCGAGCCCAATCGCTACTTCGTCTCCAACGGGCTGTCTGCGATGGGCTTCGGGCTGTGCAGCGCCATCGCGGCCGCCGCGGCCACGGGCGAGCCCGCCATTTGCATCACAGGCGATGCCGGGCTGGCGATGGTCATGGGCGAACTGGGCTTGCTGGTTGAACGGCAGCTGCCGGTGCTGGTTGTCGTCATGAATGACGCGGCGCTGGATCTGATACGCTCGGCGCAGCTGCGCGCGGATCACCCCGCCTTTGGCGTCGAGTTTCACAATCCCGACTTCGAGCTCATCGCCCGCGCCTATGGCATAGCCTACCGCCGGGTCGAGTCGCGAGGAGATTGCGACGCCGCGATTCGGGCGGGATTGTCCCGGCGCGCTCCCATGCTGATCGATGTCATGGTCGACCCGGTCGGATACCCTACGACAGTGCGAAAAGATTAATCAAGAGCGCGAATGCGGTCCGCCAGCGAAGCGTCGCTCGCCAGCGCCATTTGCACTTTCTTCAGCGCGGAAACAACTTCATCTACAGCGACCTCGCCGTCGCGGAAGATTTCCTCATCAAGCCACATTCCTTCGCGCGCGCTAATCCGCTCGGTAACGGGCAAATGCATATTCTCAAGATCAAAGTACTCCGGGAAAGCCGACGGCACAGCCAAACGCGAGTCATTCGGCCGGAAGAGATCGTAACGATACATGGGATCGTAGCCGGTCCAGCAGGGGATGCCCTCGGCCTGCATGGCCCGTGCGACAACTTTATTGGTCGCGCCGAAGGCAGGGGGATCGATGGCGAAGATGTAGCGATAGAGCGCCCGTTTTTCGTGCCGGGGATCGCGCGGCAGAACGCGGACGCCTTCAATTTCGCTGAGCGACTCGTCCATATAGTTAGCCGCCTGCTCGCGCATAT
>JAGWBC010000261.1:4301-7491 GCA_021296115.1 Anaerolineae bacterium | reverse complement strand
CCGCCGACAGCCACTCCAGCGATGATATCGAAGTCGAAATCCGCCGCGTCAATCAGAGATCTGAAGCCCTCGACAATAAGATGCCAGGCGGCCGGGTGATAAATCAGCGCGCGATTGTCGACGTAGACCGGCGAGCGAATGCCCGATTTGAAAGTAATCGGCGCGTCCGGCGAAAAGCCGACGGCGCCGATATCAAGCAAGGCTCTCGCGATGGACTGCTTCGTACTCGTGCTCATGCCGGGCAAGCTCACTTTCTATGATGGCGGCAGCCAAAGGACCGCGATAGACAAGAGCCGACCAATACTGCCCGGCTTTGACGCCGAGCGCGCGATACTCGTCGAAGCTGGCGCCATCCAGGATTCCGCCGCAAGCGATGACATCGACGGCATAACCGCCGCGGCGTCTCTCCGCCAGCAAATGACGAAGGGCAGCCAACGCTTCGGGAAAGAGCGCGCCGCCGCCGACGCCAGCGGACACAGCGTCGTCATCTGGGCTGGGACGCGCCGCGGTGTTGGTGGCGATAACCGCTTTGACGCCGACTTCGTGGCAGACGCGCATCAATACTCGATATTGCTCTGCTTCCAAGCCCGGGCTGATCTTCACCCAGAGCGGGATATCCAACTTGCGCCCGCGCAGACAAGCGACCATTGCGCCGCAAAGCCGCTTGGTTTCACTCTCCAGTTGGAAGCCCTGCGGATCGTCTTCGGTGTTGGGGCAGCTCAGGTTCAGAGTGAACCAAGTCGGCTGGACGCCGGCGTCGAGGAAGTACTCGAGCGCTTCGGCAACGTCGCCTTCCTGCTGGTCGATATCTGCGACGCCTGGTGAGACGGCGATGTTGATGCCGAACTCCGCCGGAAGCTGATGGCGCCGTTCGCCTAGAAAGCGCGCGGCGGCTCGGGCGCCGGGGTTGCGTAATCCGACGCGATTCTGTGTCGACTGCGTCCCCGCGTCGCGCCAGATCACTCTGCCCCTGTTGCCCAGGCGCGGATGACGAGTGAAGGAACCGAACTCGACCGGTCCCGCCAGCGCCGGCATGATGCGCCAGCCCGGCATGATATTGCGCCCGGCCGAAACCTCTCGCAGCGCTTCGGCTTCGTCGGCGAAGCCATCGCCTTTGACCAAGCCCGCAGCCAGAATCAGCCGACCGGAAAGGCGCGCCCCACCGACTTCGCTAATGAAGGAGCGCGCGCTACGGCGGTATAGCCATCTCGCGACTGCCACAGATACATCTGAGCGCTCAAGCAAGCGCAGGGATGCGATGGCGGCATTGTGGGCGCGCTGAGGCGGCAATCTGAAAAACAGCTGTCGATTCAAGGCTTGATACCCGGCAGCGATGAAGCGCAGCGCGCGTCCGGCGGCTCGCGTCTTCATGCGACCAATCCAAAGAGATCGCGGCCGAAGCCGGGCGGGCTCAGCACACTTTCACCATCATAAACTTTGTGCCCGCGTATCCATACCTCGCGCACTTTGCCGCTGACGCGCATGCCTTCAAAGGGCGACCAGCCGCATTTGCTGACGAGATGCTCGCGCTCGATGATATAGCTTTTGTCGGTGTCGACCAGGGTATAAGTTTTGGGCAGCGGCGTGATGCGCCAGATTCGCTGGACGTTGAGCGAGAGCATGTCGCAGGCGCGCTGCAGCGGCAGGCGACCGTCCTGCGCTGCTTGCAGCATCAAGGGCAGCGTCGTTTCCAGGCCCGGTACGCCGTAGGGCGGCGAGTCCGACTCCTTTTCCGCGATGCTATGCGGCGCGTGATCGCTTTCGATAATGTCGACAACTCCCAGGCGAATCGCCCGCCATAGCGCGCGTTGATCCGTCTTGCGCTTCAATTCCGGTTTCATCAATCCGTATGCGTCCAATGTCGGCAGATCGCCTTCGGTCAGGAACAGGTGATGCGGGCAGACGCCAACGGTGACGGGCAAGCCGTCTTCTTTGGCTTTTGTTAGCAGGTTGATCTCGTACTCGCTGCTGATGTGCAGAAAGTGCGTCGGCTGCCGATACTTGCGCACCAGCTCGAGTATATTGGCGACCGTTTCTTCTTCGGCGTGCACCGCGATGAGTTTGCTGGGCGTCCAGGCGCGATAGTGCCGCTCGCGCATCGCGCTCGAGTCGATGAGCAGGTCGCCAGTGGTTGAATTATTGTAGATCTTCAGGCCGCATACCCGCCGCGCGATAGCTTCGTATTCGGCGGTGTTATCGGCTTGCGAGGCGCCGAAATACAGCCCCCAATCGCAATGCGCGGCCCGGTCTATGCGCTGGGCTTTATCCAGCAGCAGCGCCTCGTCCACCGTGGAAGGGGCGGTATTGGGCATATCGAAAACGGCCCAATACCCGCCAGCGATGGCGGCTTTTGTCTCCGACGCAAAGGTCGCTTTATGGCTCCAGTCAAGATCACGCAGATGAGTGTGGGGATCGATCATGCCGTTGATCTTGAGCAGCGGCATCAGACATAAACTCCGCGCAGAACCTTGACCAGCAGGGCCATGCGCACAAACATGCCATTTTCCATTTGTTCGAAGTATATCGCGCGCTTGTCAAGATCCATGATGTCGTGGTCTTCTCTTGTGCCCATCTCGTGCTTGCGCGGCAGGGGATGCAGCAGAATCGCGTCAGGCTTGGTTTGCGCCAGCACCTGCGGCGTCATCACATAACGGTCTTTGATGCGCTCGTAGACCTCCAAATCGGCAAAGCGCTCTTCTTGCACGCGCGTCCAATAGATCACATCCGTGTCAGCGATGATCTCCTGTAAAGCATCCGTTTCGTATACCTTGAATCCGTGCGACCGCACCAATTCGGTGATATCGGCCGGCATCCGGAGATTCTCGGGCGATACCAGGCAGAGCCGCACATCCGCAGCGTCGTAATAGGCGATGAGCTTGGCCAGCGAGTGCACCGTCCGCCCATGCAGCAGATCGCCAACCAGCGCGATCGTCATATTGTCCAGCGACTTTTTCTGATCGAAGACCGTGAATATGTCCAGCAGCGCTTGCGTCGGGTGTTCGCCGATGCCGTCGCCGCCGCTGATGGCCACTGTGGGATTGTCAATGCGCTGGTTGAGCCGGTCGAGGTAATAGGCCGCTTCGTAAGACGACCCGATTTCCGGATGACGCAGCACGACGACATCGGAGTAACAGCCGGTCGCGCGGACGGTATCGGAGAGATTCTCGCCCTTGTACATGGAGGAGAAGCG
>JAGWBC010000261.1:2211-4265 GCA_021296115.1 Anaerolineae bacterium | reverse complement strand
AAGGACATATCGGTGCGCGTGCTGGCTTCGAAGAACAGAGACGCCATCACCTTGCCGGCGCAGAGTTCCGTCAGGCCGCGGTCCTGACTGCGAATGCGTTTGCGGATGCTTGTCGCCGCGTCAAACAAGATGTCGAGGTCTTGCCGCTTGAACTGGTCGACGGAGATGATGTGCTTGCCGACGAAGTCGCCGTCGATGGCGGGCGGCTGATAGCCGAAGGCGTGGTCGCTAACCGCAGTGCTGCTGAGAGTCGCTTCCGCCAATTGGCCCTCCCCTTAGATTTTCACCGCTAGCAATCTGCGCCGCGCTATGCCGCTGTCACTCATCTGGCGCTGCGAAACTCGCAGGCGATGATGACTCGCCCGCGCCACATTGAGACAATGATAACAGACCTGCGCTTTTCTTGCCGCTCTGCTAGAACAATCCGACCACTTTGCCGTCTTCGTCGATATCGACATTCATCGCCGCTGGCGTCCGTCCCAAGCCGGGCATCGTGCGCACATCGCCGCAGAGCGGGTAGATGAAGCCGGCGCCCGCCGACGCGCGGATGTCCGTAATGGTAATGCGGAAGCCGTCCGGCGCGCCCTTGAGTTTGGGGTCGTCGCTGATGCTGAGGTGAGTCTTCGCCATGCAGATCGGCAGCGAACGCAGCCCTTGTTCCTCGTACTGGCGGATCTTGCGGCTGGCGATCGGCGCGTAATCGACGCCGTCGGCGCGATAGATTTCGCTGGCGATCGTCTCGATTTTGTCCTTGATCGACATGTCGTCGGGGTAGAGCAGGCGGAACTCGTTGGGCATGTCGCAAGCGGAAACGATCATCTCGGCCAGCTCCACCGCGCCCGCGCCGCCTTCGGCCCAGTGCCGCGCGACCGCCACGCCGGTAGCGCCGGACGCCAGCGCGATCTCCCGCAGGGCTTGAATCTCAGCATCGGTATCATCGGCGAAGACATTAATCGCCACCACCGGATTCACGCCGAACTTCTTGAGATTCTCCAGATGGCGCACCATGTTGACGGCGCCAGCTTCGACATCGGGCACATTCTCTTCTTTCAAGCCCGGGTCGATCAGCTTGCCCGGGATGATGCGGTACTTGCCGGTATGCGCCTTGAGCGCGCGGATGGTCGTCACCAGCACGACGGCGTTGGGTTTAAGCCCGCTGATGCGCGACTTGATATTGAAGAATTTCTCGGCGCCGATGTCCGCCCCAAAGCCCGACTCCGTCACCACGTAGTCGCCGCATTTCATGGCGATCATGTCGGCGATGATGGACGAGTTGCCGTGGGCGATATTGGCGAAAGGACCGGCGTGCACCAGGGCCGGCGTATTCTCCAGCGACTGCATCAAATTCGGCTTTATCGCTTCCTTCATCAGCACCGTGGCCGCGCCGGCCGCGCGTATGTCCTCGGCGGTGACGGGATTCTTGCTCTTGTCATAAGCGACTACCATTTTGCCGATTCGCTGGCGCATATCTTGAAGCGAGGTTGTCAGCGCCAGGATGGCCATGATTTCCGAGGCGACCGTGATATCGTAGCCGGTTTGGCGCGGGACGCCGTCGAAGCGTTTGCCCAAGCCCACGATGACATTGCGCAGGGCGCGATCATTCAAATCGACCACCCGGCGCCAGGGGATGTTGTGAATGTCGATGTCCAGCGCGTTGCCGTGGTAGACCTGCGCATCCAGCATCGCCGCAATCAGGTTGTGCGCGGCGCTGATGGCGTGGATGTCGCCCGTGAGGTGCAGATTGAAGTTCTCCATGGGCACAATTTGGCTGTAGCCTCCGCCAGCGGCGCCGCCTTTGATGCCGAAAGTGGGGCCCTGCGACGGCTGCCTGACGGTGATGATCGCGTTCTTGCCGATGTGCTTCATCGCCTGGCCAATGCCGACAGTGGTGGTGGATTTGCCTTCGCCGAGCGGAGTGGGGGTAATGGCCGTGACATCGACGTATTTGGCGTCCGGCCGCGACTTCAGCCGGTCGAGGACTTCCAGGTTGACTTTGGCCACGTATTTGCCATAGTGTTCCAGGTCTCTGTCCGGATCCAGGCCCATTTGCTCGG
>JAGWBC010000261.1:0-2152 GCA_021296115.1 Anaerolineae bacterium | reverse complement strand
TTACTCGCTTACGAAGTCGCAGGCCGCAGCGCGGAGCGGGCAGCTAGGGCTGGTTGGCCATCGCTCGCGTCTGCATCCGCGGCGTCTGCTTTCATATTAAGTGTAGCACGGCGCCGGTCCAAAAATGGTTTATTCGGGGATAAGATTGCCAAATGTCAAACAGACTGAATGCCTCGCGAATTGTCATTTGGCCTAAGGCATGACCGCGCGAGCGCAGATACATAGCCGGCTGATTGCCGCCAGCCCGATTTATTACGGCTGGATCATTTGGCTGGTCGCGCTAATCGGCATGTTGTGCAGTTTCCCCGGTCAGAGCTTTTCGGTCTCTCTCTTCATGGACTTCTTCATCGAAGATTTCGGGCTGGATCGCACGGCGATCAGCAGTTTGTACGGCGCGGGTACTTTCGCCGCCTCGCTTGTTCTGACCTGGGTCGGCCGCCAGATCGACATTTGGGGCAACCGGCGAGTGGGCGTTGCCGTTGGCGGCATATTTGGCATCGTGCTGCTGCTCTGCTCTTTGATAAACGGACCCATCATGTTGTTTTTCGCTTTCGCCGGCATGCGCGGCTTGGGTCAAGGTTCGCTGCCGCTGGTGAGTTCCACCGCCGTCGCCAACTGGTTCCGCTATCGCCGCGGCCGCATGATGTCGCTGCTGGCGCTGTCATTCGCGCTGTTCCAGGGACTCTACGTGAATGTCGCGCGCGTACTGCTGGAGACGATGGACTGGCGGCAGGCCTTTATCGTGCTGGGCGCCGCTGTGGCGCTGCTGGCTGTGCCGGCTTTCGCTTTTCTCATGCGGAATCGGCCCGAGCATTACGGACTGACGCCCGACAACGCCGCGCAAGCTGAGGGCGGCAAAGAGGCGGCGGACGCTGACGCCGAAGACAATTGGACCCTGGCGGAAGCGCTGCGCGCGCCTATTCTCTGGGTATTCATCGTCGCCCGTATGCTGCCGTCGGCCTGGGGCACCGGCTTGATCTTGCACCAGGTATCAATATTCGCTGATCTTGATTACAGCGTACAGGTGGCGACGGAGACATTCGCCCTGATTTCGATTTTTACCGCGGGCTCGGCATTGCTGGCCGGCTATCTCATCGATCGTATCAAGCCCTCCTACGTGGCGGCGCTGCAAATGCTGGCGTTGCTGGCCGCGTCCCTGCTGGCGATGAGTATGCGCGAAACCTGGCTCTTGATCATGTACGCCTTGGCCTTTGGGCTGGGCATGGGGATCGGTTACGTTTTTGATGGCGCCGTCTGGCCCAATTTATTCGGGCGGCAGTTTCAAGGCGAAATCCGCGGCTTTGTCTACACGGCCAGCGTCATTGGCAGCGCCATCGGCCCGGCCATATTTGGCATTAGCTATGACTACGCCGGCGGCTACGACCTGGCGCTGTGGATGGGGGCCGGCTTATGCCTGGTGGTGCTGTTGCTGGCATTGGCTGTGCCCAACCCCAAGCGCCGTCGCAAAGCTGGCGCGATAGGCTGACGAGTGGCTGCTGCGCCTGTGACTCTCGCATTCCAATCTAGTCGTCGCGCTTGAGAATGAGCGCGCCGAGCGGCGGCAGGCGCAAACTGATGCTGTAGGGCAAACCGTGGCTGGGTACATCCTGGCTGTCAACGCCGCCGAAGTTGCCGACGTTGCTGCCGCCATAAGCCTCGGCATCGCTGTTCAGCGCCTCGCGGTAGAATCCGGCGGCCGGCACGCCGAGACGATATTGATCCCGCACCACCGGCGTGCAGTTGAGCGCGATGATGAGGAAGTCGTCCCTGTCTTCGGCATAGCGGATGTAGCTGTAGACGCCCTGGTCGGCGTCGTTCGCCTCGATCCAGCGGAAGCCCTCTGCTTCAAAGTCGACTTGCCAAAGCGCGGGCTGCTCGCGATAGAAGTGATTAAGATCGCGTACCCAGGCCTGCATCTGCTCGTGTTTTTCGTAGTCCAGCAGATGCCAATCCAGGCTGCGCGCTTCGCTCCATTCGCTGAATTGCGCAATCTCGTTGCCCATGAAGTTGAGAATCTTGCCGACCTGTGTATATTGGTAGCCGAATAGCAGGCGCAGGCCGGCGAATTTCTGCCAGTAATCGCCGGGCATCTTGCCGATAAGCGAGCCCTTCATGTGCACAACTTCGTCGTGCGAGAGCGGCAGCACAAAGT
>JAGWBC010000260.1 GCA_021296115.1 Anaerolineae bacterium | reverse complement strand
TAGGGGTCGCCGCCGCCGCCCGTGCCCAGCACTGCCGCGCCCAGCGCAATGTCTTCGATATTTTCTTCAAAGAGCAATCGCATTTTTGTCCCCCACGCCTAGCCCCTCCCCCACCGGGAGGAATCAGCTTCTATTTCGGCGGATATTGCAACATTGGGTCAGCCAAGGCTGACCCCTACAGGGTTCAAAATATGGCTAAATTGTAGGGGCGAGCCTTGGCTCGCCCCCCGCATATAAACTCAATTGCCGTAACGTTGCTCGACCGGGACGTACTCGGTGTCATAACCGAAATAAGCGGGACCCACAATCTCCAGCCCTTTCGGCGTCCGCCACTTGTCGGCGCAGGGAATGGCGATGACCGCCACGCGGAAGCCGTAGCGCAGTCCCTCGGTGGTGATGGGTTCGCCGGTATCGACATCCAGCACGGCCAGCAAGTCGGGCACGGTCACTCTGAACTCGCCGTCGATGCGGGCGGCCAGATGCTCGTTCTGAAAGCTCAAGCGCAAGCTCTGCCCGACAAATTCGTCGATGCCGTCAATCGTGGCGTCGCCTTTGGCGAAACCGGCTTCGGTGCGGCGCTCGACATCACCGATCTTGCCCTTGAATATCAAGTAGCCGCCGACGGCGTCGCGGATGGTCTCCACCGGCTCGTCTTCCTCCAGGCGGGCGCGGCGCACCACTTTGCCGATTTCTTCCGCCAGCGTGATGGTGCCCGGGATGGCGGCTTCGCGCAATTGGGCGGCGGTCGCGGCGTAGAGCGCGATCATCGCCATGGCGCCCATATTTACGGTGACACTGCGGGCGAAAGTCTCCGTCCACAGATTGCTGATCGTCTCCATCAGCACCGTATTGCCGCGTTCATCGGACATGGCGAAGGGCGTGGACGAGATGCCGTGGATGGTATGCGTCACCATCTGCAGCTCGGGAAAAGCCCGGCCCATGCCGTCGCAATCGACCATCGGCACCCGCAAGCGCGCGGCGCAATAAATCGGCACCACCGAATTCAGCCCGCCGGCTTCGATGCTCATAGTGGCTTTGACCGGTTTGCCAATGTACTTGCCCACGCTCTGAAAGGCATTGACGATGTCGTCGCCGTTGGGCATCTTCTCGACCATGACGGTCGGCGCGCCCATCATCGCCGTGGGCACGATCAGGTCGTCGTCGTCGAGTTCGTCGAGCGTATACAGCTCGACCGGCCCGTAATCACGGATGGCTTGCCGCGCCATCAGCTTGCCGATGTAGGGGTCGCCTCCGCCGCCAGTGCCCAGCACCGCCGCTCCCAGCGCCAGGTCTTCCAGGACAGCTTCGTCTATGATGCGCATTAGCCCGCCTCCACCAGATCGCCGATGGCTTTGACCATGATGCGGGTGGCGTTGCCGGGCAGGTAAGCCAGCGGCACCTCCTCCACATCGACGATTTCGATGCTTTCGGCATCCGCGCCGGCGTTGACTGCCCGATCGCTGGCTTCACTCTTGGCTTGGTCGAGCGCGTCATCGCGGCTTAACTCGGCCAGCGAGAAAATCCGGTCGCATTCGCCGCCGACCTGGGCGATGGCCGCGCCGATGGCATTGGCCACCGGAAAATGATCGGGCTTGATAATCTCGGAAGCGCCTTCGATCTCGCCGGTGACCAGGATGCTGCCGCCGCCGACAACGATGACCGGCACCGGCGTGGCGCTGGTTTTCATGCGGTCGACCGCGATGGCGATCATCTCCATGATGCGCTCCCGCACCGCCGTCACCAGCGACGCGTCAAGACCGACCACGGCGCTCTTGTTGCCGATGTCTTCACTGCCGCCCGCCACAATGACATCGGTTGCGGTCAAGACATCGCCGCCGAAGACCAGCGCCTTTTCAGTCAGTTCGTAGCCGACGCTGCGCGGGCCTACTTTCACGGGGTCGCTCTCGATCAGACTGCCGCCGCCCAGGCCAATCGAATAGGTATCGGGCATGCGGAAGTTGGTGCGCACGCCGCCGATATCAACCGCCAGCGCCGCCACCCGCGGGAAGCCGTGCTGCAAAACGCCGATGTCGGTGGTCGTGCCGCCGATATCAACCACGATGGCATCGCGCAAGCCGCTGAGGAAGGCCGCGCCACGCATGCTGTTGGTCGGCCCGGAGGCGAAGGTCAGCACGGGATATTCTTTGGCGAAGTCGGCATTCATAAGCGTGCCGTCATTCTGGCTGATGTAGAAAGGCGCTTTGATCTGCAACTCGTCCAGCGCCGCTTTGAAGCCGTCCACCGTACGCGCCGCCAGCTGCCGCAGGCAAGAATTCATGATGGCGGCGTTCTCCCGCTCCAGCAGGCCGATGCGCCCAATCTCGCTTGATAACGTGATATTGGCATCGGGGATGAGCTCGCGCACGATATCGGCGCTCTGCTCTTCAAAGATCGAATTCACCGGAGAGAATACGGACGATATGGCGATGGCGTTTAAGCCGGCGTCACGGATCTTCTCCGCGATCTCGCGCACCTCATCGGGCTGATAGGCCGAGATTTCGCGACCGTCGAATTCGTGACCGCCATGCGCCAGATGGGCGTTGCCCCCGACAATCTCGCGTAAATCATCGGGCCAGTCAACCATCGGCGGCAGGCAGACCGTGGCCGGCAATCCCAGCCGGATGCATGCGGTGGGCGTCAGGTGCTTGCGTTCGACCACGGCGTTGGTAAAGTGCGTCGTGCCGATCATCACGCCGTCGATGGCGGCCGTGTCGATGCCGGAATCAGCGATGACAGTGCGCAGCGCCTTGGCGATGCCTTCCGATACATTGGCCGTGGTCGGTGTTTTGGTCGAGCTGACAACTGTCGTGCCGTCCATTAAGACAGCATCAGTGTTGGTGCCGCCTACATCTACTCCGATTCTCATTAGCGATCTCCTTATCTGCGAAAGGTCGAGGTTACGTCGTGGCGCTACCGCCACCATTGATATGCTGGATCGTCAATATTGGCCAGCACCACTGGCAAGCCAAATTGAAAGCTGTCCTGCGGATTGATTATACCCAGCGCTTCCAATTGAATCTGCGCGCAGTCTCTTTCCGCTTCCAATCCATAATAAATCTGCCCGGCTTCAAACTGATGTACATGGCAAGCATCGTGAACAATGATACTGGCCAGCCATTCATCGCCGACCCGGCTTGGCTTGCTGTGACATTGAAAGTTCGCAGATGCACCCATACGCCGGCGCCATAAGACTCGGACACTTGCTTGAT
>JAGWBC010000259.1 GCA_021296115.1 Anaerolineae bacterium | reverse complement strand
TTGAGCGACCGGGACCAGATTCTCCGCAGCGACATCAATACAATCGAAACGATCGTCAGCATCGTCAGCCTGCTTTACGCCGCCTGCTGCTTGCGCACGGGCTACGGGCTGTATATCCGCGAACAAGCCAGCCTGCGCTGGTCGCAATGGATGATGTTCACATCGGTGATGATCGGCGGCGCCATTCTGCTCAGCGTCGCCATCCCCGTTGGTTTGAAGTTCTCGCTGCTGCTGGGCCAGGTGCCCGACCTGAGAACGCTGATCAGTCAAGACGCGGGCGGCTTGGCTGCGCTGTCGCTTTCGGTCGGCGAGGGGCTGATCAGCATCTGCCTCTTCATAATCGCGCTCCTGGCTTTGCTGGCGCTGCTGGTATTCTTGATCCCGCCGCTGGAGCCACTGCGGGACCGGCCCGGCACACGCTGGATCGTCGCGCCGCCGCGTAAATTTGTCCAGGCGATTTTGGCCGTGCTTGGCGTCGGCGTCATTGGTTTCCTGGTCGCCGGGGCGGCTGTCGTGCCGGATTACCCCGGCCAGACGACCATCAGAGACGCGGAGAATCACCGCCTGATCGCCGGCCTGCTGTTTTTCTTGCCGGCCTTCTTCGCCTACCGGGCGGTGCGCCAGGTGGAAGAGCAGTCGGATGAACTGCGGCGCGCGCTGGCCCTGACCCCCGGAAAATTTATTCGCTCGGAACTGGCCAAGTCGCCCAGCGCCGGCGCAATCATCGGCTTCGTCGCCATCTTGATGGGCTTCACCATGGCGACCGATCTATTCCTCGAGCCGAGCTCGGTGGCGTCTTTTCTGAGCAATGTGGCCACCAAAGGCGTCATCGCCATCGGCGTCACCTACCTGATGATCTCGGGCGAATTTGACTTGTCGGTCGGCTCGATCCTGGGTGTAACGGCGCTCTCGTTCATGAACTTTATGACGCATGGCGCGCCAGTTTTTGGCGTGGTCGGCCCGATTCCGGCCGCCTTGCTCGCCATTTTCATCGCCTTTATCCTGGGCGCGATCAACGGCGTGCTCTTGATATCAACTCGAATACCCTCATTTATTGTCACATTAGGCACCATGCTGGCTTTCCGCGCCATTACGCTGGTCGCCATCGCCGGCGGACGCATCCTGCGCTATAGCGATCATCACGAAGCGCTGCCGGTGATTGGCATCAGCAACATCGTTTTCATCATATTGGGCGTGATCGGCCTGGCCGTAGTCGCCTTTACCGCCTATCGCGTCTTGCCCGCGCTTTACCGCGGCGCGCTGCACGCCTGGTCCATTCGTACGGACAATGGCGATTTCGGCACCAGCGGCGCCATTGTGCGCGGCGCGGCCCTTGTAGTGGTGGTGCTGATTCTGCTGGCCATCGTTGTTTGGCTGGCGGCCGTGCTCTCGTATCACGGCAGCGCCAGCGGCGGGCAAATAGTGGAGGTCGGTTACTTCGACCTGTTTAACGGTCGCGTGCTGGCCATCGGCGAAGAAGGCGATTTCTTCCATTTTCAGATACCGCGCAACGCTAACGTTCGCCTGGCGATCGTCTGGTGGTTTATCTTTGTCGTAATCTTCCACATCGTGCTCACCAACACCTCATTCGGCAACAGCATATTCGCCACCGGCGGCAACGAAGGCGCGGCGCGCGCGCAAGGCGTCAATGTCGATCGCGTCAAGCTGCAGAATTTTGTCATTGTGGCCGTAATGACCGGAATCGCCGCTATCTACGAAACAGCGCGAAACCCGGGCGTCGATCCGCTCAAAGGCACGGGCTGGGAGCTGGAGGTGATCGCCATGACGGTGATCGGCGGCGCCTTGCTGACGGGCGGTTACGGCAGCGTCGTCGGCTCATTGCTGGGGGCGCTGATCTTCGGCATGCTGCAGACCGGTCTGGTGTTGGTCGGCATTGAGTCGCGGCTGTTCTCCGGCACTATCGGCGTCATCATCATTGCGGCTGTCGTTTTGAATACCCTGGTGCGCGGCGCGCGACAGAATTAGCCGCTCGGCGGGGCTGCCGCTGTAGAGGCTTGCTGGTTAGAAGAGGTTATTGGCTTAGAAAGCGTTACTCATGGAATACAAACAGAAGAACGATAACGCCCTGGTGGATATGATCGATATCCACAAGTACTTCGGCAGCGTACAAGTCTTGCGCGGCATCGACTTCCACGTCGATCGCCAGGAAATTGTCGGCCTGCTCGGCGATAACGGCGCCGGCAAATCGACCTTGATCAAGGTGCTGACCGGCTACCATTCGCTGACGCGCGGTCAGATTTACTTTGACGACGAGGCGGTTAATATCCATTCGCCGCATGACGCCCGCGAGTTAGGCATCGAGACGGTGCATCAGGACCTCGCGCTCGTCCCGCTGATGAGCATCGCTCGCAACTTCTGGCTCGGTCAAGAACCCACTTATGAGGTCGGCCCCTTCAGCTTCCTGGACAAGAAAAAGATGGCCAGCGAGTCGATTCGGGCGCTAGCTGACGTTGGCATCCACATTCGTGATTCCGAAGAAACGGTCGGCAATATGTCCGGCGGCGAGCGGCAGTCGGTCGCGATAGGCCGCGCCGTCTATTTTGGCAAAAAGCTGCTGATTCTCGATGAGCCGACTTCGGCGCTTTCAGTGGGCGAGACCCAGAAAGTGCTGGATTACACCATCGCGGCCAAAGAAAAAGGCATGAGCGTCATCTTCATCACGCACAATATCCGCCACGTGTACGAAGTCGCCGACCGCTTCACCATTATTGAGCGCGGGCATAAATTGGGCGACTTCCACAAGAGCGAGGTATCCGAAAACGAAGTCGCTGACATGATCGTCACCGGGCAGATTCCTGAGCGCTTGCGTCTCTACCATGAAGAAAATGGAGACGTCGCATGAACCAGCCGAGACGCTTGCTCTTCCTGGCGCTGATCGCCGCCGTCTTGTTCACCGCTTGTCGGCCGGTTGATACGCTGGACATCACCCCCTCGCCGACGCCGACGCTGCCACCGACCGCTACACCCTCGCCCACACCCCCGCCGGCTGATTTTGTTGACCCCTACGAGGTCAATTTGAGCATCATGGAAGGGCTGATTGAGCTGCTGCCCGACCCCCTGCCCGCAATTGAAGAATGGAAACGCCCCTACGAAGGCGGCGAAGCGGAAGTGCGCAATATCCGCGGCATCCGCCGTCCCGCTGTCGGGCGCGCTATCCCCTATGGCTCGCAGCAAGGCAGCAGGATGCTGCTTAACTTTGTTATCTTCGAGGACGAAGCTGGCGCAGCCGCCGAGTTCGAGCGCAAGC
>JAGWBC010000024.1:7107-24010 GCA_021296115.1 Anaerolineae bacterium | reverse complement strand
CAGCCGCCAGCGACATACCCGCGGATTTGAAGTCTTCGGAAAACCTGGAGATCGACGCAAACGGGGATGCAACGAAGGAATATGTGCTGAATATAACGCAGAGCCTCGGCCTTGATTTGGTCGGCGGCTTACGCGTTCTCTTGCAGGCCGATATCGCCGCGGAAAACTTTACGCCGGAGGACCTGGGCGAAACCGCGAATAATGTGACACGACGGGTCAACGCGCTGGGGCTGACTGAAGCCACCGTGCAAGTTCAGGGCCGCGACCGAATTCTGGTGGAATTGCCCGGCGTGCGCGACCCGCAGCAAGCCATCGCGACCATTCAACAGACAGCCCTGCTCGAATTCGTCGATTTCGGCGGCTTGGCGAATCAGGTTCGTTCCTTGGTAGGCGCCGAGATTGTCACCACCGAACAAGTCGATCTGCGCAAGAACACCGTGCTGGCGGAAGGCGAAGAAGACCCGCTGGCGCAACGGCGCGCGCATCCGGTCAGCGGCCTGCCCTTCCGCACTGTCATGACCGGCGCCGGCTTGCAAGCGGCCAGCGCGGTTCTGTCGCCGCCACAGGGTACCGGCGGCCCCGAATGGATGATCAACTTTGAGATCAAAGAAGAGTTTCAGGGCGTCTTCGGCGGCTTCACTCGCGAGCGCATCGGCGAACCGATGGCGATCGTGCTCGACGGCGAAGTCTTGTCCGCGCCGATCATCCAGGCGGAGTTGCCCTCAGGCGGCGTGATCACGGGACAATTCACGGAAGACGAAGCCAATACCCTGGCGCTGCAGTTGCGCTCCGGCGCCCTGCCGATTCCCCTGCGCATCGAAAGCACACAGGAAGTTGGCGCCACGCTGGGCCAGGAGTCCGTGAGACTGAGCGTCCAGGCCGGCGTGATTGGCGTGATCGTCGTCCTCGCCTTTATGCTCATCTATTATCGGCTGCCCGGTTTCGCTGCCGATCTCGCGCTTATCGTATTCATTTTGTTGAACATAGCGGTCTTCAAGCTGCTGCCGGTGACGCTGACCCTGCCCGCAATCACCGGATTCCTCATCTCAATCGGCACGGCGGTCGATGGCAATATCCTGATTTTCGAACGAATCAAGGAAGAGTTGCGCGCTGGTCTGCCGCTGGATGCGGCCCTAAGAGCCGGTTTCGACCGCGCCTGGACCTCGATTCGCGATTCGAATCTGTCCACCATCATCATTTGCGGCATTCTCTTTATGTTCGGGCAGACGCCGGGCGCCAGCATCGTCGCCGGTTTTGCAGTCACGCTGGCGATCGGACTGGTGTTGAATCTGTTCACGGCCGTCATCGTGACACGCACCTTCCTCTACGTCCTCGTCAGCATTTTCCGCAGCTCGATTTCGCAAAACCGCGCTTTGCTAGGCGCCTAAGGGTAAGGAACCATGTTCAATATCGTACAGAAACGCCGCTGGTTCTTCTTGCTGTCCGCTCTGGTCATCGTGCCCGGTTTGGCGATCATGCTCTTCTCCACCCTGTCAACCGGCGCGCCTTTCAGGCTGAGCATCGATTTCCTGGGCGGCAGCATTTATGAACTCAAGTTTGACGAGGCGGGCGCCACTGAAGACGGACTCAGACAAGTATTCACGTCATTCGGCGACGACAATGTCATCATCCAGCAGATCGGCCAGCCGAGCGAATATCGCTGGTCGGTGCGCGCCGGCTTCCATGAAGTGGGCGCCACCAATCAGATCCTGGCCAGCTTGGGCGATTTGGCGCCGGTCGACCGCGGCAGCTTTCGCGCTGAAACGGTATCCGCGACCATCGGCCAGGAAGTAACCCGCTCGGCTCTGGCGGCGGTAGCGGTTGGCGCTTTGGTCATCACCGGTTTCATCGTCATCGCCTTTCGCCAAGTTCCCAATGCGATACGCTACGGCATCTGCGCCATCGCCGCGATGATCCACGATATTCTGCTGGTCATGGGTGTGATGTCGTTGTTCGGTCTGCTGCTCGGCTGGGAGATTGACGCTCTGTTTCTAACCGCCGTGCTGACGGTGGTCGGCTTCTCCGTCCAGGACTCGATCGTTGTCTTCGACCGCATCCGCGAGAATATCCCCAAGCATCTGGGCGAGCCCTACGAAACCATCGTGAACCGCAGCATCTGGGAGACCATTCACCGGTCGCTGGCGACTCAACTCAACGCCTTCTTTATCATGATCGCGATTTTGCTCTTCGGCGGCGAAACCGTAAAGCAATTCATCGCAATCCTGTTCATCGGCTTGCTCTCCGGTACCTATTCTTCCATTTTCACAGCTGTTCCACTTCTAGTCGCCTGGGAAAAAGGCGAGCTTCCCTTCATCCGCAACCATGACGTCATAGACGAAGCAGCGCCGGCCTCCGCCTGATTGGCTGGCGCCTAATGCCGGAAGTGACGGCTGCCGGTGAAGATCATCGCCATATCGTAATAGTCGGCCGCTTCAATCACCTGTGAATCGCGAATCGAACCGCCGGGTTGAATCACGCAGGTCACCCCAGCGCGCGCCGCATGTTCGATGCTGTCGGGGAAGGGGAAAAAAGCATCCGAAGCCATCACCGCGTTTGTCGAGTCGCTTGACGCCTTCTTGATCGCCAATTCAGCTGCATCCACCCGGCTGGGCAAACCTCCGCCGATGCCCACGGTTCGTTTGCCCCTGGCCAGCACAATGGCGTTTGACTTGACGTGTTGCACAGCCTTCCAGGCAAACACCAAAGATTCCATCTCCTCGTCAATCGGCGTGCGTCTGGTCACCGTTTTCATGGCCGAGCCTGGCGGATCGCCCATATCGTAACGCTGCAGCAGCAAGCCGCCGGTGACGCTGCGGAATTCGAAAGCGGACCCGTCAAAGCGCCGCAGCATCCGCAGCAAGCGGCAATTCTTGCGGCCGGCCTGAATCTTCGCGACTGCCGCTTCGGTATACGACGGTGCAATTACCGCTTCCACAAATAGCGAGCCCATAGCTTCAACGAAGGCCTCATCCACCTCTCCATTGGCCGCGATAATCCCGCCAAATGACGACATGGCATCCGAAGCCAGCGCCGGCGCAAAGGCCTCGGCAACTGTACCAGCGCTGGCGATGCCGGTCGGATTCAAGTGCTTGACGATGACGACCGTCGGCTCCTCAAAGCTGCTGACTGCGCGCCAGGCTGCATCCACATCCAATATGTTGTTGTATGAGAGTTGCTTGCCCGCCAGCTGATCAGCCCCCAGCGGCGTACCCGCCTCTCCACGCGCGTAATAGGCGGCCGCCTGGTGTGGATTCTCGCCGTAGCGCAGATCGTGGCTGCGCTGCACGCCAAAAGCTATGTTATCCGGCACATCGCTATCGGCGGGCTCTACGATATCCGACTCGCTGAGATAAGCATGTATCGATCGGTCATACTCGCTGCAATAAGCAAAGGCTTTCACTGCCAGCGCGCGCCGTTGCCTCAGCGTTGTAGCGCCGTTGGTCTTCAGCGAGACCAAGACGTCAGAGTACTCCTCAGGATCGCATAAGACGGTTATGCGCGAGAAATTCTTGGCCGCGCCGCGCAGCAGGGTGACACCGCCGATATCGATCTGCTCGATAGCTTCTTCTAATGCGGCGCCGGGCGCCTTGATGGTCTCGCTGAAGGGGTATAGATTGCATACCACCATATTGATCGGCGCAAATCCCGCAGTCGCCAACTCACGCATATCTGCCGCATTGTCGCGCGCCAGGATGCCGCTGTGTATCGCTGGATGCAGCGTCTTCACGCGGCCGCCGAGCATCTCCGGCTGCTGCGTGATCCGCTCAACCGGCGTCACGGCCAGGCCGGCATCCGACAAGGTTTGCGCCGTACCGCCGCTGGCGACGATTTCCCATCCCAGTTCGATCAATTCGCTGGCGAAACCCAGCAAACCTCGTTTGCTTGATACGCTAAACAAGGCCCTTGGCATAGTCGATTCCCTAGTTTTGAACTTATGTGGCGAATTAAGGCGATTATAGTGGCGCGATTGAGTCCGGTACAGGGATTAGATGTCGGCTCAACTCTGAAGCGGAATCACCGCTTCCAACGATATTTCGACCGAGAGCGCCGCGCCTATTTCAGCGGTTACTCGCTTGGCGGCAAAAGAGAGCGTCGTGTCCCCGTCAACGGTGACGCTGACATCGTAGTATCCCCCGCGAAACACTTTGCTCTGCAGCACAGCTTCGCGGGTCATCACCCTGCTGTCCGCTGAACTTCCCAGTTGGATTCCAGCCGGATGTACCAGCACGACGTCGCTGCGCTTCTCTTCAGGCAGCGCCATGCAGACCAGTTCTTTAGTGAATCGGCTGTGTTTCAAATGGTAGACATTGCGCATGCCCAAAAAACGAGCCACAAATGCGCTCCTCGGGCGTAGGTAAAGATCTCGCGGCGTGTCGATTTGCTCGACGCTGCCGATGTCCATCACGGCGATGCGGTCCGCCACCGCGTAGGCCTCTCGATGATCGTGGGTGACGTATATCGCGCTCAAACCCTCTCGCTTGATTAAGCCGCGCAATTCCAGCGCCAGTTGGTCGCGCAGTTGCGCATCCAGCGAACCCAGCGGCTCGTCAAGCATTAGCAGTCGCGGATTTGGCGCCAGGCTGCGCGCCAGCGCCACTCGCTGCTTCTGCCCCCCGGACAGCGAAGCGATGTCGCGCTCGCCCATACCATCCAGGCCCACCCGTTCCAGCAGCGACGCCACTTGCTTGCCGATCCGCGCGCGCGCAAGGCCGCGCCGCTTGAGACCGTAGGCAACGTTTTCGGCAACCGACATGTGCGGGAAGAGCGCGAAGTCCTGGAACATAAGACCGAATTCGCGTTGATGCGCCGGCGTACGTCCGATATCGGCGTCATTAAATGTCACGCTGCCCTGATAGTCCATTTCCAAACCGGCGATGATCCGCAACAAAGTCGTCTTGCCGCATCCGCTAGGGCCGAGCAAGCAGACGATTTCACCCACAGCGACTTGCAAAGAGACCCGCCGCAGCGACACATTGTTACCGTAGGCGTGAGAGACATCTATGATTTGCAGCATCAGAATTCGCCGACGCCGACGCCGCGCAGGCGTTCAATAATCAGGAATCCGCCGGCGCAGACCAGCATGAGAATCACGCTCATGGCCAGGGCCTGCCGGTATGATGTCAGACCGGGATGGCCAAAGAGCCGGTAGATGACAACTGGAATCGTCACCGATTCACGCTGCGCCACAAAAAGCGAGGCGCCGAACTCGCCCATGCTCACTGTGAAAGCAAATGTCGCGCCGACGACCAAACCTCGGCTCACCAGTGGCAGGTCAATGGTCCGGAGCTTGACGAGCTCGCGCGCGCCCAGCATTCGCGCCGCTTCGCCCAGCGACGGCGGGATGACGCGCAGGCTGGGCAAGATACTGCGAATGACAAATGGCAGCGCGACCAGCGCATGAGAAACGGGAATAATCGCCCAGGACGAGCGCAGATCCAGCGGCGGTTCGTCCAAGGCCACGATGAATCCGAAGCCCAGGGTCACGGCGCTGGTGGCCAGCGGCAGCATGAAGAGCGGATCGACCAAGCGCGACCAGGCGCCCGGCTGATTTATCATGAATGACGCGACCGTTCCCAGCAAGACTGCCGCTGAGGTGGCGAACAGCGCAAATCGCAGGGAGTTGAATACGGCCTGCAATGGCGTGGTGAACAATAGCGACGCCCTTGTCTTGTCCGTCAGGCTGGTGAATCCACTGACATCGAGATGACCCGCGACAAAGAGCGAACGCCAAACCAAGGCGGCCAACGGCGAAAACAGCAGTATAGCCATCAACCCAACCGTGATGAAAATCGCGGCGCGCTCCCGCAGCGTATGAGGACGAGCGCTATGCGCCGATCGACCGTCCTGCGGCAAATGAAGCCGGCGTTGGGTGGCGGTGTAGACTAGCAGCATGAAAAGCATCGACACGATCTGCACCAGTGACAACGCGGCGGCCAGCGGCAAGTTGAATATATTGACCGCCTGATAATAGATCTGAACTTCAAGCGTGGCGAAACGAATCCCGCCCAAGATCAGTACGACGCCGAAGCTGGTGAAACAGAAAATGAAGACCAGCGTCCCGGCCGATAGCAGCGCCGGTCTTATCACGGGCAGGCGAATATCGCGCCAGACAGCAAGTTCATCAGCGCCGAGGCAGCGCGCCGCCTCCTCGGCATGGAAACCCAACGAAGACCAATAGCTGGTCATAATCCGCAGCGCGACCGAAAAGTTGTAAAAGACGTGGGCGATGATGATAATCGCGAGCGTGCGTTCCAGTTGAATGGGCGCGTGATCGAGCGAGAACAGCAAGCGCAGCAAATCGTTCACCAGCCCGCGTTCCCCAAGCACGGCCGAAAATGCCAGCGCAACTACGACGGTGGGCAGTACAAAAGGCAATGTCGCCAGCGACAAAAGCAGCGACCGCCCCCGAAAACGGTAACGCGCAAAGACGTAGGCGCAGGGCAGCGCCAGCAGTAGCGTGGCAACTGTAGATATCAGCGCCTGGTACACGGTGAAGAGCAGCGTTTCCAGGTAGTAGTCGCTGGTCAACAGCCGCGCAAAGGCGGAGAGGTCAAGCGCGCCATCCGGGCGCAGGCTGATATCGAAGAGTGTCAGAATCGGATAAACGAAAAATACGCCAAGGAATGCCAACGGCAGCGAGAATATCAGGACCTTGGCGTACCGCAGGCGCGACCTCAACGAAGCATCACCTCCGCCCAGGCCTGTATCCACTCATCCCGCTTCTCTTCGATTTGAGCGGGATCCAACGAGGCCGGTTTCTCCGGTATGGCTGCGTACTCTACAAATACGTCAGGAAGCTCAATGTCTTCCACAACCGGGAAGACAAACATATTCAGCGGCATATCCGCCTGAAACTCGGCGCTAAGCATGAAGTCAATGAACTGCTCGGCGCCGGCTGGATTGGCCGCGCCTGCCAGGACGCCAGCATACTCAATCTGACGGAAGCACATATTGTCGCTGACAATCGCGCCGGTGACCGCGCCCGCCTCGGGATCGTCGCTGTAGAGCGCCTCTGCCGGCGGACTGCTGGCATAGCTGACGACCAGCGGACGGTCTCCGCCACCCTGGCTGCCGACGGTAAACTCGCCGAAGTAGGCATCGCTCCAGCCAGACACCACCAAGACGTCGTTTGCGGCCAGCGCCTGCCAGTAGTCAAGATAGGTATAGTCGCCCTCGTCGCCAAACTCAGCGATCGTCGCCAACAAGAAGGCCAACCCAGGCGATGATGTCGCCGCATTCTCGACCACAAGCAGCCCGGCGTAATCCGAAGCTGTCAAATCGCTGAAGCTCTCGGGCAGCGGCAGCTCATGCTCTTCAAAGTAAGCTATATCGTAGTTGAGACATACGTCGCCGAAGTCGACCGGCGTCACGCGATAGGAATCGTCAGGAATGAGTTCTTCCCGCGCGTTAGCCAGCGCCGGCGACTGATAGGGCGCGAAGATCTCGGCATCCAGCGCGCGGCTCAAGAACGTATTGTCGACCCCGTACAAGACATCGCCCAAGGGATGACTTTTGCTCAGTATCGCCTGATTGACCATTTGCCCGGCATCGCCGGAACGCAGAATCTCGACAGAAATTCCGCTGAGCTCCTCAAACGATTCCAGCACCGCTTCCGAAATCGCGAAGCTGTCGTGTGTCAGGACAACTACCGTATCCGTATCTTGCGCCGCTGCAGCGCCTACAGCATAGAGTACGGCAATTATGATTATTAACGCTCGCCCACGCATAAGATCCTCCTTCTCGAATCCGAGAACAAGACTTGACGAGCGCGCTGTCTTCCAGGAAACAGCCACCCCTGTCGGGGTGTGTACAGGGGTGGCCAATTGCAGGGTATTGCAGACATCCCTACGCCAGCATTACCTGGATCAGGTTTGTGGGTCGGCATGTGACCATGCCCTCTCAGCCCACTACCGCGAGCTCCCCAAGTCACGAGATATGTTGATGACAAGGGATTATACCTTGCCTGTTCACTTGCTGCAATGTTTTGGCGCTATGAATGAATGAAGTCGGCCGTAAATTGTGCAAAACGCCCGGCGCTGCACGCTTCCGTGTATTGCAGAATGGTCGCGCCATCCAGCTGATACTGCGGATAGCAGCTTGTGGGAGCGGCGCCCGAAGGCGCTTCGGCAATCAAGTCGCAGCCGGGAAAGGGAATGATGACGCCATCTGTAGTACGCTCCAGCTTGTCAACGACTCGCTCCACAGTCGCGATAACCACATCAGCGACGTAGACCAAATCCATGTCGATGCCAAGATTATTGTTAAGCAGCACATTTCCCTGACGGTCCCCGGCCAGTCCGTGAATCACCGCCACATTGCATGGTATGGCGGGGAAGGCCAGCAATTCCGCTCCGGAATAGGGATCCGTGACAGTCCGGACATCGGGCCGCAGCCGCGGCAAATCGGTCCCTAGCCAGGCCCGCGAAGGCATGAAGCCGCAGCCGGATATCTGCGCGCGGATACCCATGACCAGACTGGCTTCGGTCTCCTCGAGTACCTGAATGCGCTGCTCTTGGGCATATTGCGTAAACATGGGCGCGAATCCGAAGGCTTCCAGACCAAAGTACGCCGAACGCACAGTCTTGACGCAATCGGCGCCGATGAGCAGATCCGACTCCAACCCCCCGGTAAAACTCAGCAATGTCAGCTCCCCCGGCGGCTCGCTGCGGCGCAACAGCGCTTTGACAAAGCTCAGCGGACGCCGGTAAAGCGTCATCCCGCCCAGCGCCAAGGTATCGCCGTCCTTGACAAACTGGGCGGCTTCGTCAAGCGTGGCGTAGCAACCTGGCACTGTGGGTCCTCCGGTGTTTGAGGCTTTGCCCTCTCTTCGGAGCAAACCTGCGTGTTTTCTACGCCAACATTTGCCTGTTCCGAAGAATAGCCATCTTATCTTATACTGGTGTGGAATAGAAAGCTCTACATCGCTTGGAGTAGGCTGATGAAATGGCTGAAGTCACGTATAGAGGATCCGCGCGTATGCGGCTCTATCTGTCTGGCGATACTGGCTTTCTGCGTCGGCTTCGCCGCGGGCAACTTGTCCGATATGCGAACTATTGCGCTCAGCGACACCGACGAAGCATTTGAGCCCTTCTGGGATGCCTATTCCGTCATTGAATCCCGTTATGTCGACCAGGTAGAGGTCGAGTCGCTCGTAGACGGCGCCATAGACGGCATGGTGGATTCGCTTGAGGATGACCACAGCGGCTACATTCGCCCGGAATTGTATAAACGCAGCACGGACTTCTCCGGTGAATTCACCGGCATCGGCGTTTTTACGCGAACCAACCAGGAGACCGGAGCGATTGAAGTCACGACCGTGATTCCGGATTCGCCGGCTGAAGCCGTCGGCGTGTTGCCGGGCGACGAATTCTATGAAGTAGACGGCCGGCGCGTCATCGGCATATCTCAAGCCGAGCTATCGGCGCTGGTGCCGGGTCCGCGCGGCACAACGGTATCCATCACATTCCGGCGAGACGGCGAACTAATTGCTTTTGAGATTGTGCGCGACACCTTCCCCGTGCCAAACGTGTCCTACGAAATCGTCGGCGACAACATCGCGCACATCGCAATGCTGGACTTCAATGATCTTTCACGCGCGCAGCTGGACGAAGCTTTACAGGCTGTTGACATCAACAGCACTAATGGCCTCATCTTTGACATTCGCGACAATCCCGGCGGCACCTTGTCCAGCGCCATCGAGATTGGAAGCGCCTTTATTGAGGACGGCGTCCTGCTGCGACAGGTCGCGCGGGACCAAAGCGAAGAGGTCACGCGCACCAGCGGCGGCTACGCTGACATTGATGTGCCTATTGTCGTGCTGGTCGACGAAACCAGCGCCAGCGCCTCCGAAGTTATCGCCGGCGCCATGCAAGACTACGCCGTCGCCACCATTCTGGGCGAGCCGACCTTCGGCAAAGGCACAGTCCAGAATATCCCGAAGCTATCCAACGGCGGCGGACTGCGCATCACAGTGCGGCGCTGGCTGACCCCGAACGGCCACTGGATACACGAGCAAGGCATTACGCCGGATATTACTGTAGAGTGGGATCCCGAATCCGACGAAGAGGAAGCGGACGATATCCAGATCCAGGCAGCGATCGACTATCTTGAATCTTTGCGCGACTAAGAAGCAGCGCTTGCGTATACATGATAGCGCCAGGTCGCGCTATTCAAATCGGGCAGCTGATGCTATAGTGCGTTGGTTACGATCGCGAAATACCGCAGGGAGTCCCGCAGATGGGCGCAGTTTTACAGGTTTCGTCAATTGTCATCTCGGTCGTGCTGATCGTCTTGATTCTGCTTCAGGTCAAAGGCGGCGCCTTGGGCAGCTTGCTGGGCGGCGATGCCGGCGGCGGAATCGCGCGAACGCGCCGCGGCCTGGAAAAGACGCTCTTTCGAATTACCATTTTCCTGTCGATCGCCTTCCTGGGCATTGCGCTATTTGCTGTGTCAGCGCCAGGATAAGTACACTCCGCCATTGGCGCAATCCACTCATGAAAAACTTCATCCCGGCGTTTTGTGACCGATACAGAGCGCCCTTTCTGGTTTTGTGAGGCCATTCATGTTCCGTGGCTTTCGCTGGCAATTGATCGCGCTGCTGATTGCGCTGTTTTTATGCGCCGCCGCTGCCGTATTCCGGATCAGCCGCCAGTCTATGCCGACAGCGACAGCGACGGTTTCGCCCCAGCTTCTTGCCACTGACCTTAACGAATCGCCCGCGCCAACAGCAACCGCCTTGCCCGTGATTGTGGGGCGCGCGACGCCCGAGAGCGAAAATGCTGCCGCTACCGCCGCTACCGCCTACCGAGAAGGACTGGTCGGCAACGTGCAGCGAATCAACCCGCTGTTTGCGCACCTGAACCCGCCCGATCGCGATCTGTCCAGCTTGATATTCGAAGGACTCTTCGCTGTCAACGATTACGGCGAAGCTGTGCCGCGCCTGGCTGCGGAACTGGTGATATCCAGCGACGGGCTGGAATACGTCGTCAGACTGCGCGACGACATCATGTGGCAGGACGGAATACGATTTACAGCGGAAGATGTTGTGTACACGCTCTCCCTGCTAGGCGCGAGCGAATACGCCGGCTTCTCTGCCGCGGCCGCATTCTGGGGGACCGTAGAAACGCAGAAGCTGAGCGCCGACCTAGTACGCTTTCGTTTGGTCCAGCCATTTAGCAGTTTCCCTGTTCTGCTGACCATCGGCATCTTGCCGGAGCATGCCTTGCGCGGTACCTCAGTATCCGCGCTTGCCAGCCACCCCTTCAATCTCTCGCCGATTGGTACGGGAGCCTACCAGCTCGCCGCCCTGCACTCCGCGAGTGACGGAGGAATTAACGCGGCGCATTTGCAGCTTTCGCCGACCCATCGCCGGCGTCAAGACGCGCAGGCTGGCTACCTGTTTCGCGATTTGATATTCCGCTTATACGACAGCGAGGCCGACGTCATGGCCGCGTATGAGTCGGGAGAAATCGACGCGCTCGCGATCGAAGCAGCGCCGGACCGCTTGCTCGCGCTTCCAAACAGCCGGCACTTCCGCCAGGCGCGGTCGGAGCTGGGCATGTTGATCTTTAATTGGAGCGTTACACCCTTTGAAGAACGTCGCGTGAGGCAAGGGCTCGCGCTCAGCCTGGATTTGCCCCGGCTGATGCAAACGCATTTCGGGACGGCGGCGGTGTTTGCCGACAGCCCGTATATCTTGGGATCGTCGGTCTATCAGCCGAGTTCCTTCTGGCATACTTACGACCTGGAACGAGCGACAACGCTGCTTGCCGTGCTTGAACCCGCTTCCTCTGCGCCAGCTGCGGGAGATTCAGACGATGACGAATCCGGCACGCCGTACAAGCTGCTAGTGGCTGACTCCGTTCACCTACGGGGTTTGGCCGAGGACATTGCCGCAGCGTGGCGCCAGCTCGGTTTTAATTTCGCGGTCGAATCGGTTGACGCGCTCAGATTTGCCGAGCGCCTCGATACTGGAGATTTTGGCGCGGCAATCCTGTCTCAGCGCATCGGCGCCGACCGCGACCTCTTTCGATTTTGGCATCCGGCCCAACACGGGGGCGGCAGCAACTACGGGGCGGCAGCGCATAACGAAATCGCCGAGCTTATCGAGTTGGCGCGCGCCGAGATTTATGCCGGGCGCCGCGCTCTGCTCTACCAGAAGTTGCAGGATGTCTTCGCCACACAGGCGCTGGCTATCCCGCTTTATTATCCGCTGCTCACGTATATCACGCGCGACAGCATTGAAGGCGTCAAACTAGGCTTTCTGACATCTCCCGCCGACCGCTTCCGCGGTATTCAGCAATGGCGCCCGGCGACCTTGGCTGGCTAGGTCGACTGTTCCCGCAGCAATATTTCACGCAGCAAGGTCTTGCGCGCGGCGCCAGCGAGGGTCTCCAGCTTGCGCGTGCCAAGCGGGTCGATTTCTTCGCGTAGAAGACGCAAATCTTCCGACTCAGGCGGAGCTGTTTCTTTAAGCTCCGGCGTGATCTCCAGTTCGAAGCCCGTCTTCCGTCGAATGCGCTCGAGGCTGACGCCCGGATGCACGCTGATCAATCGCATCCGTCCGCCCTGCCAATCAAACTGGCCCAGGTCTGAAATCAAATAGCGCGGTCCCCCGCCGGCCTTCCGCCGCGGACTGTGCCCCATGCCGCTGATGAAATCGATCTTCTTGGCAAAGGTCAGGCGCGAATGACGCGGAACGTACAAGTAGCTGTGATCATACTGCGGCGTGACGTCCGGGATGCCGCCGCTGCCCGGCAGCCGCATTCTCGGCTTGTGATAATCCTTGCCGAAGGCGATATTATTCATGTTGCCCTGCTGATCAACTTGCGCCGGGCGGAAGAATTCTTTGGGCTGAAACTTGGGCAGAATCTCAGCGGCGCCGGCGGCGAATCCCAGATGTATCAAGCCCTTGCCCACCCAAAGCGCTTCAATGCCGGCAATGCTCAGCGGTCCCCAGCCCTGCACCAGCGCTTGACCAATCTCCGATGTGAAGCGGGCGCGCGGCGCGTAGCGAATCTTGCCCAGGATCAAACCGGCCGATACCAGCGGTGTATTAATCCCCTGCGCCCAGACATCGCCGGCTCGCACCTGGCGGGAGATGCAAACGCTTATCAGCTCGTCTATGGAATAGTCAAGGTCTGCGGACAAGGCGCTACTCGCTGCCGCCGTTCGGCTTAATCAAACGCACAAATTGCCGTTTGCCAACTTGCAGCACTGCGGGCAACATTTTTTGTGTAATCGTAGCTTGCAGGCTGTCCACCTTCTCTTCGTTGAGGCGCACGCCGTTCTGCTGAATCAGCCGCTTGGCTTCGCCGCGACTGCTGACCATCTTGAGGCGCACCAGAATATCGCGGATTTCTTCTTCGGCCGGCACGACCGCCTCGTCTATATCAGCCGGAATCCCGCTGCCGCCGCGAAATACCTCATTCCAGCGCGACTGCGCCGCTTCGGCATCGTCCCGACTGTGAAAAATAGTGACGATTTCACGCGCCAGGCTCATTTTCGTTTCGTTCGGATGCAATTCGCCCGCGGCCAGTTTGGCTTCCAGTTCAGCAATCTGCGCGGGCGTCCAGCCCAGAATCAGCTTGTGAAAGACGCCCATAGACTTGTCGGGCAGGCTCATCACCTTGCCGAACATATCCCAGGGCTCGGATAGCAGCGGAATATGATTGCCCAGGCTCTTCGACATTTTGACCTCGCCATCGGTGCCCGGCAGGCTTTCGCCCATGATGATGGCGATCTGCGGCTTCTGGCCCAGTCCGGTCTGCAATTTTCGACCCGCGACCAAAATGTTGAACAGCTGATCTTGCCCGCCCACCTGCACATCGGCTTCTTGCGCCACCGCGTCATAGGCCTGCATCAGCGCGTAGAAGAATTCATGCAGGTAGATCGCCTTGCCCTCGTCGATGCGCTTGGCGAAGTTTTCGCGAACCATAAATTGCTGCACGGTAAAGTGGCTCGCCAGCCGGATAATGTCGGCGAAATCAAGCGGCGCCAGCCATTCATCGTTGCGCCGCACGCGCGTCCGTTCTTCGTCAAGTATCTTAAATGCCTGCATGGCGTAGGTGCGGGCGTTGTCTTCCACATTGCGCATGGTCAATTGGTCGCGCGCCGACTCTTTGTCGGACGGGTCGCCAATCAAGCTGGTGAAAGTGCCTACCAGGAAGGTAACATCGTGCCCAAAGTCCTGAAATTGCCGCAGCTTGCGCATCGTGATGGTGTGCCCCAAATGCAAGTCGGAGGTGCGTGGGTCATAGCCGCAATAGACGCGCAGCGGCCGCCCTTCCCGTTCGCATTCCAGCAAGCGCGCGCGCAGGTCTTTGGCCATATTGGCCCGCGTCTCGGCATCTCCATAAGCCGTGCCGGACATCAATACTTCGACTTGTTCGTCTATCGTCGCCATTTTCCGTTCCTATCGGGTCATGCGGGTTCTCAATGCGCCAGTATACCATAGGCATACGCCCCTATTCAGGTGGGATGGCGCTCGCTATAATTCTCGCCGATTCGCGACAATCTACGCGACATTTTCAGTCATCGTCCAGCCGGAGCCAGACAAGCATATGAAGACCATGAGCAGCGCCGAAGTACGCGAGGCCTTTGTCGACTTTTTCGAAGAGATGGGGCATCGGCCAATTGCCTCTTCGTCGCTGGTGCCAGCGGACGATCCCACGCTGCTTTTTGTCAACGCGGGCATGGTGCAGTTCAAAGATGTATTCCTCGGTATCGACAAGCGTGATTACAGTCGCGCCACTACCTCGCAGAAGTGTATGCGCGTCAGCGGCAAGCACAACGATCTCGAGAATGTCGGGCCATCGCCGCGCCACCATACCTTTTTCGAAATGCTGGGCAACTTCAGCTTCGGCGATTACTTCAAACGAGATGCCATCAAATACGCCTATACCCTTCTGACCGAGGTCTATGAGCTGCCCGCTGATCGCCTGGTCTTCACGGTCTACGAGAACGATGACGAAGCTTACAGCGCTTGGACCGATGAGCTTGGCGTCGATCCCAAGCGCGTTGCCCGCATGGGGCCAGACACCAACTTCTGGCAAATGGCCGACACCGGACCCTGCGGCCCGACATCAGAGATCCACTGGGACAAGTCGCCCGAGCTGGGCGAGGACGAGATTATCCTCAAGCTGCAAGCCGAAGATGATCGCTTCCTGGAGATCTGGAATCTCGTCTTTATGCAGTTCAATCGCCAACAAGCCGATCCCGAGCACAGCGGCCAGTGGGATCTTCCCTTGCCGGCGCCGGGGGTAGACACCGGCATGGGCCTGGAACGCATCGTCTCGATTATGCAGGGCGTTGAAGCCAACTACAAGACCGATCTCTTTACGCCCATCATAGCTCGCACGCAAGAATTGACCGGCCATAGCGATGCCGAGCGCGACGCCAATATCGTGCCCTACCGCGTCATCGCCGACCACATCCGCGCGGCCGTGTTCCTGATCAGCGATGGCGTCTATCCCGGCGCCAAGGGGCGCGCCGCCATCCCGCGCATAGTCATCCGGCGCGCGGCCCGCTTCGGCAGCAAGATCGGTTTCGACCGCCCCTTCCTGGCCGATGTCGCCGATGCCGTCTTTGCTGTAATGGGCGACTACTTCAGCGAACTGCTCGTTGATGCCGAAAACATCAAACGCGTAATCACGCTTGAAGAGGAGCGCTTCCACCGCACCATGGATCGCGGGCTCAACGAATTGGACGAGATGCTTGCCGCTCTCAAGGCCGGCGGAAGGCTGTCCGGCGCTGATGCCTTCTACTTAAAAGCTACACTCGGCTTGCCCTTCCAAGTCACCAAAGATGTCGCCGAAGAGCGCGGCTTTGCCGTTGACGAAGCCGGATTCGCCTCAGCCGAAGCCGAGCACGCGCTTATCAGCGGCGGCGGCCAAGCCATGGGCGCGATTGAGTCCGGCGAATTCTACCGGCAGCTTTTGGCGGATTTGCAGGCCGCGGGCGAGCTGAGCAGCAGCGGCGTCGACTATGCGCCCTACTCTGACACGCCGGTCGACACGACTGTGCTCGCCCTCGTTCAGGACGGCGCGCGACTGGAAAGCGCTATCGTCGGCGAAACCGTGGAAGTCATCTTGGCTAAGACGCAATTCTACGCGGAAGCCGGCGGTCAGATTAGCGACGCCGGAACCATCGCCGGCGACGCCTGGGCTATAGATGTTGTAGAAATGAAGCGGCCGCTGTCCGGGCTGATCGCGCATGTTGGCGAAGTCGTGGAAGGCAATCCCGCAGTCGGCGCCAAGGCGACAGCCTCCCTCGACGTCGCGCGCCGCAAGGACATCATCCGCAATCACACGGCGACCCACCTGCTCCACGCGGCATTGCGAAACAACTTGGGCAAACACGTGCAGCAGAGAGGCTCGCTGGTGGCGCCGGACCGGCTGCGTTTCGAGTCTCGGCGAATGAGCTAGCGCGAATTGCAGCCGAGGTCAATAGCGCGATCCTGTCAAACTATAGCGTTTATGCCGAGGAGAAGTCGCTCGAAACAGCTAGGCGCGAGGGCGCAATGGCTCTCTTCGGCGAGAAATACCACGACATCGTAAGAACAGTCGTCATCGGCAGCGCCGACGATCGCTACAGCTACGAACTCTGCGGCGGCGTCCACGTGCATGCGACCTCCGAGATTGGGAGCTTTGTCTTCACCAGCGAGGGCAGCGTAAGCGCGGGCATCCGCCGCGTCGAAGCCCTGACCGGGCGCGTCGCCAGCGACTATCTCCGTCAACAGCTTCGAACCTTGGACGGTATCGCCGGGCGGCTGGGCGCGACTCCTGATCAGGCGGAGACCAGGATTTCTGAGTTGCAAAGCGAGCTTTCGGCTGCGCAGCGTGAAATCGAGAATCTGCGCCGACGGCAAGCCAAGCATGATTTTGACATCATGATCAACGACCGG
>JAGWBC010000024.1:4135-7091 GCA_021296115.1 Anaerolineae bacterium | reverse complement strand
GAGCTTGACAACACGCCAATGGATACCATGCGCGAGATGACCGATTGGTTCCGCGATCGAGTCGACAAAGGCGTCATGGTGCTTGCCAGCGATATCAAGGGCCGGCCGCAAATTGTAGTTGCCGTGTCCGATGCGCTGGTCAAAGACGGCCTTCGCGCCGGAGACTTGATAAAACCGATTGCAAAAGCTGTCGGCGGCGGTGGGGGCGGACGCCCGCAAATGGCGCAGGCTGGCGGGCGCGACAGCAGCAAAATCGGCGAGGCGCTGCAAGTCGCGCGCAAACTGCTGGCGGATTCCTGAGCCAATTCAGGTCAAAAGTCCTCATTCGTCCGCCGCATCTCGTCGTATACTGCTAACTGATGTCAGCGGAAATCGTATCTCATAATCTTGAAGCGACAGACACCATCGTTAGCCTGCGCCAACGGCTCGCTGGCTTGCGCGGCCAGCGCGTACTGCTGATTTGGCCCGAAGCAGCCACGAATCTGCGCAGCAAGCTGGATCTAGTGCTGATTCAGCGCGAAGCCGATCGGCGGGCGATTCAACTGGCTATCGTCACCAGCGATGATAAGCAGCGGTTCTACGCGGCGGAACTCAACATCAGCTGCTTCGACACGCTTGAAGCGAGCCAAACCAGCCGCTGGAAACGCAGCCGGCAGAAGCTGTTTCTGCCGCGCTATCACAAGCCGAGCCCAGACTTGCAAGCGGAAGACCTGGAGTTCATCGCCGGGCGTCTCGCCAGGAGAAATCAACGGTCGCCCTGGCGTTCGCTGATCGAGCGGTTGGCGGTACTTGTATTGCTTACGGGCGTGGTGGGCGCCGCGCTATATGCCGTCGTGCCCAGCGCGGAAGTCGTCGTCAGTCCGCGGGAAGAAGTCATCACGGTGGTCGTCGATGTCGTTGCCGACCGCAAAGCCAACGCCATACGCAGCGAAAGCGGAGTCATCCCCGCGCTGGTGCTGCGCGAAACGGTCGAGACCTCGGCCACCGTTCCCGCTACCGGCACAGTTTGGCTTGACAGCACTTCCGCCGCCGCTGTCGTAACCTTCGCCAATCTGGGTTCCGGGCAAGTCGATATCCCGCGAGGAACGATCCTGGGCACCAGCGCAGGCGAGCCCATCCTGTTTGAAACCCTTGCTGATGTCGCGGTGCCCGCCGGCGCGGGTCAGCGAGTCGACGCGGCAGTAGCAGCCATGGCCAGCTACCGCGGCAACGTAGGCAACGTGGGCCCGGGCATGATCAACACCGTGTTGGGAGAGCTTTCCGATCGAGTCTCCGTCATCAACTTGGCGTCGGCCGCGGGCGGCAGCAATCAGAGCGTCAAAACAGTCGCCGCTGCCGATAGAAGCAAGTTGCTCGAAAGCGCGCGGATTCAACTGCAATCGCTCGCCTACGAGCGGATGAGAGCCGGACTGGCGGAAAGCCAAATCATCATCATCGAGTCGCTGCGGATTGAACAAGAGCGCAAGGAATGGACCCGTTTTTCGGCCGCTGTTGGCGCCATGACAAGCGAACTGTCGCTGACCATGCGCGCGATCGTGTCCGCCCTGGTGGTCGACGATCGCTACGCCCGCCAGCTGACCACTGCCCGAATTAGAGACAAGATTCCGGCCAACTTCCAGCTTCTGGACGATTCGCTGACTTATGCGCGCGGCCCTTTCAAGCTGGGCAGAGCCGACGGGCAAATCAACTTCACGGCGACCGGCAGCGCCACAGTGCGCGCCAACTTCAACCGCGACCATCTGCGGGAGCAACTGGCGGGCCTCTCGCTTCAAGCGGCTCGCGCGCACCTGGAGTCACAGGCAGAACTTTCAGAGCAAAACCCGGCGCATATCCTGCTATTTCCGCAGGCGCTAAGGCGGATGCCGACGATGGCTGTCCGCATACAAGTGCGCGAACGAGAGCGCCAGTGATTGGCCGCCTGTTGGGCATCGACCCGGGGGAGAAACGAATCGGCTTGGCGGTCAGCGACGCCATGGGCATTGCCGCCCGCGAATTGCAGATTCTCCCGCGATTGGGCAATGCTGAAGACTTCGCGGCAATTTCCGAAGTCGCTGCAAGGCGCGAGATTGCCGGCATCGTCGTTGGCGTCCCGCTAAACCCGAACGCTCCCGAGGGAATCCGAACCCAGGCGGATGCGGTGCGGGAGTGGATCAGCGAGATGCGCCTCGCCATTCCGCTGCCCATAGCCGAAGTCAGCGAGTATCTGACCAGCCACGAGGCGCGCCGCCTGGCGCATCAGCAAAAGCGCAACCCGCGCGAGCCGGTAGACGATTTGGCCGCCCGTATTATCCTGCAGTCCTTCCTGGATGCGCTAAGCTACGGAAACGCTACGTTCCCGCCCTCGGAAACACACGAATAAGCGAAGACGATTATACTAGTTGTAGAAGCGGACTTCGCGCTCGTTCCCCGTCGCCGGGCGCCAATGAGATTGACATAATGCAAAATCTGCATGACACGCAGCCCAGCCGAAGCCACTATCTGACGCCGCGCGAGCAGGGATTATCCGCGCCGCCGCGAATCCTATTCTGGGGCGTCATCATCTTCTTCGCCATGGTGCTGCTCGGTATCGTCGGCGTCGTCTTTGGCTTCCGCGAGATCCTGCAGCCGGCGCAGCAGCAGCGAGTCATTGATCAACTGCCCTTCATGCGCATATTACGCCGTCCGACCCCGCAAGGTGGCGTCTTTCCTATGCTTATTCCTCCAGCTAACGCCGACGACGCCCTCGCCCTTCTCGATATGCCGCTGGATATCGCTACACCGGCCGGCACGGAAGCAGCAGCCGCGGCAATTGAGTCGCCTGTGGCATCACCGACGCCTCTCCCCCCTACCAGTTCTCCCGCGCCTACGCTCGCCATTGACGCAACGGCAACTCCTGCGCATCAGAGCATAGCGCCGACCGCGCGCCAGAGCGATGCCGCCACGCCGGCGCCATCAGTCGCGCCCGCCCCATCTGCCA
>JAGWBC010000024.1:2307-4105 GCA_021296115.1 Anaerolineae bacterium | reverse complement strand
AATAACTGCGGACCAGCGACGATTACTATGGCGCTCAGCTATTACGGCTGGCAGCAGGACCAGTCCTTTGCCCGCGTCCGTCTCAAGCCAAACCGGGAGGACAAAAATGTCAGTCCGCACGAGCTGGCCGGCTTCGTCGAAGACGAGAGTTTCGTCCGCGCTCTGGTCCGCATGGGCGGCACGCTCGAGCTGCTCAAGCGCCTGGTCGCCAACGGATTCCCAGTCGTCATCGATACTGGCGAAATGTTTGAAGCCTACGACTGGATTGGCCATTATCGCGTGCTGATCGCTTATGACGACAGCTTTCAGACCTTCTATTTCTTTGACAGCTTCCTCGGCGTCGGCGCTGGGGCGCAAGGCATCACCAAGAGCTACGCCCAGGTCGACAGCGATTGGCAGGCATTCAATCGTACCTTCATCGTGGTCTACGAACCGCAGCGAGAAGAACTGCTTCGCGCGCTCTTGGGCGCGTATTGGGACGAATCGAGCGCGGCGCAGCTGGCTTTTGAAACAGCCCAGGAAGAAGCCCGGCGCCAACCGCAGAATGCATTTGCCTGGTTCAATATGGGCACATCCCTGGTTGCTTTGGGCAGATACCAGCAAGCCGCCGCCGCCTTTGATCACGCAAACCGCACTGGCAACTTGCCCTGGCGCATGTACTGGTATCAGTTTGGCGCCTTTGAAGCCTACTACGAGCTGGGACGATATGATGATGTGCTCAGCCTGGCAAAGATAAACCAAAACAACTCGCGCGAACTGGAAGAGACCTATTACTGGCAAGGCCGCGTTCAAGAAGCGCAAGGCAAGATTCAGCAAGCCGCTTCGTCCTACAGGCGCGCATTGACCTACAACCCCAATTATGCCGACGCGCGTACAGCGCTCGACAACCTCAGCTAGGCCGCAATATGCCAGACTCCATTAAAGCGCGCCCGCCCGGGCGGCAGCATGTCCGTCATTTGGCTCGTTCGACTTTCATAGTGATGCTCGCCTTCCTGGCGGCCAAAATCATCAGCCTCGTGCAGACCTTAATCATTGCGCAAGCCTTTGGGGTCGGCCGCGACCTGGACGCCTACGTAGCAGCCAATCGCATCCCCGAGCTGATCGTCATTCTGATTTCCGGCGGCGCCTTAACCCACGCCTTCATCCCGGTTTTCAGCGGCTTCTTGGCAAAAGGCGATTTGGATTCCGCCTGGAGATTATCGAGTCACTTGATCAACAGCATATTCACGCTCGCCCTCCTGCTCAGCGCGATAGTGTTTGCGCTGGCGCCCTGGCTGGTCGACCACGTGGTCGCGCCGGGCTTTGACGGGCCCACCGCGCAAAGCACCGTGGACTTGATGCGCATACTGCTGCTGAGCACGATTATTTTTGCTGTCAGCGGCATCTTCAGCGGCATCCTCAACTCGCATCAGCATTTCCTGCTGCCGGCATTGGCGCCCATCATGTTTGACATCGGCATTTTGATTGGCGTGATATTTTTGCTGCCGCGCTTCGGCATCAACGGCATCGCCTATGGCGCGGTATTGGGCGCCGGGTTGCATTTCAGCATTCAGATTCCTGGCCTGTTTCGCTATGAGATGCGCTGGCGCCTTGAACTGGGCTGGAGCAATCCGCAGCTGTGGCGGGTAATACGGCTCATGCTGCCGCGCATCGGCGGACTGGGCGTATTCAGCCTCAATTTCTTGGTGATGAACAATATCGCCTCGCGCCTGGGGGCCGGCTCCGTCAGCGCCTTGGACTGGGGCTGGCGCTTGATGCAGATCCCGCAGACGCTGATCGGCACCGCCATGGGCATCGT
>JAGWBC010000024.1:0-2279 GCA_021296115.1 Anaerolineae bacterium | reverse complement strand
AAGCGCGACGCCATGTCCGGGGCGCTGCGCTTCATCCTCATCTGCAGCATTCCATCCGCCATCGCCTTGATTCTGCTGGGCCGCCCGCTGATTAGCCTGCTGGAGCGCGGCGCCTTCGACGCCTCCGCCTCCGCGCTGGTCTACAGCACCTTGTCGATGTTCACCCTCGGGCTAATCGTGCACTCGGCGCTGGAAATCATCGCGCGCAGCTTCTACGCCGACAAGGACACGCTGACGCCACTGTTCGCCGCGCTCGGTGGCGCGCTCATCAACTTCGGCCTGGCCTTCGCGCTCAGTGATGTCGCGCGCGTCGACTCCAACGCCTTGCTCAACGCGATCGCCCTTTCGGCGCCGTCGCTGCAGCTGTCGCGAGAGGTCGGCAACGTCAGCGGCTTGGCCCTGGCGAATTCATTGGGCGTCATGTTCGAGGTGCTGGCGCTGCTCTTCATTCTGCGCCGGCGTTGGCGCGGAATCGCGGAGAACACCTTGGCCCGCGCCTTGCTAAAGACGCTCGTAGCCTCGTTAGTCATGGCGGCCGCCATCGTCGCCTTTGACTTGGTCTGGGAAAGCCTCGTATTGGGATCCGGCATATCCTTGACTATACTGCGGCTGGCGCTGGCGGGAACGGGAGGCTTGGCGGCTTTCCTGCTGACCGCGCTGCTGCTGAAAATGCAGGAGCTACCCGAATTCGCTAAGCTGATCCGGCGGCGTCCGGCTGGCTAGACAGGACTTACATGACCATAAAGATCATATCGCTAACTCTCGGTCCCTTCGCCACAAACGCCTATTTGATCGCGGACAGTCAAAGCGGCAATGCCATCCTCATTGACCCGGTCGACGATGCGCCGGCAATACTGGCTGCGGCGCGGAAAGAAAACTGGACCATCAAGCTAATGATCGCCACACACGCCCATCTCGACCACGTCTTGGCCAGCGCGGCAATCAAGCAGGAGCTGAACCTGCCTTTTTACATCCACGAGGAATGTGAAAGCCTGCTCGACGAGATTCCCCTGCAGGGCATATTCTTTGGCCTGGGCGACTTGCCGGCAGCGGCCCAACCCGATCGTCTGCTCACCAGCGAATCCGAGATCATTGAGCTGGACTCGATTCGTTTGCACAGTCTGTACACGCCGGGCCATGCGCCGGGCCACCTCAGCTTTTACCTGGCCGAGCACAAGATCTTATTCAGCGGCGATACACTCTTTGCTGGCAGCATCGGCCGCACCGACTTGCCCGGCGGCGATCACGCGCTGCTTATGCGTTCCATCGTCGACAAGCTGATGGTTTTGGACGATGACGTGCAGGTCTTGCCCGGCCACATGGGCGCCACCACCATCGGCCGCGAGCGCGCGACCAACCCCTTCTTGCTCGCCTACGATGACGACATCTCCTAGGCGTCAGCCCAGCCGATGACAATTCTCACCTTGTTCCTGGATGGCGTCGGCTTGGGCGCTGATGACCCGGAGTCCAATCCCTTCGCAGTAGCAGACACGCCGACGCTATGCAGTTTGACCAATGGACTGCGCTGGCTGGCCTCCACTGGGAAGCAGGCCAGCGACCGCGCCGTATTTATCCCAACAGACGCGCGCTTGGGCGTCGCCGGCAAGCCACAGAGCGGTACCGGGCAAGCCAGCCTGCTGACCGGGCTTAATGTGCCGGAAATCATCGGCAGACATTACGGCCCCAAGCCGGATGCCAAGACGCGCGAAATCATCGCGAAGCACAGTTATTTCCGCCGTTTGACCGAGAAGGGAAGGACTGCCCGCCTGCTCACGGCCTATCCACCCCGCCTAGTCGCCGACTTTGAACGCGGCAAGACCCTGCGCTCCAGCATTCAGCAAGCGGCTTTCGAAGCGGGCGCGCCGCACTTTACACTGGCAGATATCAAACAGAAGCGCGCCTTAACCGCTGAATGGACGACGGACAGCTGGCGGCGTCACTTGCGCTTCGGCGATCTGCCGCAATACTCGCCGAAAGACGCTGGACGACTGCTCGCGCGCCTGGCCCGCCAATACGACTTCGCCTTCCACTCTCACTGGCTGACGGACCACATCGGTCACCGCGGCACGCTGTCACAAGGCATTGAGGTCTTGCAGCGCTTTGATGCCGTTATGGCCGGCGTCCTCGAAGAATGGGATGATGACGCCGGCCTGGTCGTCATCACCAGCGATCACGGCAATATGGAAGACCTCAGTACGCGCCGCCACACGCTCAATCCTGTGCCGACCCTGGTTTTCGGACGCGGCGCGGCTGAATTCGCGCGCGACTTCAAGAGCCTG
>JAGWBC010000023.1:9023-25992 GCA_021296115.1 Anaerolineae bacterium | reverse complement strand
GAGCTCCGTAGGCAAGCCATAGAGCACGCCATTCATGGTGTTGCCGGCCAATACTGTCTCCCCAATCTTACCCTCGCCATAACGGGCATAGACATCTTCTATAGTCTGGTAACCCATCGCCACCGGGTCTACCTCGGCCAGCATACCCATGGCATAGAATTGCGCGTTAAAAAGCGTGAACTGGTTGAAAACATCGGGTCCGGCGCCCGCTGCCAAAGCGGTTTGCAAGGCAGTGAAGTAATCCGGCACGATTTCGTATTCGACGGTGATGTGTGGGTTCTCTTCCATGAATTCGGCGATCAGTTCTTCGTCAACCGCAATCCTTGGCGTGTGGTTGTGCATCCACAGGGTAAACGTCACCGGATCCTGCGCCTGCGCGAATGGCGCAAGCAGACAGAGAATCAGATTATTCCTTTCTTAAACACTTTCGTCTTGTTGGTTAGTTATTCGACGAAGTTAGTGTGACACATGGAAAGGGATTAGGCAAACTTTGTGTTATATTTCAATCGATGAGACTCGCAGGCGAGTACTACATGTCAAATCCCAAAATGATCATTGATACCGATCTTCATCCCGTGCCAATCCACGAGCAGGTGGCGGAATACCTTGACGAGCCTTGGCGCTCGCGTTATTTGCGCGGCGATCACGGCGCCGGACACCCCAACTATTTCAATCCCAGCGGCGTGATGCGCGCTGACAGCGTCGCCGCCGACGGCCGGCGCATTGAGCGCTTTCCCGACACGATGGCGTCTCATTTTCTGGATCGCTACCATATCGACTACGCCGTGCTGAATCCCATGGAGGCGATGGAACACTGTGTCTCGCCGGATGCCCACTACTCCGCGGCGGCGCTGACGGCGGTGAACAGTCATTTTGTCGAAGACTGGCTGCCGGTCGATGAGCGTTATCTGGCCTCGGTCATGGTCGCATTCAGCAATATCGAGCTGGCGGTAAAGGAGATCCATCGCCTGGGCGCGCATCCGCGGATCTGCCAGGTGCTGCTGGTGAGCGGGTCGCCCTTTCCGCTCGGGCACAGTTATTTCCATCCCATCTATGAAGCGGCTGTGGAATATGACCTGCCGGTGGCGATTCATCCCGGGCTGGAGGGCGTCGGCATCGCCGGCTCGGGCGGCACGGCCGGTTTCGTCTCCGACTACTTGCAATGGCACACGCTGTTGGCTACGTCGTACATGACGCAGTTGGTTAGTCTGGTCGCCGAGGGCGTCTTCCAGAAGTTTCCCACGCTGAAGTACATCTTTGTTGAAGGCGGGGTAGCCTGGCTGCCAGCCATCATGTGGCGGCTGGACAAGAATTGGAAGGCGCTGCGCTCGACCACGCCCTGGCTGACGCGTCCACCCAGCGAGATCATACAAGACCACATCATGCTGACCACGCAGCCCATCGAAGAGCCGGACGATATCAACCATTTTCGCCAGGTGCTGGATATGTTCGATGCCGAGAAGATGCTGATGTTCTCCAGCGATTATCCGCATTGGGATGGCGACACGCCGGATTTTGCGCTGCGGCAGCTGCCTGGAAATGTGCGCGATGCCGTGATGTATGGCAACGCACAGGAGCTGTTCAAACTGGAAACGCGGGAGCGCGTCGTCTGACAGCCGCGCTGCCGAGAGTTAAAGCCAACCCCTCCGCAATGCGTTTGGTGAGGGGCCAGGGGAGGGGTTCGAGTGCCCGAAGTATTCGTCGCGCCGCTGGCTGACCTGGCTGCTGGAGAGCGGCGTCTGATCAGCGCTGACGGAAAGTCAATCGGCGTCTTTAACACTGGCTCGCAAATTGTGGCTGTGCTCAACCTCTGCCCGCACGCCTTCGCGCCTGTCTGCCTGGGGGTGGTCAGCGGCACGACGCTGCCCTCGGGCGCTGGCGAGTTCATCTGGGGCCGGGAAAACGAAATCTTGCGCTGCCCCTGGCACGGTTGGGAATTCGACTTGACAAGCGGCCAATGCCTGACCGACCGCCGCCGGCTCAAGCGCTTTCCAGTCGTCATCCGCGACGAAGCAATTTACGTAGAGGTCTAGCGTTCAGTTATTCACCTGGAAGAACTCGACCACCTCGCCGCCCGGTCCCTTGAAAAACGCGATGCTCACGTTTAGCGGTCCCAGGTCGGCCGTTTTCAGCTCGACCGTGATTTCCATGCCGGCCGCGCGCACGCGTTCCAGCGCCGCTTCGATATCGCTGGTCGCCAGCGCGAAGTGGAAGACGACATTGCCATCGGCGTCTCCGCTGGGGCTCGTTCCGGGTATAGGTTCGAAAAGTTCGAGGTGGCTGCCATCGCCGATATCCAGCAGGCAGATGCGGCGACCGCCGGCGCTGAATTCGGCCGTCTGCGCCATGCCCATCACCTCGGTGTAGAAGGCGATCGACTCGGCGTAATCTTGGGTTTGCACGGCGATATGATGCGTGCCGAGCCCGGCGATCTTCTGATTCGATGTTCCGATTGGCATGTTTCTCTCCTGTGTTTTCTCGCACTGCGCACGGGATTATAACGCGCCCAATCCAAGCGTTGCTATGTCTAATCAGGCATCGGTTGACAGGTTAGCAGCGCTCGATTATATTTGTCCGGCTGTATCGGCAGGCAGCGAGGATTGTGTCCAACGCTTATCCCCAGCGCCGCGCTCGTCGGCACAAGACGAATGTGCTGGCTTCCTGAGTTGCCTGCACTGCTCCACCACCATTGTCCGTTCAAATGCATCAGGAGAGAACATAATGCGCAGAATTATGGCTGTATTGCTTATCCTTGCGGTATTGCTGTCCGCTGTGCCGGCCTTTTCGCAAGACATGGTCGAGTTGCGGATTCGCTGGTACGACGACGGCAACGAAGGCGAAGTCCTGCGAGACTTGCTGGATCGCTTCGAGGCCGACAACCCCGATATCAGCGTCGAAATCGACACGGTGCCGTATCGCGCTATTTTAGAGAATCTGCCGCTCGACCTGGCGGCTGGTGAAGGTCCCGACATGGCGCGCGTCACCGATCTCGGCGGCTTGGCGGAATACTATCTGGACATGACGCCCTACCTGAGCGATGCCGATTACTGGGAAGAAAACTTCGGTCCCTTCCTCAATTGGAAGCGCCTGCCCGGCGATGATTCCAGCATTCCCGGTTTCATGACCCAACTTACAATCACCGGCCCCTTCATTAACCGCACGCTCTTCGAGCAGGCCGGCGTTGACGTGCCGAGCGATATGTCTGATTCGGTCACCTGGGACGAATGGGCAGCGGCCTCCGTGGAAGTTGCTGAAGCGCTGGAAATCCCCTATCCCATGGCGATGGATCGCAGTGGTCACCGCTTTGCAGGCCCGGCCATCAGCTCCGGCGCCATGTACTTTGACGACATGGGCCACCCGACCGTCATGGACGAAGGCTTCCGTGATATGGCGGAACGTTTCGTAAATTGGCATCTGGATGGCACCATGCATCCCGAGATGTGGCCGCTGAGCGAAGGTTATGCCGGCGCCAATGAAGAATTCGCCAATGCTGAGCTGGTTTTCTACATGTCCGGCAGCTGGCAAGTTGGGCAGTTCAGCGAGCAGATCGGTGACGCCTTTGACTGGCAAACCGTGCCCAATCCCTGCGGACCCGGCGGCTGCACCGGCATGCCTGGCGGCGCGGCCCTGGTCGGCATCGCCTCCACCGAACATCCGCAAGAAGTCGCCCGCGTGATGGAGTACCTGGCACAGCAGGAAGTCTTGGGCGAATTCGCCGCGCGCACGCTATTCATTCCGGCGCACGCCGGTTTGTCTGCATCGGGCGTCGACTTTGACACTGACCTGCAACTGGCGAAGGATTCGCTGGGTGTATTCGTCGGCCAAGTCGGCACGCTTGAGCAGATTGCCTTTGACTTGCAAGCTTACGGCTTCAATCGCGCAGTCTTCGACGCCACCCGCGACCGCCTGACGCAGGCGATGGTCGGTGAGTTGACCATTGATGAAGCCATTGACCGTATCCAGGACGATGTCGACACCGCCTTGGCTGAACAGGGCTAATTCGGCAGGTAAACGTCTACTCTAAAGTTGCAGGCAATCGGTCCCAAGCGGATCGCTTGCCTGCTTCTTTTTTGGCGCCAAGTCCGTAATAACCCTAGGCCGGCATATATGAGCGCGTCCCCGCCCCAAGTGATTCAGCCTAAGCCGGCAACGCGCCTTTTGGGATTCGTCGATCCCTTGACGCGCCCGGCGCTGCTTCTGCTCGTCTCCGCCGTCGACCGGGTGCTCACGCCGATCCAGCGGCGCGTCGGCATCGACAAGATGGGTTATTTCTTCGTTCTGCCAAACTTATTGATTTTTGGCATCTTTGTACTGTTTCCGATGCTGCTCAATTTCTATTACGCCATGACCGGCGGTACGAAACTTTTCCCCCAAGATCGTCCCTTCGTCGGCCTGGATAATTTCGCCACGCTCTTCGACTGCGAAAATTTCACGCAGCCCAACAGCTGCCAGGAAGACCTGTTCTGGCGCGGCATTTTCAATACGATAATTTACGTGATCTTTCAAGTAAGCGGCATTGTATTTTTCTCACTGATTACGGCGCTGGTATTGAATCGGCGCATAATCGCGCGCGGTTTCTTTCGCAGCGTATTCTTCTATCCGGTGCTGCTGTCGCCCGTGGTCGTCGCCTTGATCTGGAAGTGGGTCTTGCAATACGAAGGCGTCCTGAACGGGATTATCGAAATCTTGGGCGGCGAGAGCAAGCGCTGGCTGCTCGATCCCAATTGGGCCATGTTCTGGGTGGTCTTTGTCAGCGTCTGGGCGCTGATGGGCTTTTACACGCTGATTTTACTCGCGGGGTTGCAGTCCATCCCGCCCGAACTTTATGAAGCCAGTTCAATTGACGGCGCCAACGGCTGGCAAGACTTCCGCTTCGTCACCATGCCGCTGTTGATGCCAACCATGTTTGTCGTTCTGGTGCTGTCCTTAATTCGCGCTGTGCAAATGTTTGACCAAATATTCGTGCTCACCGGCGGCGGACCGGGCACGCGTACCCAGCTGATGGTGCAGTACATTTACACCACCGGCTTCTCCAATCAGATTCAGCTTTTCGGTTTGTCGGCGGCGGCATCCATGGTGCTGGGCGTATCGCTGCTGATACTGACGCTGCTGCAATTGCGGCTCGGCAATCAGTCGAGCTTGGCTTAAGAGGCTAGGGCGAAACTCATGCAAGCGGACAGAATCAGCCTGGGTCAGTTCCTCTCGCTGCGCAGCGGCGGCAAACGCGTCAACACTGCCGATGCGCTGACCTACCTCTATTTGACCATCGGCACGATTTTGATGTTTGGGCCCGTGCTTTGGCTGGTCGCGTCGTCCTTTAAGACGCAGGCCGGTCTGGTCAAGTATCCGCCACCGCTGCTGCCCTATCAGCAGGTGCAAGTCGAGGTCGAGGGCTACGATGAACCGCTGCCGCTGTTCGCCGTGACGCAGGAAGACGGCAGCGCGCGTGAGTTGGCGCAGGTGCGGCGCGTGGGCATTGAAGCGCAAATGGTCGACCCGGCCGACCCCGACGCAGAGCGCATCAAGATTAATATCAGGCAGCGGGAACCGGTGGAAGAGGTCAAACTGGCTTGGGAGAATTACCTCGATCCCTTGGTCGAGCTGGAAAACTTCGACTTCTTCACTTACCTCAAGAACAGCTTGCTTGTGACCTCGATCGCGACGGCGATTACCTTGATCATCAACAGCATGGCCGCCTTCGCCTTGAGCAAGTATCGCTTTAAGGGGCGCGACGCCATCTTCGTTTTGTTCATTTCTACCTTGATGATTCCGATCACGGTGATTCTGGTGCCCGTCTTTTTGGTCATCACCAGCATCGGTTGGAAGAACAACCTCTGGGGCGTTATCATCCCCGGCGCGGCGACGCCCACTGGCATCTTTCTGCTGCGGCAGTACATGCTGACGATCCCCGATGAGCTGCTTGACGCGGCGCGAATTGATGGCGGCAGCGAGTGGCATATCTATTGGCGCATCATCCTGCCGCTGGCGCGCCCGGCGCTGGCCGTTCTGGCTATCTTCTCAGTGATGTGGCGCTGGAACGACTTCCTCTGGCCCCTAATCGTACTCAGCCAGAACGATTATTTCACGCTGCAAGTGGGCTTGAACGCCTTCCAGGGCGAATTGCAGATCCAGTGGCATTATGTGCTGGCGATGACCGTTGTGACGCTTTTGCCCATTACGCTGGTATTTGCTTTCTTGCAGCGATTTATCACGACTGGCATCGCGACCACCGGTATGAAATGACCGCTCGGCCGCGGCGATTCGGGCTTGCGTGAGGGCTTTGAAATGGTGGTTGGTCAGCGTGCCGTCGTTACTGCGGCCGGGCAGGTCGGGCTGGAGAGCTTTGATCCGCCGCCGCCGCGAGCGGGCCAAGTCCTGCTGCGCGCCTTGACGACGCTGATTAGTCCGGGCACAGAGCGCGCCTTCTTTCTCGGCCTCGACAACGCCGATGCGACCTATCCGCTGTATCCGGGTTACAGTTTCGTCGGCACGGTCGAAGCCAGTGGCGCCGAGGTCACTGGCCTGCAAGTTGGGGACCGCGTGGTCTGCCCGGCACAGCACGCCTCGCACACGCTCGTCGACGCCAGGGTCTGCTTGCCCGTGTCGCCTGAACTGCCCGCCGAGGAAGCGGTCTTTTTCAATCTATTGGCGATAGCTATGCAAGGCGTGCGCAAAGCTCGCATTGAGCTCGGAGAGTCAGTTGCGGTCTTGGGCGCGGGCGTCGTCGGGGTACTGGCGATGCGGCTGGCGCAGTTGTCCGGCGGCTTGCCCGTTATCGGCATCGACCTGGATGCGCAGCGGCTGGCTCTGGCGCGGCGGATCGGCGCTGACGACATCCTGGTCAGCAGCGACGGACTGGTAGATGACCTGCGCGCTTTACTGGGCAGCGCCGGCCCCAATGTCGTGATCGAGGCCACGGGCGCGTCCCCGCTAGTCGTGACCGCCTTTCAACTGGCGGCGGAGAAGGGCCGGGTAGTCTTGCTCGGCAGTACCCGCGGCGATACCGAGCGCGTCAACTTTTACCGCGATGTCCATCGCAAAGGCCTGCACATCATCGGCGCGCACGAGATCACCCGGCCGCGTCATGAAAACAGTCCTGGCTATTGGACTCAGATCAGCGAGCATAAAGTCTGCCTTGAGCTGCTGGCGCGGCGGCGTGTGGATGTCGCGCCACTGATCACTCATCGTTACAATTGGCTTGAATTCCCCAATGCCTATGCGCATCTGGCGGAATGGGACAAGCGAGCGCAGGGGATCTTAATCGAATGGACTTGATGGCGAATCCAGACGAAACGCGTAAACGGCTCTGGCAGCTGCTCGGCGATATCCCGCAGCCCTTCCTTCCTGACGTCAGCGTATTGTCCAAACGCGACGAGCCGGGCTACACGCTGGAACATCTCAGCTTCGCCAACGGCGTCGGCGATACGGTCTACGGCTATATGCTGCTGCCCAAGAACATCGCCAAGCCGGCGCCGGCGCTCCTCTACCATCACGAGCACGGCGGCAAGTATTCGCTGGGCAAAGACGCCGCCATAAAAGTGCGCGAGAACGGCTACGCGCCCGGTCTGGCTTTGGTCGAGGCGGGTTTCATCGTGCTGGCGATTGACGCCTATGGCTTCGGCCAGCGCGAGCATCAAGGGCCGGGCGGCGCAAGCGAAAGCGGCGCTTCAACCGAGCTGTCGCTGTACAAGCAATTTCTGTGGCAGGGCCGGTCGCTCTGGGGAATGATGGTGCACGATGACTTGACCGCGCTGCGCTACCTGCGCAGTCGTCCGGAAGTCGACCCGGCGCGGATCGGCGCGGTTGGCATGAGCCTGGGCGGATCACGCACTACCTGGGTCGCTGCGCTGGATGAGGCGGTCAAAGCGGCTGTGCCCATCTCGCAGATGACCCGCTACCGCGACTTCGCCGATAGCGGCAACCTGCGCATGCACGCCATTTACTACTACGTGCCGGGCATGCTGGTATCGGGCCTGGATATGGAGCATATCGTGGCCTTGACCGCGCCGCGCCATCAGTTGATTCTGACCGGCGACCTGGACCCGCTCTCGCCCATCGCCGGCATTCACAAGGTGATGGACTACGCCGGCGAAGTCTATCGCGCGGCGGGCGCGCCCGATAATCTCGAATTGGCGCTTTATGAAGGTGTGGCGCATGCTTATTTGCCGGCCATGGTCAAAGCGACAGTCGAATTCTTCGGGCGTACCCTGTAGCCGTCAGCGGCGTCCCTTGATTTGATACTGGAAATACTTGCCAGGATTATGGGCCTAAGATATACTGGCGAAAATCCGCGTAAGGAAGCGTAAGATTGCGCCGTTGACCGGCTCTGTACTTACGTCTAAGTCAAGTGAACGCGGCGGCGAGCGTCCGGATACGGGGTGTAATTCGGACGCTTTTCTTTTTTCATGATCCGATTCCCACTTACTTGCAGCCGTATTCAACGAGACCGCCTGCAATTTGCGCAGCGCGCGCATTTGGAGCGATCGCCATTAGTTGTACCACTCGGTTTTGCGGCGCTAATTTGACAAGCGCGCGAAATCCCGCTATTATTGGTAACACCACTGACCAATCAGTTATGGTCATAGAGGAGACTGCTGTGAAAGTTCCGTCACCGAGCATCTCCGGCTTAAAGACAATCGAAAAAACCTCAGTCAAAGACCAGACCCTTGAGCAGTTGAAGAATTACATATTGTCTGGCGCCATTCCGCTGGGCGAGCGTCTGCCGTCTGAGCGCGCGCTGTCGGATGCTCTGGGAGTCGGCCGCTACAGCGTGCGCGAGGCGCTCAAGGTGCTGGAGGCGGTGGGTTTGGTGGAATCGCGCGTCGGCGAAGGCACCTTCCTCACCACCAACACGGGCGCCAGCTTCGGGCGAATTCTCGGGCTGAGCCTGGCCACCTGGGGCGGGACAATCATGGAGCTGCTCGATGCGCGCAAGATGATCGAAGTTGAGGCGGCGCGCGCGGCGGCGCAACGCGCTACGCCCACGGAAATCAAAGCCATCGAAACTGAGCTGCGCGCCATGCACGCCAATATGGACCGCGTTGGCGAGTATCTGATCGCCGACTTCAACTTTCACCGGCGCATCGGCGCGGCCAGCCACAACGCCATCATTGGCCAGTTCGTGGTTAACGTGATCGACCTGCTGGAAGAAGTCTTGAAAGAAACGCACTCCGACAGCCTGCCCGCGCTGGCCGAGGGCGGCGGCACCCATCAGGCCATATACGACGCCATCGCGAGAGGCGACGCCGATGCCGCCGGCGACCTCATGCGCGGTCACATTCAATTCAGCAGCGAGGTTTGGCAAACTGTGATTTCGCTGACCGCCGAGACAAATGACGAAGGGTCCACAACCGCTTAGGTATGTTTTGCCAGCGGAGGGATTAAGGAGGTGGCTACTGATCAATCTGCTCCCGCAAACGGTTAGGCAATGAGTTTAATTCAGGAGCTAGCATGAACAAGAAATTTCCTTATGACACATCGGACTTGAGACCTTCGCGCAGGGACTTCTTGCGCTTGAGCGGCGCGGGCATGGCGGCCATGATGATGGCGCGCTATGGCCTGCCGCCCGTCTTCGCCCAAGGCATGGGCGATATTCCGGCGCAACTGCATCCCGGCAGCCCCAACAATTCGCGCGGCTGGACGACGACCCTGCCGCCCATTCCCGATGGCATGCCGGTTGATCCGCCGGTGACCATCACCGGCAGTCGGCGCGGACCCTGGGAATTCGCCGATGGCGACGACATCGAGAATTCTCCTTTCACCCGGCTCAATGCCGCGGTGACGGGCATCAACTGGAAGCTGGCTTTCAGCTGGACGGACAACGACGAAGAGGTCTTGCAGAAGTACAATTTGGCGCTGGCCAGCAACGAACTGCCGGACTTCATGGAGACGGTGCCGCTGCAGATTTATGGCCAGTTACTGGAGAACGACCTGGTCGAGGATATCACTGATGTCTATGAAGAGGCGGCGCATCCGGTCTGGCTGAAGGAAGCGATGAGCTTCGGCGATGGCGCGGCTTGGCAGTATGCCGAGGTCGACGGCCGCAAGATGGGCTTGCCTTATATCGAGCAGGCGGCGCAGAACGACAAACTCCTTTGGATCCGGCAAGACTGGCTGGACGCGGTGGGCATGAGCGCGCCGACAACGGTTGACGAATTGTACGCGGTGGCGAAGGCATTTGTCGAAGCCGATCTCGGCCAAGGCGCGGATGGCAGCACCATCGGCATCGCCGCCGCCAACAACCTCGTCACCTGGTTCAGCTCGCTCGATCCGATTTTTGGCGCTTGGGGCGTGATGCCGGGTTACTGGACGCCGAATGACAGCGGCGACCTGCAATACAACAGCATCCTGCCGGAGATCAAGGAAGTGCTCGGGCTGCTGCGGCAATGGTATGCCGAGGGCATATTCGCGCAAGACTTCTTCACCCTGCGGCCGCCGCAAACCGCCTTCGGGCAGATCGGCGGCAATACCTGCGGCATCACCATGTCGCCGGCCTTCGCCGCGCTCTTTGGATTGCCGGACAGCGTGACCAACGACCCGGAGGCCCGCTGGACCTGGGCTGATATCCCGGCCGGACCGACCGGCATCAAGAAGAAAGCCTGGAGCAATCCGGTGGTCGACAGCGTCTTCTGCTTCCGCAAGGGCTTTGAGCATGTCGACCTGGTGCTCAAGCAAATCGGCTGGTGGGCGGAACTCTTGCAGAATCCGGATAACCGCTTCCACGGCTTCGAGGGCACGGATTATTTCTGGCGGGACGAAGCTGGCGAAGTCGATTCCATGGGTAGCGAGCTGGACCTGGCTTCCGGCTACGATGGCACCAAGCATATCTGGGGTCCGCCGGGCACCAACGGCGGCGCCCGCACCGACCCGCGCTTCGAAACCAACTGGATCAAGCATCGCCGCGATGTCTGGGCGAATAGGCCCGAAGGCGAGCGCGATGCCATGATGGAGGCCTTCCTGGGCGGCGACGAGCTTTCGGTCATGTGGGATGACGCCAACGTATTTGCGGTGGATCGCTGGGAAGCCGATGGCATCCGCAACCATTTCACCACCTTCCCGACACGGACGATGGAGCGCGCCGGCTCCTCGCTCAATGACTTGGAAGCAGAAACTTTCGTCAATATCATCACCGGACAAGCCTCGCTGGATGACTTCGATGCCTTTGTCCGAGATTGGCGCGCCGGCGGCGGCGACACCATTACCGGCGAGGTCAACGACTGGTGGCATGGGCAGATGTAGCCCACGCCTTCTTGAAAGGGCTGAGGAGCGGACACTTGGAAATACCGGGCGCAACGCGCAAATTTGCCGCCCTGTGTCGACGGAATTCGCCAGTCTTCGGGTACCAAAATGGCGAATTCTGTAGGGGCGAGCCTTGGCTCGCCCGAAAATTTTCGCCAAATGGTCAGATTGCGTAGCGGAATCCTGCGAAATGAAAAGCCTGTCCTCTTCTTAGCCTATGAAGTGGATGAGGGACAATTTGCATGACCTTCAAACAGTACATGCGACGCGCCTGGCCCCTTTACGTCATGATCTTGCCAGGCGTCATCTTTGTGCTGCTCTTCCGTTACTATCCCATGTACGGCGTGGTCATCGCCTTTCAGGACTTTAGCCCGGCGCGCGGATTCGCCGACTCGCCCTGGGTCGGCTGGGAGAATTTCGAGTTCTTCTTCTCCCTGCCGGATTTCGGCCGTATCTTCGGCAATACGCTCTTCATCGCGATAGCGAAGATCGTGGCTGACCAGGTCGGGGCGATCATCCTGGCGCTGTTGCTGAACGAGGCGCGCATACTGCTCTTCCGCCGCGCGATCCAGACGCTTATCTACCTGCCCTATTTCCTCTCCTGGATTGTGCTGGGCGGGATCCTGCTGGATATCCTGGCGCCGCACGGCATCCTCAATCAGGCGATCGGCAACTTTGGCGCGCCGCCGCAGCTCTTTTTGGGCAGCAACGATTGGTTCCGCGGCACGATCATCCTGTCGGGATTTTGGAAGAATGTCGGATTTTCGACCATCATCTATTTGGCGGCGCTGACGGCGATCAATCCCGTCTTGCACGAGGCGGCGGCCATCGACGGCGCGGGACGCTTCCGCCGCATCCGGCACATCACCTTGCCCGGCATTTTGCCGACGATTGTGCTGCTGGCGGCGCTCAGCCTGGGGGATGTGCTGCAAGCCGGCTTCGAACAGATTCTGACCCTGTATAGCCCGGCCGTCTACCGCACCGGCGACATCATCGACACCTATGTCTACCGGTATGGCTTGATATCGGCGCAGTACAGCCTGGCGGGCGCGGTGGGCTTGTTCAAATCTTTCATCGGCTTTTTCTTGATCGCGCTGTCCTATTACCTGGCGGATCGCTTCGCCGGCTATCGTATTTTGTAGGGGATGCCAGATGATCCGCGACAACAATTGGTTCAGCCGATTATTTGATGGCTTCAATTATGTCTTCCTGACCGCCTTCGCCTTGCTGTGCCTGGCGCCGATGGTGCATATCTTCGCCGTCTCGCTCAGCGGCCGCGCGCCGGCGACGGCGGGTTTCGTGTCCTTCTTTCCCATCGACTTCACCCTGGAGAATTATCAAGAAGTCATGGGCTCGCGCACTTTTTCCCGTTCCTTCTTGATTTCCGTTCTGCGTGTGTTTTCCGGCACCAGCCTCAACATGTCCCTGATTATTTTGACGGCTTATCCGCTGTCGAAGTCGCCGCGTGTCTTCCGGGGACGGTTCATTTTCATTTGGTTTTTTGTCTTCGCCATGCTCTTCGACGGCGGCTTGATCCCGACCTTCTTGGTGGTGAAAAATCTGGGGCTGCTGAACACATTGGGCTCGCTGATATTGCCCAACGCCGTGCCCATCTTCAGCGTGATTCTGATGATGAACTTCTTCCGCGATGTGCCAAAAGAACTGGAAGAATCGGCGGTCATCGACGGCGCCTCGCATTGGAAAGTGCTCTGGTATATCTATCTGCCGCTGTCGCTGCCGGCGATCGCGACCTTGACACTTTTGGCAGCGGTCAATCACTGGAATGCCTGGTTCGACGGCTTGATTTATATGACCGACACTGCCAACTATCCCATGCAGACTTACTTGCGCACGATTGTAGTCGAGTTGGATTTGACGAACGTCGGCATCGACCCGCGCGACTTGCAGCGCCTGTCCGACCGCGCTATCCGCGGCGCGCAAATCATCGTGGCGACCGTGCCAATCCTGGTGGTCTATCCCTTCCTGCAGCGCTATTTCATCTCCGGCATCAAGCTCGGCGCGGTAAAGGAGTAGCTAATGAGCGTGCGTCCCGTCTTTGGCAACGGCGTGTTCCCATTTGGCACGCACGTCTACCGCGAGCCCTGCCTGGATTTGGAAGGCGTCCTGCGCGATCTGCCGCTGCTGAAGCGCTACGGCTTCAACATGATCAAGATTCAGGAGCACTGGTCGGCCGACGAACGTCAGGAAGGCGTCTACGATTTCGCGCGGGTGGAGCAAGTTGTGCGGCGCGCCGATGAACTGGACCTGGGCGTCTACCTCGGTTTGACCATGGAGCAGGCGCCGGCCTGGCTCTGGCGCAAATTTCCCGATTGCCATTTCGTCTACAGCGACGGCAGACGGCACAATCAGCCGGCGCAGTACACCATCCCAATGGACGGCAAGCCCGGTCCCTGTTGGGATCATCCGGGCGCGCGCGCGGCGGCGGCTCGTTTCATCGCCGAATTGGCGCGCAGGCTTGGCCAATACAAGAACATCTGGGCCTGGAATACCTTTCAGGAGATCGGCTTCTGGCCCAATAGCGCTGGCAAGCTCGGCTTTTGCTATTGCCCGCATACGCTGGCGCGCTTCCGCGAATGGCTGCGCGAGAAGTACGGCGCGCTGGCCAAGCTGAACGCGACCTGGCAGATCAATTACGCTGACTGGGACGAGGTTGAGCCGCCGCGCCGCGAAGAGCCGCTGGCGCCTTTCATCGACTGGCGCTATTTCATGGACGATGTCACTATGGCGCGCCAGCTTGCTTTCAAGACAAATGCCCTGCGCGAGAACGACCCTTATCAGCGGCCGGTCTTCAGCCATGCCGATACGCCGCGAATCGGCTCGGGCGCGGAGTGGCGCTGGGCGCGGACTGGCGATTTCTTCGGTACCAGCAACTATCCCAAATGGAACAACGGCCACCCCTGGGACGATCCGGTCGAGAGCGAAGAGGGGGCGCTGCGCTACGAAATCTGGGAAGAGATGATGCTCTGCACCGATCTGGCGCGCGGCAATAACGGGCGCGATCGCGCGCTCTGGGGCGCCGAGTTCCAGGGCGGGCCCATCTCGACCTCGCTGCATTACGGGCGCAAACCGACGCCCAATGACCTGCGCGTCTGGATGCTGTCGGGGCTGGCCTGCGGCATGACCGGCATCAGCTTCTGGAATCACCGCGTGGAGCGCTTCTGGAAAGAAGCCAACGGCTTCGGCTTGCTCGACCCGACCGGCGACAGCAGCGAACGCATGACAGCGGTCAGCCGCATCGGCAAGGCGATACAGCGCCAGGGCGAATTCTTCGCGCGATCACAACCGCCGCGCGCGCCTATCGCTCTGCTGGTGAACGAAGACCTCTACCATTTCTTCCAGGCCTGCAACGGCGAGGTCATCCACCACTATCGCTACAATATGCGCGGCTGGTACGCGCGGCTGTGGCGCTTGGGTTTCCCGGTCGATTTCCTCGATGCGCATGAGGTGGCGGCGGGCGAGCTGGCGCACTACCAAGCGGCCATTCTGACCATGCCGCTCAGCCTCGACGCCGATTACTTTCGGCATCTGGAAGCCTTCGTCGAGGCCGGCGGCACGCTGATCGCGGAAGCTTGCCCCGGCCGCTGGGACAAATACGGCTGGTGCACGGTGACGCAATTGGTCGACGGCGGTGAGGCGTTTTTCGGCGCGCAGCATCAGGACCTCGTCATGGTGAAGGAGCCGGGCGCCGCCTCGCGCTGGATGCCCGGCGAGCGCCGCTTCGGCGAGTTTGATCCGCCCGCTCTGCTGGCAGGCTGCGGGCCATTCGCTGACTTGCAGGCGCGGGCCAACTTTTACAGGCAGACGCTGCGCGCGACAAGCGGCGAACCCATCTTGAGGCACGGGTCCGATGTCGTCGGCGTGCTTAACCGGGTCGGGGCGGGCCAGAGCGTCTTGCTCGGCAGCTTCCTCGGCTTCAGCGCGCTGGCTTATCAAGCCGCCGACGGCGATAGCGATGCCTTTGTGGAAGCGCTGCTGGGGACAGCCGGCGTCGAGCCCGACCGCTGCGGACCGCTGCTGCGCCGCCGCCGCGTCCTGGATGATCGCGAGGCCTGGTTCTTCATCAATCCGGGTCCTGCGCCGGTGACTGAGACGATCAGCTGGGAAGGATACACGGACGCGGTCGATCTTCTGGGCGACAATCTGATCAGCCAATCGGATGACGAGATGACTGTGCGCGTAAATGGGGTCAACTTGGCATGCCTGCTGCTTTCGCCGTGAGTCGGCGCAACATAAATCTCTGTGTCTCTGTGCCTCTGTGGCCAAAATAGCCTATTCAGGATGAATCATGAAAATCACCCGCATCGACTGCCACGTTTTGCTTGTACCCGAATTCCACACCGAGGCTTGCTCGTCAGCGCAAGACAACCTGGTTGTGGAAATCCACACCGACGCCGGTATCAGCGGCATCGGCGAGACCGATGTCAACCCCTGGATCGCCCGCGCCTGCATCAAGGCGATAGGCACGCATATCATGGGCTTGGGCCTGGAAGAGATGCTGCTGGGCCAAGACCCGCTGCAGCCGGAAGCCATCTGGCGCAAGCTCTACAGCGGTTCAAAGATGAACGGGCGCCGCGGCGCGCTGATCTGCGCTATGGGCGCCATCGACATGGCGCTCTGGGATATCAAAGGCAAGGCGCTGGGCCTGCCGATTTACAAGCTGCTCGGCGGCGCCGTCAAAGACAGGATCACGCCCTATGCTTCGCTGCTGCCCACTGGCGATACGCTGGGTGAATACCGCGATTCGCTCAAAACCAAGCTGCTGCAAGCCCGCGACTTCGGCTTTAAGGCGGCCAAGCTGGAGATCTGCATCAACGGGCCTTACACGCACAACGCCCTGCAGGAGCATGACGATCATATCGCCGGCATTGTGGCCGAGTGCCGAGACGCCGTTGGCAGCGAGATGACGCTGATGGTCGATGTCGCCTACGCCTGGGATGACGCGCGCACAGCCCTGCGGGTGATTAAGCAGTTGGAGCCCTTCGACCTCTTCTTCCTGGAGACGCCCATCAATATCGACGACCTGGAGGGCTACGCCTTCATCTGCGACCATTCGCCGATTCGCATCGCCGCCGGCGAGTGGCAGAATACGCATTGGGAATTCATCGACCTGGCGCATCGCGGCAAGCTGGATGTCCTGCAGCCGGACGTGGGGCGCGTTGGCGGCTTCACTGAGGCGCGCAAGGTAGCGCAGTTGGGGGCTGACTACGGACGTCTAATTGTGCCGCACTGCTGGAAGACCGGCATCGGCATCGCCGCCAGCGCGCACCTGGGATTCGCCACCGACTGCTGCCCCTTCATCGAGTGGCTGCCGGCGCACCTGTCCGAGTCGGTGCTGCGCGACGAGCTGGTCGCCGATGAGATCCAGATGGTCGATGGCGAGATCCAGCTGCCGCAGAAGCCGGGGCTGGGCATTGAGCTCAATCGCGACGCCCTTAAGCGCTACACAGTGGATTGATATCCCCACCCCAAACCCCTACCGCCATCTCTATTGCGGGCATCCCATAAAGGGAGAAGGGCTTCCCGATTCAAGCGCAAACCGTCATCTCCGCCGCCTGCAACGCCGCCTCTATCGCAGCGCGCTGCTCAGCCGAGCTGGCCGGCATGGGCATGCGCGGGGCGCCGGCTGGGCGACCCTGCAAAGCCAGCGCCGTCTTGACGTTGGCGGGCAAGTTACTATTCTCGTCCATGATGGCGTTCCAGATCGGCAGCA
>JAGWBC010000023.1:0-8861 GCA_021296115.1 Anaerolineae bacterium | reverse complement strand
TCATCAGCAAATCGGCCAGCAGCTTGAGATCGCCCGCGCTCTGCTTGACGCCGATCAAACCCGGGATCTCGCGCATCATGCGGTCAAGCAGCGCCGGCGAACAATAGGACCAGGGCACGACATTGTAGACCATGACTGGCTGGGCCGCCTGCTCCGCCAGCGTGGCGAAATGCGCGAACATGGTCTCGTCCGAGGGGCGGAAGAGATAGTGCACCGGCGTCACTTGCAGGGCGGCGACATCCAGGTCGGCCAGCGCCGATGCCTTTTCCAGCGCCTGCCGCGTGCTGTCGACGATGATGCCGGCGATAATAGGAACGCGGCCGTCCGCGACTTCTATCGCCGCGCCCACGACGCAACGCAGTTCATCGGTCGTCAGGGTGTGTCCCTCGCCCGTGCTGCCGCCCACCGCCAGGCCGTGCACGCCGGCCGAGCTGATCAAGTATTCGACTTCCGCGCGCAGCAAGGCCTCGTCGATTGATTCGTCCTCGCGGAACGGCGTCGCCATCGGCGGTACAATGCCCTGAATTTTCATGTCATGCCTCGCTAATTTGCGCTAATTTGAATGCTCGGCAGAAGTGTATGCCTGTTTGTCGCGATGTTCAATGATTTGGTCGCTGCAAAGTCGTCAGCCGCGCCGGGGCTTTCACGCGGCGGAGGGTTCAGCTGTTACCACGTCGCGTTTGCCGAAATAAATCCACAGCAGCCACAGCGTTATCGGGATGATCAGCAGCCCGCAGCCGCGCACCAAGACGCCGCTCACGCCCATCGAGGTGTCGATCAGCCAGCCGGTCGTGCCCGACGCGACTGCGGAAAAGAGCGTGTACAAGGCGAATTCGGTGGAGAAGACCCGTCCCCGCACCTGATTGGGCACGATCTGCAGCAGCAGCTGCGTGCCCAGGACCCAGACCAAGCCGCCGCCGATGCCGCGCAAGAAGGCGCCGAAGAGGATGACCGGGAATGAGATCAAGGTCGCCGTTACGATGAATCCGGCCAGCGAAAATACGTAGCCGGCGGCGATCGCCAGCCGCAGATGCCGGTCGCGATCGCGCGCCCAGTTGCGCCCCAGAATCGGACCAATGCCGGAGCCGATGCCCGACATGACGTAGATCAAGCCCAGGCTGATGCTGCCGCCTTCGCCGATGGGGAAATGGCGCTCGGCAATCGCGACTTGCACGACCTGAAAAAAGCCAATGACCAGCAGCCCCAGAACGCCTTTGTGAATGGCGATGGAGAAGGTGTCGATGTGCCGGCGCAAGTAAGCCAGGCCGTCTAGATACTGGCGGATGCCCGTCATGATGGACTTGTCGGAATCGCCTGTCAGCAGCGATTGATAAGGCATGCGCAGCAAGATCAGCGCGCTGACCAAAAAGGTCACGCCGTCGATCACGAAGGCGGGATAGACCCCCACCACACCCGAGACCAGCCCGCCCAGCGCGGCGCCGAAGGCCAGCATCACCGACCAGGTCGCCGAAGACAAGGCGTTGGCGACGCCCAGCTCATGCGGCTTGGTGATGTCCGGCAGGATGGCGTTCCAGGCCGGGAAATAGAAACCTTGCGAGGCGCTCTGAATCGCCGTCAGCACATAGATCAGCCAGACCTGCTGCGGCTCCCGCACCAGCACAAAACCCAGCACGACGAAGCAGCGCAGTACATCGGTGGTGATGACGATGGCGCGGCGATTGTAGCGGTCGGCCACCACGCCGGCGATGGGGCTGACCAGGAAAGGCGCCAGCATGCGCACCACGAATAGCCCGCCGACGGCCGTGCCCGATTGTGTCAGCGTCGCAATCAAGGCGGCCGAAGCAATGAGGTTGAACCAGTCGCCGGTGAGGCTGACGACCTGCCCCGACCACAAATAGCGAAAGGAGCGGTTGCTGCGGATCAGCTGCCAGTAGCTGGATTGTCTTGCGTCGGACTTTGCCAAAGTGTGCTCGCAATCGTATGCGGGAGACGCCAATCCGCCCTGAGGATTCGCGGAATGGCGCTGCTCGCCAGCGCGTCATTATAACCGCTAGGCGGCGCTGATGCACCAGTCTGTTCGCAGGCTGCCGGACGCAATTGGCGCGAGCGACTGAACCATTTTATTCCGCGCCAGATTCGGTAAGATGGTGGCCGGCCGCCGAGCGTGGCGGCGCCTTTCCATAGTACAAAGCGGGAGTCAGTGTATGCGGGTCTTCATCGCGGGCATCGACGGCTATCTGGGCTGGCCGCTCGCCATCCATCTGAGCGCGCATGGGCATCAGGTCGCCGGCGCTGATCTGTTGCTGCGGCGCCAATGGGTGGCTGAGGTCGGCGGCGTCAGCGCGCAACCCATCGCTAGCCGGGAAGAGCGCTTGCTCGCTTTTGAGGAGCGCTTCGGCGCGCCTCTCGACTTCCGCGTCGGCGACCTGACCGATTACGCCTATGTCAAAGACCTGTTTGAAGAATTCCAGCCTGAGGCCGTTGTCCACCTGGGGCAAATGCCTTCGGCGCCCTATTCCATGATCGACCAGGCGCACTGCGTCTGGACCCAGCAGAATAATGTCGTCAACAATCTCAACCTGCTGTGGGCGATTAAAGAGGTCGTCCCCGATGCCCACCTGGTTAAGCTGGGCACGATGGGCGAATACGGCACGCCCAATGTTGATATCCCCGAGGGCTTCTTTGAAGTCGAGTTCCGCGGACGGAAAGACCGCCTGCCTTTCCCGCGCCAAGCCGGCAGTTGGTATCACCAGAGCAAAGTGCACGATTCCCACAACACGCATTTCGCTTCCAAGATTTGGGGCTTGCGCGCCACCGATATCATGCAGGGCGTGGTCTTCGGCACGCGGATCGCCGAGATGGGCGATGACGAACGCCTGCGCAGCCGGCTCGACTTCGACCAGTGTTTCGGCACGGCCATCAACCGCTTCTGCTGCCAGGCTGTCATCGGCCACCCCTTGACGCTCTTCGGGAAGGGCAAGCAGAAACGCGGTTTCCTGCCCTTGACCGACTCGGTTACCTGCCTGCGCCTGGCGGTCGAAAACCCGCCCGAACCAAGCGAGTTCCGCGTCTTCAACCAATTTGAAAACGCATACACCGTCACCGAGCTGGCTCTCATGGTGCGGGAGGTGGCGGCGGAATTGGGCATGCCAGTGGAGATCCGCCAATATGACAATCCTCGCACGGAAATGGAAGAGCACTACTATCAGCCCGATCGGCAGCACCTGGTCGATCTGGGTTATCAGCCGACCCGCGACATCAAGGCGGTGATGAAGCAAATGATGCTTGACCTGCTGGATTACAGAGATCGCATTGAAGCGCATGCCGATGTGCTGATCCCCGATATCCGCTGGGACGGGGGGCGCAAACGTTCCGAGGTAATTGGGTAGTCCGCTCAAGCGAAAGCGAATGCCGATGGCAGAAAATCCGCTGCTACTGATCATCCTGGACGGCTGGGGAATCCGCGAAACCGAAGCGGGCAACGCCGTCGCCCTGGCCGATACGCCCAACTTCGATGGCTGGCTGAAAACCTGCGAGCGCGCCATCGTGCACACATCGGGCGAACACGTGGGCTTGACGCCGGGCCAGATGGGCAATTCCGAGGTCGGGCACCTCAACCTGGGCGCCGGGCGCATCGTCTACCAAGATATTTCGCGAATCGCCAATGCCATTGCCGAGGGCTCGCTCGCCGAAATCCCCGCGCTGCAGAGCGCCCTGAGCACCATCAAGGCGGAGGGCAAGCGCTTGCACTTGATCGGCTTGCTGGGCAGCGGCGGCGTGCACAGCCACTCCGATCATCTTTACGCGCTGCTGGACATCGCGCGCCGGAACGACATCGACCCGCTACTGCATCTGATCACCGACGGACGCGACACGCCGACGCAAGACGGCATCACATTCTGCGCTGAGCTGCTGGGCAAAATAGCCGAACTGGGTTGCGGACGCATGGCGACCGTCAGCGGCCGTTACTACGCCATGGACCGCGACCAACGCTGGGAGCGTACGCGACAAGCCTATGACGCCATGGCTTTCCGCAGCGCCGACGCCAGGGCGCCCGATGCCTTGAGCGCGATTCAAGCGTCTTACGACAAAGGCGTCAGCGACGAGTTCATCCCGCCCACCGTCGTCGGACCAGGTGAGGGAATGGGGATCGCAGCCGGCGATGTCTTGCTCTGTTACAACTTCCGCGCCGACCGCATGCGTCAGTTGTCGCAAGCCTTCGTCAAGCGCGATTTCGAAGGCGCTGAAAACTTCGCGCCCATTGCCGATTTGCGTCTGATCACCATGACCGAATATATGCAGGGCTTGACTGACGAGGCGCTCTTTCCGGTGGAGCTGCTGAGCAATACGCTGGCGGAGACGCTCAGCCGGGCGGGTATGACGCAGTATCACAGTGCCGAGACCGAGAAGTACCCGCACGTGACCTTCTTCTTCAACGGCCGCAACGAGGCGCCATTCCCCGGCGAGACGCGCCATATCGTGCCCTCGCCCAAAGTCGCCACCTACGACTTAAGTCCGCAGATGAGCGCGCGCGAATTGACCGCGGCGACGCTGCAACGCCTGGTTACGCACGACGATGATTTCTTGCTGGTCAACTTCGCCAATCCGGATATGGTCGGCCATACCGGCTCGCTGCCGGCGGCGATGGAGGCTGTTGCGACCGTGGACGACTGCGCCGGGCAGCTGGTCGAGGCGGTCTTGCAAAAGGGCGGCGTCGCCATCGTCACGGCCGACCACGGCAACTGCGAGCGCATGATCGACACCGTCACCGGCCAGCCGCATACCTACCACACGGTTGGGCCGGTTTCGCTATTCGTGATTGACGCCGCCAAGCGCTACGATTTAAGCGCCTGGGGCCGGCTGGCTGATGTCGCGCCGACAGTGCTGGACTTGCTCGGCGTCGCACAGCCGCCGGAGATGACCGGCAGCAGCCTGATACGGGCCAGGCGCGATTCGCTATCGGCGACGTAAAAAAGCCGCCTCGCCCTGGCTAGCCAAGCTTGCGCCGGAAATACCTCACCATCTCGCCAAAAGCGTCTGTGGCCACATCATCACGGCTCAGATCGCCGTCTTCAAGCATGAAGCTGTGCGGCTCATTGGCATATACCTTGAGCTCAAAATCGGCGCCGGCCTCGCCAAGCGCCGTCGCATAGGCATAGATGCTGGCGATGGGGCTGGGGCGGTCCTGTGTGCCGTGGATGATGAGCATGGGCGCGTCGAGTTCGTCGACCAAATCAGCCGGAGTGGCAGGGTCGCCGGAGTTGGGGAAGCCATACCAAGCCACGCCCGCGCCAAAAGCGTCAATCTGCGGCATGAATAGCATGGTATAGCGCCCGCCGGCGCAGAAGCCGGTCAAGCCAATCCGCATCGGATCGACATCAGCGCGCGCGCTCAGATAAGCAATGCTGTCGAGCAAAAGTTGCTCAACCAGCGCGTCTGAAGGGCTGCGTTCGAAAGTTTGCCAGCCGATTGCCAAGACCACGAAGCCTTCAGCCGCGAATTCGTCAGTCATATCGCGGTAGCCTTGCTGCAGGCCGCGGAAGGAATGAATCAGCACCACCGCCGGATAGCTCCCGGCATCTGTTGGATAGGCGATATACGATTGATAGGCTTGGCCGCCGCTGGTCACGTCGATGTCTTCGCTGGAGACTGCCAATGCATCGTCATGCGCCAGCGCTGACAGCGACAACGACAGCAAGGCAATCAGCAGTAACACGTATTTGATTTTCATCGCTTAGTCCTTATTATCTCATTTGTGGAGTAGACGCAATCATGATCATAACGCAAAGTCAACAGACTATGCACAGGCGCGGCCCGCCGTCTTGGCCATCGCCTGATCATAAAGTGGATGAGCTATGAAGCGGCGAGACGGTCTGCAAGCCATCAAAGGCAATCCCGACGTCTCCGTCTTGATCATCGGCGGCGGCGTCAACGGCATCGGCCTCTTCCGCGACCTGGCGCTGAACGGCGTCGATGCGCTGCTGGTCGATCGCGGCGATTTCGGCGGCGGGACCAGCGCCGGCTCCTCCCACATGCTGCACGGCGGCATCCGCTACCTGGAAAACGGTGAATTCCGCCTGGTCAACGAGGCCCTGCACGAGCGCGACCGCATGCTGCGAAACGCGCCGCATTACGCCAAGCCGCTGCGCACGACCATCCCGGTTTTTCGCTGGTTCTCCGGTTTGCTGAACGCGCCGCTGAAGTTCCTCAACCTGCTCGACCGGCCGGGCGAACGCGGCGCATTAGTCGTCAAACTCGGCTTGAGCTTCTACGACTTCCTCGTCCGCAAAGAGCGCCAGATGCCCAGGCACGAATTTCGCCTGCGCCAGGCCGCCCTAAGCGAGTACCCGCAGTTGAACCCGGCCATCGTCTGCGCCGCCAGCTACTACGATGCCTGGATGCCCTATCCCGAGCGCATCTGTTTGGAAATGGCGCTGGATGCCGAAGCCAGCCATGAGGCGGCGCACGCCTTGACTTATGTCAGCGCCATCGCCGGCGACAGGGACAGCGTGACCCTGCGCGATGAACTCTGCGGGGAGGAATTCCGCATCCGCCCGAAGGTGGTGGTGAACGCGGGCGGCCCCTGGATTGACGTGGTCAACAGTGGCTTGGGGCGCGGCGAGCAGCGCTTCATCGGCGGCACCAAAGGCTCGCATCTGGTCCTAGACCACCCGGAACTGCTCGCGGCGGCGCGCGACAGCGAGATCTTCTTCGAGAATGACGACGGCCGCATAGTGCTGATTCTGCCCTATTTCGACCGCGTCATGATCGGCACCACCGACATCCGCCTCGACCAGCCCGATGAAGCGGTCGCCAGCGACTTCGAAATTGACTACCTGCTGGCTATGGTCGATAGAGTCTTTCCCGGCATCCGCGTACGGCGCTCGCAGATCGTATTCACTTTCTCCGCTGTGCGCCCGCTGCCTTATAGCGAAAGCGGCGCTACCGGTCAAATCAGCCGCGACCACAGCATCCGCAGCCTGCCGGCTGATGCCGAGCGCGCCTACCCGATTCATTCGCTGATCGGCGGCAAGTGGACCACCTTCCGCGCCTTCGCCGAGCAGGCGGCGGATGTCGTGCTGCGCGATCTCGGGCGACAGCGCCGGGCGCATACTCGCGACCTGAGCATCGGCGGCGGACGCGCCTACCCGCGCGACGAATCCGCTCGCGACCAGTGGCCGCGGGATTTGCAGGCGCGCTGTGATTTGCCGCTGGAGCGCTTGCGCCAGCTATTCGAGCGCTACGGCACGCGGGCGGAAGCAGTCGCGGCCTTCATCGCGCAAGCGAAGGACAAACCGCTGGGCGCGCACACAGCTTACAGCGAGCGGGAGATCGTATTTATCCTGGAGCACGAGAAAGTGGCGCGGCTGGACGACCTGCTGCTGCGCCGCACCCTGATGGCCATGCTGGGTCAGGTCACCCCGGCGCTGCTGCATGAGCTGGCGGAGATCTGCGCGGCGACGCTCAACTGGTCCGCTGAGCGCAAAGCTGCCGAGATCGAGCGCGCCGTAGAATTGCTGCGCGTCAAACACCGCGTCGAGTTGGAAGCGGCTAGCTGATGCGCACCGCCGTCCCGCTGGCCGATACCATCAGCATGCTGCCATTGGAACCGACCGTCTCATAATCCTGGTCGACGCTCAGGATGGCATTGGCGCCCAATTGGCGCGCGTTGTCCTGCATCTCCTTTATGGCGATTTCTTTCGCCTTCCGCAATTCCTCTTCGTAGGCGCCGGAACGCCCGCCAACGATATCGCGGATGCCGGCGAACATATCTTTAAACATATTGGCGCCCATAACGGCCTCGCCGCTGACGATGCCCAGGTAGCCTTCGACAGCGTAGCCTTCAACAGTCGGTGTTGTGGTTGTAATCATGCGTTTCACCTTGCTTTCCATTGCTTTCCTCGCTGTTAGATTGCGCGCCGTATTGTAATGGCAGTATGGCGCTGTGGCTAGCGTTGCGCTCGGAAGTACAATCCTATTCGCTTGAAATACAATAAGCTTTACCACCGAGTACACCGAGGAAAGTGAGAGCACCGAGAAACGCCATGCAAATATGCCGTTTTCTTTGTGTGCCTTGCGCCTTTGTGATGAATTTGAATTTCAACCGATACCGATGCACTACCCCGCGAATGAAGCGCAGAAGAAAACGTACGCGAGGTCATTGTCGCAAATCCTTTACGGCAGGATCAGGCGCAGCAAGCGCTCAGCCGCAGTCGCCGCCGGCAGCTCGCCATTGACCACCGCCGCTTCAAGCTCGGGCAGGGCGGCCCGGAACGCGGCGTTCCCGTACAGTTGCTCGCGTAGTTGCGCTTCCAGCTCGCTATGCAGCCAATCGCGCTGCTGCTGGGCGCGGCGTTTTGCGAAGACCCCGCTCGCCTTGGTCTGCGCCACAAATTCGCCGATTGCGCGCCAGATGTCGTCGATGCCGTGGCCGCTAAGCCCGGAGGCGGTGAAAACCCGCGTGCGCCAGCCTGCGGTGGCCGGCGCCACATAACGCAGCGACTGACTGAATTGCGCGCGCGCTGCCTGGGCCGCGGCGATATTGTCGCCATCGGCTTTGTTGATGACCAGCGCGTCGGCGATTTCGATGACGCCTTTTTTGATGCCCTGCAGCTCATCGCCGGCGCCGGTGATCAGCAGCAGCAAAAGGAAATCGACCAGCGCGCGCAGCCTCACTTCACTTTGACCCGTGCCCACCGTTTCGACCAGAATCACATCGTAGCCGGCTGCCTCGCAGAGCATGATGGCTTCACGCGTGCGCCCGGCGACGCCGCCCAGCACACCGCCGGTGGGGGAGGGGCGGATGAAAGCTCGCTCGTCGCGCGAGAGCCGTTCCATGCGCGTTTTGTCGCCCAGGATGCTGCCGCCGCTCAAACTGCTGCTGGGGTCAATCGCCAGCA
>JAGWBC010000258.1 GCA_021296115.1 Anaerolineae bacterium | reverse complement strand
TCGCGGCTGACGCGTTACGCCCTGCAGGCGCAGATCGGCCAGAGCTTTTATAAGAGCCAAGACTTCGACAAAACGGATGCCAGCCTGATCGACGGCTGGGCGCTGGCGGTCGGGCGCTGGACCAGCCCGCGCGCGCTCTGGGAGAGTGAATGGATCGAACACTGGCGCGGCATTCCGCAGATCATCGAGCGCAAAAAGCATCGCCATTATGTCAACGCCTCGGGCCATGAAGCCTTCGTCTGTTTCCATCAGCAGCTTTACAATGAGCGCAATGCCGAGGTCTACTGTTGGTCTCCGCGCAACCTTAGCACCCAACTGCTGGCGGCCATCCGCGATATGGGGCACCGGCATGGCTTTCGCGTGCTGACGCTGGCCTTGCCCGACTCTTCCGCCAAGCTCTTGCCGCCCGATACCACCGCCGACCCCAACGAGCAGGTGATCGCCACGGTCAAGGTCTGATATTGTCGCAACACCCGCCTGATCGGCAGCTGCGGCACTAGGCTGTCGGCTCGCCGCGCGATATCATGGCGGTCTCACACCTACTCTAGCGAGGGCATCCCCATGCAATCAAAAGCGGACATCGCCGATTGGCTGGACGAACATCAGACGCGATTTACGGCCATGTCGGACGAAATCTGGGACAACCCGGAGCTGCAATTCGTGGAGTTCAAAGCGTCGAAACTGCAAGCTGATTTCCTGGAGGCTGAAGGCTTCCGCATCACTTGGGATCTGGGCGGGATCAGCACAGCCTTTGCCGCAGAATGGGGCGAGGGCCGGCCAATCATCGCCTTCGCCGGGGAATATGACGCCCTGCCCGGATTGTCGCAGAAAGACCAGAGCCTGCGCGACCCCATCAGCGCCGGCGACGCCGGACACGGCTGCGGGCACAACCTGCTGGGCACAGGCTGCTTGGCAGCGGCTGTAGCCTTTAAGGAGTGGCTGCAGCGCAGCGGGCATGAGGGCACAGTCCGCTATTACGGCTGCCCAGCCGAAGAAGGCGGAAGCGGCAAAGTCTTTATGGGCCGCGATGGCGCCTTTGACGATCTGGACGCTACCTTCAACTGGCATCCCTGGTATACCAATTCCGCCATGAAAGGCAGCTTGCTCAGCGTCAACCGCTATTATTTTCGCTTCAAGGGCAAATCCGCCCATGCCGCCGCCGATCCCCATTCGGGCCGCTCCGCCCTTGACGCGCTGGAGCTGATGAATATCGGCGTGAATTACCTGCGCGAGCACGTCACTGATGATGTTCGCCTGCACTATTCCATACTCAGCGGCGGGCTGGCGCCGAATGTCGTGCCGGATTTCGCCGAGAGCTATTATTACGTGCGCGCCATTGAACCGCTGAACCTGGAAGACGTCAGCCAGCGCGTCATACGCATCGCCAAAGGCGCGGCCATGATGACCGACACCGAGGTGGAAATCGTCTACAAATCGGGCTCGACGCGCGTTCTGTCCAACGAAACGCTGGCCGACCTGCAATACGAAGTCATGCGCCGGCTGGGCGGCATCGACTTCAGCGAAGACGAGCTAGCCTATGCCGAGGCGATCAACCAGCACTTCGGCGACGCCAACGTCAAGACCTTGGTCAGCCGCTACGGCGTTGATCCTGACCGCGCTGAGCAGCCGCTGATCGGCGATGTGCTGCCCAGCGCCGACAAAGGCTACGTGTCGCCGGGCTCCTCAGATATGGGCGATATGAGTTGGTACGCGCCCTGCAGCATGCTGCAAACCGCTGCGTGGGCCAGCCGAGCGGCGGCGCATTCCTGGGGCGTAGTCGCCACCGGCCGAACGTCGATCGGGCACAAGGGCATGATGTACGCGGCCAAAGTGATGGCGCTCGCGGCGGCGGAGTTGGTCTTGTCGCCGGAATTACTGCAAGAGGCGCAGGCGGAATTCCGCGCCGCCGTTGAGCGGACGCCATACGTCTGCCCCATCCCGCCTGAAGTTGGTCCGCCTCAGCACGAGCATCCATTGCGGTGACTGTATTTATTCGACCAGCCGCTGATCATAGCCGAGCGCGACCAGCCGCTCGAAGGCGTCCCAAACCTGCGCGGGAATCTCCTGGGGCGCTTGGAAGCCATTCTCGCCGTAGACTTTGACACGCTGAAAATCGCCCACGATATGCTGTATCACGGCATCGCGCGGCAGCTCGCCGTTGAGATAGTCGGCGCAGGAAATCGGCGGCGAAGCTGCCACCAAGTCTATGCCGGGCCAATGCTGCAGCGCGGTCGCCAGCACACGACGCTCCATGTACGGCTTCTGCACCATGATGAAGGACTGAAAATCCAACTCGCGTGACTGCAGCAAACGCCGGGCGTAGCGGATATTCTCGCCGGTATTAAGCGAGCGATTCTCGATCAGAATGGATTCGGCCGGAATACGAGCCGCCAGCGCCCGGCGCGCGAAATATTCGGCTTCTGTGGTATCCCAGAAGACGCCCAGCTCGGCATTCTGCTGGACGACTCCGCCGGAGAACAGCAGGTAAGGCGCGTAGCCCTGTTGATACAGCTCGATGGCGTAGTCGGCGACGCGGATATCGTGACTGCCGAGGACGACGATGCAATCCGCGTCTCGCAGTTCGTGCCCGACCAGCATGTAGTCCCAGAGGATTTGGACGAGTGAATATACATAGGTCACGACGACAACGTGTGAAGAATTAAGAAGAAGAACAAATATATCTCATGCGTCGGCGAAGATTTCGCGAACCGGAATCGCAAAGTTTGGTAGTACTTCCCCGCCGGTAAGCATATCGGACTGTGATAGCCTGACTGCGGTATCACTTGTATGGACGGCTACCGACTGCAAATCTGGATAGACTATCCAAATCAACGCTGTGCCAGCCTTAAGCAATTGCTGCGTTTTCTTCTCAATATCTTCAGCCTTGTTGCTGAGTGATATGACTTCGACAGCCAGTTCAGGCGCGACAAGCAAAGGTTTTCGAGGTAGGCTTCCAGGCAATCGTTCGGTTGAAATATACGCTATGTCCAGGCCGCGCAATGTGTCTCTGCCTTCCGGATTCTGTTCAAGTATGAAGGCCACGTCGCCAGTCAAAACGCGCCCTTGCCCTTGCAGCTTTACAAAGACGTTCAGCGCCGTCGAGAGAGAAGTGAGCACGGCCGCATGAATCGGATTTGGCAAAGGCATGTCGACGATTTCTCCTTCAACAAGCTCGACTCTGCGGTCTGCGTGTTCTGGCCTCTGGATAATGTCGTAAAAGGCTTCGGCACTGATGAACTGCTTTTCAACGATCATGTCGACGACTTTCCCATCCCGCCACTGCGATGCTAGAGCAACTTCATTGTACCCGATTCGCCGGCGGAAATAAATTGCTTCAAAATCTGGAAGTCTTTCT
>JAGWBC010000257.1 GCA_021296115.1 Anaerolineae bacterium | reverse complement strand
TATTCGTGCGCAAGGAGGAGAAGGCGCACGGCAAAGGGCAGCGCATCGACGGCGGCGATGTGCGACAACAGCGCGTTCTGCTGATTGAGGACCTGGTCACCACCGGAGGCAGCAGCCTGTCAGCCGTTGACGCGTTGCGGGCCGCTGGCGCGCGGGTTGCGGATGTATTAGCGATCATCAGCTACGGCTTCAGCGCGGCGTCGGAGGCTTTCGATAGCGCTGGCCTGCGATTGCACACTTTGACCAACTTTGCTACTGTGCTGAGCCAGGCGCGAGCGCGCGGCGCGCTAGACGAGCAGCAAATCGCCGTTGTTCGCCGCTGGTTCGCCGATCCGCACAACTGGGAACAGAAAACTAAATGAACGCAGTTGAAAAATACGATTCGCGAGCGAAGGCCATCAACTCCCTGGTCTGCGTCGGCCTCGATAGTGATATCGACAAACTGCCAAGCGCATTCCGCAGCGGCGAATCGCCTCAGTTGGCGTTCAACCGCGGCATCATCGACGCCACCGCCAAGTTCGCCGCCGCTTTTAAGTTCAACATGGCTTTCTACGAGGTCAATGGCGCCGATGGCTGGCGGCAACTGGCGCAGTCACTGGAATATCTCCGCCAGCGGCATCCCGCCATATTGACCATCAGCGACGCCAAACGCTCCGATATCGGCAATACCAGCGCAGCCTACGCGCGGGCGATCTTCGGCGAGCTAGGTTTCGACGCCGTCACGCTGAACCCATACCTGGGGCGCGATGCCTTGCAGCCCTTCCTCGACCACAAAGACAAAGCCTGCATCATCCTGTGTCGCACTTCGAATCCCGGCTCCGCGGATATCCAGAATCTGGACGCAGGCGGTCGCCCACTCTGGCGAATTGTGGCGGATAAGGTGCAGTCGGAGTGGAACACACAGGGCAATTGCATGATGGTCGCCTCGGGAACTAACCCGGCTGAACTGGCGCAGATTCGCGCTATCGCCGGCGATATGACATTGCTTGTGCCGGGCATCGGCGCGCAAGGCGGCGACCTCGAGGCTGTACTCAGCGCCGGACTCAATAGCGCCGGGCGTGGGCTCATCATCAATTCGTCGCGGGGCATCATCTTCGCTGCTGACCCCGCCGCCGCAGCTGCCGATCTCCGTCGGGCCATAAATGCGCAGCGTTCCTAGCAGCTCACAATCTCACAGCCAGCCAATCAGCCTATCACGGGAATGAAAACCGGCTACGTTAGCATAAAAAGCAAATGAAGCGCTGGATAGCGAGCTCGATAAATCCGTGAACGAAAGACCCGCCAACACACGCCAGTTCGAAACGACGAGTACGCTGCCCGCCACGCTGGACGCGGTCACACGCTTCCATGAGGACCCACGCGCCCTGGCTCGCCTGACGCCGCCGCCGATAATCATGCAGCTGCACCGTGATGACCGCCGCTCGCTGACGGATGGCGAGATCGAATTCACCTTGTGGTTCGGTCCGATTCCATTCCGCTGGATAGCCCGACATGAGCCCGGGCCCAGGCCCCACTCCTTCGCCGACCGGCAAGTCAAAGGGCCGCTGGCTTATTGGCGTCATGAGCACATCTTTCGCGAGGTGGAAGGCGGCGTCGAATTGACCGACCGCATTGGGCTGGCGCACAGGCGCAATCTGCTGGGGGTCTTTACACGGCTCGCCTTTGACGGGCTGCCGCTGCGCATCTTATTCGCCTACAGGCATTGGCGGACGCGTCGCGCTTTGAGGCGGCGGCGCTAAGGCTTGGACATCATCAGCAATGACAACCTGCCCTTTTGCGCCACGGCGCCGTCCTGCTTGAGGATACGGATATTCAGTGTGACCACGCCTCCGCCCAGACGGCGAGCGGCTTTGGTTTCGGCCACTTTCAGCTCGGCATGGATCGTGTCGCCGATGTAGACCGGGCTGCTGAATTTCATCTCCAGGCCGCGGAAACCCAGCACCGTCCGCTCCAGGATGCCGAGCTGATATGCCTGCCCGACGGCGTAGCTGATGGTCAGCATGCCGTGCGCCACCCGCTGACCCATGAAGGACTCCCGGCTGTACTCGGCGTCAGTGTGCATGGGGTTGAAGTCGCCGGTCAGCGCCGCGAATTGCACGAGGTCGGCTTCGGTTATGGTACGCCCGCGGGTGCGCAACGTCGTGCCGACTTCAAACTCTTCAAAGTAGAGACCGCGAGGCCCGTCGTCTTCAAATTTCACGCGCTATCCTCCCGCCATCCGGCTTGCTTGGTTTTGTCAGAATCAAAAACAGCACCAGACTAACTCCGATGCTGTTTGCTTTTCATTCGAGTTCCGCTTAGCCGCCCGATGACTCGCTGCTTTCGTCCGTGGTCTGCTCTACAGCCGGCGGCGAATCCGGGTCGATCAAGTCGGCGCTGGCGGGAAAGGCGCTGCCGATCAGCGGCGCAATCACCAGTGAGACGATCGCCAGCAATTTCAGCAAGATATTCAGTGAGGGACCGGAAGTGTCCTTAAAGGGATCGCCGACAGTATCGCCGACCACCGCCGCCTTGTGCGCGTCCGAGCCTTTGCCGCCGTAGTTGCCGGCTTCGATATTCTTCTTGGCGTTGTCCCAGGCGCCGCCCGCGTTCGCCATCATCACCGCCAGCATGAAGGCGGATACCAGCGAGCCCAGCAGCACGCCAACCAACGAGATAGGCGCGACGAATTCGCCAATCACGTTGCCCTTGCCGATGACCGCCAGCAGCGCCATGCCCACCGGCACACCCACCGCGATAATCCCGGGCAGCAGCATTTGCCTGATGGCGCTGTCGGTGCTGATGGCCACGCAGCGCTCGTAATCGGGCTCTTGCTCGCCTTCCATGATGCCTTTGATTTCGCGGAATTGTCGCCGCACTTCTTCGACTATCTGCTGGGCGGCGTCGCCAACTGCAACCATCGTCAGCGCGCTGAATACGTAGGGCAGCAAGCCGCCGATGAACAAGCCGGTGACAAATTGCGGATTCAGCAGCAGTTTAGCCGGTTCGGCCGCGGCGCCCAGCGCGGAACTGCCGCCGGCTGTCAGCGCGGTGATAGTCATCGCCGCCGAGCCGATAGCGAAGCCTTTGCCCGTGGCCGCGGTGGTATTGCCCAAGCTGTCCAGCGCATCGGTGCGGTCGCGAACTTCCTCGGGCAAATCGGACATTTCGGCGATGCCGCCGGCATTGTCCGCTACGGGACCATAAGCGTCCGTCGCCAGCGTGATGCCCAGGGTCGAGAGCATGCCGACCGCCGCTACCGCCACGCCGTAGAGGCCGGCTTGCGATGTCGCCAGCAAAGTGACGACCACTACCACAATCACCGGCGCCAGCGTGCTCATCATGCCCAGCGCCAGGCCGCGGATGACAACGATGCCGGCGCCGCCTTCCGCCGATGCTGACAGCGCTTTGGTCGGCCCGTAAGTATCGGCCGTGAAGTACTCGGTGAAGTAGCCAATCAAGACGCCGCCGATCAAGCCGCTCAAGGTCGCGATGATGATGCCGACATTCATATCGCCAAAGGGCAAGCTCAAGCCCAGAACGATGACGACAATGCCGATCATGACGGAGGCGCTGTAGATGCCGGTGCGGATGCTGCCCAGCAAGCGCTCCTGGTCGGCGCCTTCTTCGGTCTTGACCAGGAAGCTGGCGATTATGCTGACGATTAGACCGGCAGACGCCACCAGAATGGGAAAAACTTGCGCCGCCACCAAGCCCTCGCCAACGAAGGCGCCAGTCAAAGTAGCCAGGGAGATCGCCGCGATGATCGAGCTGGCGTAGCTCTCAAAGAGATCCGAGCCCATGCCGGCCACATCGCCAACATTGTCGCCAACGTTGTCGGCGATGGTCGCCGGGTTACGGGGATCGTCTTCGGGGATGCCGGCTTCGGTTTTGCCCACCAGGTCGGCGCCTACATCGGCCGCTTTGGTGTAGATGCCGCCGCCGACGCGCGCGAAGATGGCGATTGACGTACCGCCGAAGCCGAAGCCAGCCAGCGCCGACGCCGCTTGCGCCGCGTCACCGAGCTGATTGACAAATACGATAAACAGCAGGCTGATGCCCAGCAGGGCCAGCGAGACGACCATGGTGCTCATCACAGTGCCGCTGGCAAAAGCGACCCGCAGGCCCTGGTTCAAGCTCTGTGAGGCCGCCTGCGCCGTTCGCACATTGGCGCGCACCGCGATGTACATGCCGATATAACCTGACAAGCCTGAAGCCAAGGCGCCAAACACAAAAGCAACCGCCGTCAGTATGGACATGCCGGAACCCGGTACCTGGCTCAATATCACCAGCGCAATCGTGACAATGATGACCAGGATTGCAACAGCGCGGTATTCGCGGCTGAGGAAGGCTTGCGCGCCTCTTTGTATGGCCGCGGCGATTTGCTGCATTCGCTCAGTGCCTTCGTCCTGCGCAAGCACAAAGCTGCGCTGATACAGCGCGAACAGCAATCCGATCGCGGCCGCTGCGATAGCCACGGTTACCGTTGTATTCAGATCAATCATGGATTCAGTCTCCCTTGCGCAAAGTATCATTCGCGCGCTTTAAGAACAGGCGGCACGCGCCTGCACATGCATTCGATTTTATCAGTCTGTCTCTTGTTCGCTGAAGAGCTACCAAGCAAAAGATGGTAGCGGAAAAGGGAAATACTTCAAGCGCGGACTCGCCAATGTCAGGGCAATTGCATCAAAGCGATTATCAATGAAATGGCGCAGATTCGACGGGAAAATCAAACACAGAGAGCACAGAGAGCACAGAGAAAGACAATAATGAAAGCCCAATTCATAATCCATGAGAGATTTTCAATGTTATCTCGGTGATACTTGTCATATACCAACCCACCAAGTGCTGCGTATAGTCGTCCGAACCCCCAAATCTCTGTGCCCTCTGTGGTCTCTGTGGTTAAAATAAATTGATGCGATTGCTTTGGCCACTGTCAGGCACTGCGCCGGACATGTCCCGCGCGTGATAGTGGCGGTTCCTTTCGTCGCATAGCAGAGGCAGCAGATTCCCCTATAATACGAGGGTGACAGTCGCGCCAAAGCAGCAGACAACGGACGAAGCAATATGCCACCTACAAAACGGACGGGCGCCCAAGGCGAAGCGCTAGCCCGGCGCTACTTGCGTCAGCGGGGATACCGCATCCTTGACGCCAATTGGTCGAGCCTCTTCGGCGAGCTCGATATTGTCGCCGAGCGAGCGGGCGCTTTGACATTCGTCGAAGTGAAAACACGCCACGCCGCGGACACGGAAGCCGCGCTGGGCGGGATCACCGCCGCCAAGAAGGAGCGCATGCTCAAAGCGGTCTACCAATACCTAAACGACAAGGAACTTGATCGCGATACGCAGTGGCAGATCGATGTCATCGCCGTCGCGCTGGATGGCAGGCGACCGCCAAAGCTGGATCATGTGGAGGACGCCTTTGACTGGTGAAGCGCGCCCACTTGTCATCGTGCTTGGCCCCACCGGCGTCGGCAAGACCAGCCTGGCCATCAAGCTGGCGCAGTCGCTCGGCGGCGAGATTGTCGGCGCCGACAGCCGGCAGATTTACCAGCGCATGGATATCGGCACGGCCAAACCGACCGCCGCCCAGCAAGCAGTGGTCCCGCATCATCTGATCGACATCGTGGCGCCCGATTACAGCTTGAGCCTGGCGGAATATCAGGATGCTGCCTATCGCTGCATTGATGACTTGCATCAGCGCGGCGCGCTGCCCCTCCTCGTTGGCGGCAGCGGACAATATATCAGCGCGGTCGAAGAAGGCTGGTCGATACCGCGCGTGCCGCCGAACCCGGAAATTCGCGCAGAATTGGAGGCCTACGTCGCCAGCCACTCGCCGGTCGCCTTGCACGAGCGGCTGCGAAGCGTCGACCCGCTTTCCGCCGAGAGAATCCACCCCAATAATACGCGCCGCGTGATTCGCGCGCTGGAAGTGCAAATCGTCAGCGGCAAGCCTATCAGCGAGTTGCAGCGCAAACGTCCGCCGACTTATCGCATTATCAGGCTCGGGCTCGCGCTGCCGCGGTCCAGCTTGTATCCGCGCGTCGACCGGCGCGTCGATGAGATGTTTGCCGCCGGATTCGTCGCAGAAGTGCAAGGGCTGCTGGATATGGGCTACAACCGTTTCTTGCCGTCAATGAGTGGACTGGGTTATTTGGAGATCGCCGGACATCTTCTCGACGACATTCCCCTGGAGCAAGCCATCGAGCGCACCAAGTTCAGCACGCATGAATTCATCCGCCAGCAAGACGTTTGGTTCCGCGGGCACGACAACGGGATTCTATGGCATAATGTGGAAGACTTGGATTCGGACGCGCTGACGCAAACGCTGCGGAAATGGCTCGCGCGAGGCGATTGATCGTCGTGCTTGGAAGTAACAGACGCCAGGTCGAAAACGGAAAGATGCGCCGACTTGCGCCTT
>JAGWBC010000256.1:8119-11996 GCA_021296115.1 Anaerolineae bacterium | reverse complement strand
AAGTCCAGGCTGGGGGCGGACGCAGCCCGTCATTGACGTTTGCGCTCGAGCGCCGGATCCCGACGGGGAGGAAGAACGCGTCAGCCAGCTGCATCCGCTCAAGCGCATCGGCGAGCCGGAAAATATCGGCGCCCTCGTTGCCTTCCTGGCCAGCGACGAGTCCAGCTACATCACCGGCACGGAGATCGTGATCGACGGCGGTATATCGGCTCGATTTGCGGAATAAGCCAGAATGCGGGCGACCCGCCGAGACGCCCTTACGCAAAAGACTTTGAGATGGAGACCTGAAGAATATGAAAATCACACGTATCGCCGCCTATCAAGTCGACCTGCCCTTACACGAAGGCAGCTATAAGTGGTCGGGCGGTAAATCGGTCGAAGTCTTCGACAGCACCATCGTCCGCGTCGACACCGACAGCGGCATTACCGGCTACGGCGAAGTCTGCCCGCTGGGCCCCTTCTATCTGCCCGCCTACGCCGCGGGACTGCGCGCCGGCATCTGCTGGGCTGCGATCCGACGCAACTGGCCGTCCTCAATCGCCGCATGGACGCCGCGATGAAGGGACATCCCTACGTGAAAACAGGCATCGACATGGCTTGCTGGGATATCCTGGGCCATGTCGCCGGTCAGCCGGTCTGCACGCTGCTCGGCGGACGCTACGGCGAAGACTTTGTGCTCTATCGCGCCATCTCGCAGGGGGCGCCCGAGGAAATGGCGGAAAATGTGGCCGGCTACCGCGAGCAAGGCTACCGCCGCTTCCAACTGAAAGTCGGCGCTGACCCGCAGCAGGACATCGAGCGCATCCGCCAGGTCGCCGATCTGCTGGCGCCCAGCGACAAGCTCATCGCCGATGCCAACACCGGCTGGCTGATGCACGAAGCGGCCCGCGTCCTGCGCGGCGTCGCCGATGTCGATGTCTATATTGAGCAGCCCTGCCTCAGCTATGAAGAATGCCTCGCCATTCGCCGCCGCGCGAGCCATCCCTTTGTGCTGGACGAAAACGTCGACGGCATCGACATGCTGCTGCGCGGCCATGCCGATGGCGCCATGGATGTGGTCAATATCAAGATCAGCAAGTTCGGCGGACTGACCAAAGCCAGCCTGGCGCGCGACCTCTGCGTCGAGATGGGCCTTGCCATGACCATCGAAGACAGTTGGGGCGGCGATATCACCACCGCCGCGATCGCTCATCTGGCGCATAGCACACCGACTGAATTCCTCTTCACCGCCACCGACTTCAACAGCTACGTCACGGTCAGCACGGCCAATGGCGCGCCGCAGCGAGTCCATGGGCGCATGGCTACCTCGCAGGCGCCCGGGCTGGGCATCAGCCCGAAGTGGGATGTACTGGGCGCGGCCGTGGTGGATGTGAGTTGAGCTACGCGCGAGCGGCATTCATGATGACAGCATCCGGCCGCATCAATATTGAAGACCCGTCTGCCCTGCTGCGCTACCTGCGCCGGCAAGCGCACATCGGCGCGAACGAGACTCCCGCGCTGCGAGCCCTGGCCGGCGGCGTCTCCAATCGCACCGTTCACGTGCAGCGACAAAATGGTGAGGCCTGGGTGTTAAAGCAAGCGCTGGCCAAGTTGCGCGTCGAGGTGGATTGGTTCAGCGCGCCCGAGCGAATCCATCGCGAAGCGGCCGGTTTGCGCTGGCTGGGCCAGATCATACCCGGGCAGGTTCCGCAATTCGTATTCGCCGACGAGAAGCAACATATTCTGGGCATGAGCGCTGTTCCGCAACCGCATCAGAATTGGAAGACAGCACTGCTTGACGGGCGCGCCAGCACGGAGCAGGCGCGGGCATTTGGCCGCCTCCTCGCGTCGATCCACAGCGCCGTTGATCGATTTCCCGCGCTCCAAGATGAATTCGCCGATCGGCGTTTCTTTGAAGAGCTGCGGCTCGAGCCATACTACAGCTATACCGCGTCCCAAGTCCCGCAGGCGCACGGATTCCTGGAGCAGTTGATTGAAGACACGCGCGATCGCCGCTTGGCCTTGGTGCACGGCGACTACAGCCCGAAGAATGTATTGATCTTCAAAGGTAATCTGATCCTGCTGGACTTCGAAGTCATCCACTTCGGCGATCCGGCCTTTGATATCGGTTTCTCCTTCGCGCACTTCCTGGCCAAAGCCTATTTTCTTCCGACTGCTCGCAGCGATTTTCTGGGGATGGCGCGAGCGTATTGGCGGGCTTATTGCCAAGGTCTTAATCCGCAGATGAGAGCAACCGTCGTGGAGCCTGCGCCGCGACATACCCTGGCTTGTGTCCTGGCGCGCATGGCGGGGCGTTCGCCGCTGGAGTATCTGGATCAATGGCAGCGCAGCGCCCTAAAGCGGATTGCGCTCGAGCTAATCGAGCAAGAGCTTGCCGACATGGAAACGCTGCTTGAGCGTTATGAAGCGCGACTGGGGCGGCCTCGTGAGTAAGATCGCGTCGCTATCCGCGGTCGAGATCCTCGACAGTCGTGGACGCCCCACTGTCCTGGCCAGCTGCCGGCTCGCGGATGGCAGCGCGGCTTCGGCCTCCGTGCCATCCGGCGCGTCGACCGGGGCCGCGGAAGCGCTGGAGCTGCGAGACGGCGACAAAATGCGCTACGGCGGTCTGGGTTGCCTACAGGCGGTCGCTAACATAAATGATGAAATCAACCGGGCGCTGGCCGGGCGCCAATTCGAGACGCAAGCCGCGCTCGATCAAGTGCTGCTGGATTTGGACGGCACGCCAAACAAAGCGCGGCTGGGCGCCAACGCCATCTTGGGCGTCTCGCTGGCTTTCTGCCGGGCGCAAGCCGCCCAACGCGACTTGCAGCTCTATGCGCATCTGGCGCAGTTGGCCGATGCATCGCCTCGGCTCCCGCGGCCGATGATCAACCTGTTCAGCGGCGGCGCGCACGGTGGCGGCCAGGTGGCGATACAAGATCTGCAGCTGGTCGTGCCGGCAGCCGACAGCATCCGCCGGACGCTGGCCATCGTGTCAGACGTGTTTCGCGCGGCGGCTGACCTGACTGCCGATCGCTACGGCGCGCGCTTGTTGACCGCGGACGAAGGCGGCTTGGCGCCCCCTTTTGAGTCTTCGGAAGCTATGCTGAAAACCGCTGTAGAAGCGATCGAGCGCGCCGGATACCAGCCCGGAAAGGAAGTGGCGCTAACCTTGGATGTCGCCGCGTCGCAATTCTATTCCAGCGCCGGCTATCGACTTGACGGCGCCTTTTTTACGCGCGAAACGATGATCGACACGCTTGAGAAGTGCTGCGCCGACTACCCGATCATCAGCATTGAAGACGGGCTGCAGGAAGCTGACTGGACCGGCTGGCAACAACTGGCTCAGCGGCTGCCGGGTCGCGTCATGATTTTGGGCGATGATCTGCTCTGCACCAATCCCGACCGCATTAAGCGCGCCATTGACCTGAAGGCCGCCGACAGCCTGCTGCTGAAGGTCAATCAGGTGGGTACACTGACCGAGGCGGTCGCAGCGCTCAAGCTGGCGCGGGGGGCGGGCTGGCGCATAGTAGTCAGCGCGCGCAGCGGCGAAACCGAAGACGACTGGCTGGCCGACCTGGCGGCTGGATGGGCCGGCGATTACATCAAAGTCGGCTCCATCACCCAATCCGAGCGGCTAGCGAAATACAATCGCCTGCTCGTTCTAGAGGCTCAAGACGTCCTCTAAGGCAAGTTCGCTACTGCAAATCGTAGGCAAAGGTAACTGGATTTAGTCCTAAATAACTCAGCACCCAGGTACGATCCTTGCGAAAGACAAGGATTATATTGAAGTCGCTAAGGATTGCTCCCCTTCCCTAGCTCGCTGGGGAAGGGGCCGGGGGATGGGGTAGAAAATAGCACGCTAGCGTGACCCAGTAGCGTACAAGCCTTCTAA
>JAGWBC010000256.1:6323-8004 GCA_021296115.1 Anaerolineae bacterium | reverse complement strand
TCTTTCAGCGCGCTGTTCGGGTCATCGGGACTGAAGATCTCGGCTGAGGCGCGCAGCATCGGCGTATCGACCGAGCCGGGACACAGGCTGTTGGCGCGGATATTGTCGCCGGCATGATCGATCGCCATTGTGCGCGTCATGGCAATGACCGCGCCTTTCGACGCGGAGTAGGCCGCCACGTTGGGCTGGCTGAACAAACCCTGCACCGATGCGACATTGACGATGGCGCCGCCGCCGCGCTTCACCATTTCGGGGATGCAATATTTGGCGGCCAGATAGACGCCCTTGGCGTTGACAGCCAGCGTTCTGTCCCAAGTGTCTTCGTCAGTATCAACTGCCGTGCCATAAGTCTGGATGCCGGCGCTGGCCACCAGATAATCGATTCCGCCAAATGCGGCGAGGGCATCCTTCACTGTGCGCTGCGCGTCGGCAGCCTTGGACGCATCCGCCACCACAGCGACGGCTCGGCCGCCGGCGGACTGAATCTCGCGCGCTCTTTCCTCTAGCGCCGGCTGGTTAACGTCGCTCAATACGACACTGGCGCCTTCCGCGCCGAAGGCTATCGCCGTGGCGCCCCCAATACCCGTCGCCGCGCCCGTGACTAATGCTACCTTGCCCTCAAATCTCATGTTCTGCTCCCTCCGGGGCGGCTGCGCTCTGCCCCAATCTACTCACACCAAGCGCTGAGGATTCTGACACAACTGACGTATATTGTCTAACCACTACCGTGAAACGCGATCAGCCTGCCAGCGACGAGCGCTGAATCTATTGCGGCCGGTCTACCATTGGCGAAGACCGCTCATTGCGGCTTTCGAGAAATTGCGCAATGCACTACATTTGCGGCAACGCAAACGACAGGCGCCAACATGGTAAAGACCGAGCGGGGCAGCAAGAATGTATTCAATATTACCGATCCCAAACGCTATCGCTGCCAGGTGTATCATTACCATCGCCGGCTCTCCCGGCTTTATCTCAGCGTTTACAAGGGCCAGCGCAACCAGCCGGCCTTCTATATTTTGTTTTCCGATGTCGCCTACCTGGAAGCGCCAATGAGCTGGCTGAGCGCGGAGTTCGACATCGCCGAGCGCCAGGAATGCATCGCGCTTATGGCGCAGGTCGGTCTGGTGGGCGAAGCCATTCATCAGTTCCCCGACGCCTACGCCGCCATCACCGATTACGCGCGACTATATCAGCTGCGCTCCAGCCACAGCATAATCCGCATCATCGCCAGCAGCGCCGCCTTTCTCAGAAGTCCGCCGCCTGATACCGAATAGCAGAAGTAAACGCACATTAATCATGCAAAAACAAACTCGCTATTAAAGCTCCCCTTCCCTAGCTCGCTGGGGCAAGGGCCGGGGGATGGGGTAAGAAAAGAGGCATTCCACATTCTCATTACTTACTTGCATTTACTGAGGCCCTGGCCCTGCGATCGACATGACCTGACGGCGCCTATGCTATAATCGCTTTCGGCTTCCTGGTTTGCTTCCTGTCTAACGAACACAACAAGGTCAATGATGAGACATCCCCGGTCCAGACCGCCCGATAAAAACGCGCCCAAGCCTTCATTGAGCGTGATTATCCCCTGCTACAACGAAGTCAACACGGTCAAGGATGTGGTGATGCGCGTGCTGGATGAGGACATCGTCGACGAGGTCATCATCGTGGATGACGGCTCTACGGA
>JAGWBC010000256.1:0-6251 GCA_021296115.1 Anaerolineae bacterium | reverse complement strand
GCCTTGGCAACCGGCTTCCAGCAGGCCGCCTGCGAAGTCATCATCATCCAGGACGCCGATTTCGAATATGATCCGCGCGAATATGCGCTCCTGATCAAGCCGATACAAGAGGGCGTGGCCACGGTGGTTTATGGTTCGCGCTTCCTGGGCGGCCCGCGCAAGGCGATGAACTTCTGGAATATGGTCGCCAATAAGGGCCTGACGCTCTTTACCAACATTCTCTTCAATGCCATCCTCAGCGACATGGAAACCTGCTACAAATGTTTCCGGCGCGAAATCGTCCAGGGCATGACAATCAACGCGCGCGGCTTCGAGTTTGAGCCCGAGTTCACGGCCAAAGTCTTGCGCCAGGGCATCCGCATTGTCGAAGTGCCAATATCATATTACGGGCGCGAATACGATGAAGGCAAAAAAATCAAATGGACGGACGCGCCCATCGCGGCCTGGACCCTGCTCAGATATCGCTTTTTCCAGTAGACCGCGCTTACATCGGCCCAATGCGCGCGGGCCCAGCGTACATGTGCGCGTCGACGCTGCGCTGGAGCAGCTGGCACTTTAGCGCCTGATACGCCGGTTCGTCCCAAAGGTCGGACAACTCCTGCGGGTCCTCCTCCAAGTCGTAGAGTTCGCCCAAGCCGTGATTGTGGTAGCCAACCAGCTTGTAACGCCCGTCGAAATACATGGTCGCGACAGTGCCATCGGGCAAGTCTATCGCGTCAATATACTCGCTGCGCACGTAGTCACGGTGCTGCTCATCCGGCTGCTGTCCGCTCAATATCGGCAGCAGCGACCGTCCCGTCATGTAGTCCGGAACAGGTAGCCCACAGACCTCCAGCAGTGTCGGCGCAATATCGGTCAATTCGACCAGCGCCGAACTGCGTATGCCCGCTTCGAATGCGCCAGGCCATGACCATATCAGCGGCACGCGCGCCAGACCCTCGTAAAAGCGGCAGCCCTTCTGGATCAAGCCATGGTCGCCCAGCGCCTCGCCATGATCGCTGGTGAAAATGACGATAGTGTCTTCCCGCTGTCCGCTCTCCTCCAGCGCCGTCAGAATCCGTCCCGCTTGATCATCAATGAGCTTTATCATGGCGTAATACGCGGCGATCAGCGTGCGCGCGTCGCGCTCGCCTTCAGTATCGGCTTCGACCAAGAGCTGGGTGGGCGACTGCGGCAGAATCGGGCTCTTGATGTCCAGTTCAGCCGGCTCGCGCGCCTCGGACTGAAAATCGACGGCGGCCAGCTTCTGCTGCTGGGCCAAGTCGCTCGTCTGAAAAATGGGCGGCTTGACCTCCGCGGGATCAAACAATTCCCGATATGCCGCCGGCGGGTTAAAGGGCGGATGCGGATCATAAATGTTGACGCTGGCCAACCAGGGTCGCGAACGATTCGCCTGCATGAATTCGATCGTCTTTTCCGCGCACCAGGTTGTCTGATGCAGCTCGGCCGGCACGCCCGCCGGATCCTTTGTGAGTTCGCCCAGGTCGGCGCCTTTTGCGCGCACCCAATCGGCGTAGTCATGTCCCTCATCCCAATCGTCACGGGGCGCGTGGCTATACTGCCAGTAGCTGTAGCCGTCATCGGCGCGCCTTTCCACGCGACCGTAGGCGCTGGTTAAATGCAATTTGCCGATCAGCCCGCAGGTGTAACCGGCATCGGCAAGCGTCTTGCTGATCAATGGCGGAAAGTCGGGAAAGTCCGGATTGCCATTGCGATTCACGCGGATCGAGCTGGGATACATGCCGGTCAAAAAGCTGGCGCGGCTGGGCGTACATATCGGGCTCTGGCAATAGGCGCGCTCGAAAGCGACGCCCGCGCGCGTCAGCCGGTCGAGGTTCGGCGTGGAGACGCATTCGTTGCCCAGCGCGCCGATAGTATCGTAACGCTGCTGGTCGGCGCAGATCCACAGAATGTTGGGGCGTCGACTGAGTTCTTTCATGTTCACTCCAGCTAAGACCTGCGCAGAATATCCAAATCACAGTTGGCGATTTTACCAATACTTCTATCAAAGGGGTTAGAATTAGTTCAGCAATCTTATTGTCCGAGAGCGTCTAAAGTGGAGGTCAGCTATGTTCCGATAACTGCAACAGCGCGCGCGTTCGCCTCCTTGCGAGTGGAATTCAATCGTCGTATTCCTAGAAGCAGGAGGACAACATGACTATTTCAGTTAGAGAGCTGCAAAGCACAGATGTAGAGACAATACTGGGACTGCGTTTACAGTGGTTGTCTCAGACTTTCGACGTGAGCGACACAACCAGCAAAGTACGTGATTGGTTTTCCAATTATCTTGGAAATCCCCAATCGTTTGCGCTGGTGGCAACGGACCGGCAGGCCTGTGTTGGCTATATTTTGTGTGACTTGCTGGCGCACCCGACAATGTCGGGGCTATCGGCAATGATCGAAGAAGTCTGCGTTGCCGAGCCATTTCGCAGACGTGGAATCGGCCGGCGACTGGTCTTGGAAGCTCGTCAGCGCCTGGTATCGCGGGTCGACGACTTGACTACGATACGCGCGCAAATTGATCGCAAAGATGATCGGGCGATTGCGTTCTGGTCCGCGCTCGGCTTCGAGCAGCATGTGATTGAATTCACGGACTATCTAGAAATCCAGCAATGACGAAGCGTTGGCTTTCGAGATCAAGTTCGTCGCGACTTGCGCACAAAACAGCCCCTCAGCAGCGTGAGGGGCCTTTTGAACCGGGTCGACCGCATAAGCCGCATTCTGTCCGTCTATCACGGGGAAATCATCTATCTGGGATCGGCGTCGCCGCCGACCTCTAGCGGTGTACCCGGCGCTTTCTACGGAACGGGCCGCTCCACTGCGCCTGTTTCACCTTGCTCCCGATGGGGTTTGCCTGGCCAGCGACATTGCTGCCGCTGCCGGTGCGCGCTTACCGCACCCTTTCACCCTCGCACCTTGCGATGCAATCTGCTCTCTGTTGCACTTGCCGTCAGGTTACCCTGCCCGGCCGTTAGCCGGCATCGTCGCCCTGTGGAGTGCGGACTTTCCTCGACGGGCGCATGACCCGCCGCGATCCCCTCGGTCAACCCGGATAAGCTATTATACCGCAAAGCCAGCGCCGTTGGGCCAGGCACAAACAGCCGCGGGCGTATCGCGGAACTGCCGTAGTAGAACCAAGTAAGTAATGCAAATCCCGTTTCAAGGACGACGTTCCTTTACCACAGAGGCTCACGAGGGCACACAGAGGACACAGAGGGTTCTTAATCATTGCGATACTGCCGCAAATTAGGCAGCCATCGAACAAACGGGAACTGTCGCTGGCATACTATCACTTAACTGCTTTACTCCACTCTGTGGTAAGTGTTTGCATGACTTACTTGCACTTACTGTGCTTGTCAGCAACATGAAACTGTCATAAGCTACTCGCAGAGGACAATCACGAGACCTGCCCGGATGACAGCAGAAAGCATCGCCCTCAGGCCGCCGCGGCGCAAACGATCGCGCTGGCGCAGTCCGATTTCGCTGAACACGATTTCGACGCTGATCGTCGTCAGCGTTCTGCTGCTGATGCCGCTGCTGGCGACCGACATCGCCGGCTGGGCCATCGATTTGGATATCGTCCTGCCGGTCACCTTGCTCAGCGTATTCCTGGGGCTGATACTGGCGCGCAGCCGCTTCGGCGAAATTACCGCGCTGATCGTCGGCTTGCTATACGGCGTGGGCGCGGTGATCATCGCAGCCGCCTTGAATCAGAATCTGCCCTTTCGCGACGCGCTGGTTGCCGTCGTAACGCGCAGCTACGAATGGGGGGTAGACCTTGTCAGCGGGGGCATCAACACCGACCCGCTGGTGCTGACCCTGCTGGTTGGCATCTTGTTCTGGTTCCTGGGCTACAACGCCAATTGGCATATCTTCCGGCTTGATCGCGTCTGGCGCGTGATCCTGCCTCCGGGTTTGATTTTGCTGGTCAATATCGTATTCTTCAGCGGCGATGACCCCCTGGATCGCTATTTGTTCGGCTTCATACTCATGGCCCTGGCGCTCATCGTGCGCTCGCATCTCGATACGCGCCAATGGGATTGGTCCGTGCGCGGCGTCTCCGTGCCGGCATTTGTACGGCGTCAATTCGCCGCCATCGGCATCATGCTGTCCCTGCTGGCGCTGGCCTTCGCCTGGAGCGTGCCCAGCAGCGATATCGATGAACGTTTGCAGAACTTCCAGCGCTTCCTGGCATCGGACCCAATCCAGCAATTAGCCGATGTATGGAACCGCTTATTCGCGCCGATCGAAGGCGAAGGCCCCGCCACAACCGATTATTACGGCGCTGACCTGCTGAATCTCAGCGGCGCCATCAGCCTGGGCGATGATGTCGTTTTTACGGTGGACGCGCCGGCAGAGGGCTATCGATTCTACTGGCGCTCGCGTGTCTTCGAGCGCTATACCGACGGCCAATGGTCGCCCTCGGCCGATCTGCGCATCACAGACCGCAGTCCACCGGTCGAGCTGCTCATGAATGAAGAAGTGACCGGGTCGCGCCGAGTGCCCGTTAGCCAGCGTTTCACCGTCGGCACGGCCAATTCGCGTATTTTCTACGCCGCGCCACAACCGCAGATCATCGAGCACAGCGGGCGCATTGACCTGATATATACCGACAGGCCGGACAATAGCTCGATGAATGTCTCGGTGGTACGCCCGCTGAAGGTGCTGCGGCGCGGCGACACCTACACGGTCACGAGCTTGCTGAGCAAAGCATCGGCGGCGGAGCTGCGGCGAGCGTCGACGGAGTATCCGGGCTGGGTCAGCGGCGTCAATCTCTATGTCGGCATTCCCAACGCCCGCGTATTTGCGCTGGCGCGTCAAATCGTAAGCGAAGCACGGGCGAACAATCCCTACGACCGCGCCAAAGCCATCGAGCGCTGGCTGCGCGACAATATCGCCTACAACGAAACCATCAGCGCGCCGCCGCCAAATGTCGACACGGTCGAATGGGTGCTATTTGACGCCCGCGAGGGCTACTGCACCTATTACGCGACTTCCATGATCCTGATGCTGCGTCATCTGGGCATCCCGGCGCGGTTGGCGGCCGGCTTCTCGCAGGGCGAATACGACGCGGAAAGCGGGCAATATGTCGTGCGCGAGCGCGAGGCGCATACCTGGGTTGAAGTCTACTTCCCCGGTTATGGCTGGATCGAATTCGAGCCGACATCCGCCCAGGCGCCCATCCACCGCGAAGGCGACGACCAAGCGCAAGAAGAGCAGCAGCCGCTAACGCCCGACCCGACCTCCACGCCATCTCCGACGCCCACGCCGACGCCCTTGCCCAGCCCGACAGCGCAGTCCACTCAAGAAGCGCTCGAGCAAAGTCTCGAACAGCCGACGGCGACGCCGACCGCCACGCCGGAGCCCTCTCCGTCCCCAACGCCGTTCGTCCTGCCCACCGTCCAGCCGCCAATTTCGCCGGACAATCCGCCGCCGCTGAGCATCTTGCAGCCGCTCATCTTCTTTGCGCTGGTGGTGATGCTCTTCCTGATCATCCTCGCCATTATTGCCCTGCTGCTTTTCTGGTGGTGGGAATGGCGCGGCATGGGCGGGCTCAGCCCGGTCGCGCGCGCCTACGCCCGTTTGGAGCGCTACATCCAGCTGATCGGCATCAATATCGGCAGCACCCTGACTACGCTGGAAAAGCGGCGCGAATTGCAACGGCGCATCCCGGCGGCTCGCGAACCGATTCGAACCATCAGCGACCTCTATACGCGTGAGCGCTATAGCAGCGGCGTGAGCGAAGACCAGCAATTCGCTGAGCGCGCGGAAAAGGCTTGGTACCGTACGCGCGGCAATATCCTGAAGCGCTGGCTGCGGCGGCGGATTCCCTTCTTGCGCCGCGACTAACCTGGGTTCAACGCTTCTCGATCACTAGAAAATGGGACAATCCCCAACTGTCGAGCGGCGTCCCTTCGAAGCGATACAGCAGGTTGCGCAAGGCCACAGCGGGCGCGCCCAGCCGCTTAATAATATTGTCGTAGCCGCCGTATATGCGCGAATGATGCAGGATCTCCGCCGCTTCCCCGCTAAGCATCTGTCTGAGTTCAGCACGTGTATAAGCGCGAACGTGCGGCGCCAGCTTGTCCCGCCACGGCCTCGGCAGATAATTGATGAGCGGCGTGTTGCCAAAGTGATATTGGCCTCGCCAATAGTGTCCGTGCGTTTCAAAGGGGTACCAGCGGTTGGGACAGAATAGCAGAATCCGCCCGCCGACTTTGGCGACGCGCAGCATCTCTTGCAGCGAACGC
>JAGWBC010000255.1 GCA_021296115.1 Anaerolineae bacterium | reverse complement strand
ATTCCCAGGTGCTTCCAGCTGCGCCCGGCATCGGTCGATTTGTAGATGCCATCGGCGATGGAGACATCAATGCGGATGGTCGTCTCGCCTGTGCCGGCGTAGATGACGTTGGGGTCGGCTGGCGCCACTTCCAGCGCGCCAACGGACGAGGCGGTGAAGTAGCCGTCGCTGATGTTCTCCCAATATTGGCCGGCGTCGGTGGTCTTCCAGACGCCGCCGCAGACGCCGCCGAAGTAGAAGGTGTTGGTGTCGCGCGGGTCGCCGGCGACAGCGACGACGCGCCCGCCGCGGAAGGGCCCGATGCAGCGGAATTCCGCCAGCCCGGCGAATTTGGAGTCGGTCATGGTGTGGTCCTTTGCTCGCGTAAGAGTAGCAGGCTATTCTAGCGCGGCGGCTGCGATTTCACCACAGAGGCGGGGAGGTCGCGGAGAATTTTTCACCACAAAGGGCACAAAGAGAATTCGCTAATACGGATAATGTCTTTTTCTGACGCTGGTCATATATTGCGGGTGATATGATAGCGTTTGACTCGTTTAATATAGTCATGAGGAGAACTAGAAGTGAACAAAAGACAGGCAGATGAACTAACCAATAAGCTATCTGAACTTTGGCATCGTCACAGTGATGGAAAGCTCAGTGAAAGTCAGATGCGCCGCGAAATGAAGAAGTTGTTAGAGGCACATACAGACAATACCCCGGCTAAGAATCGGCGTGTAATAGACGGCTTTGTAAAGAATGCAAAGGCTACACGCGATCTAGAGAAAAGTTTCAAAGATTTAGAAATAACCATTAAGCTTTGATAGGGATCAAACAACAATGATTTTTCAATAGCGCATACAGACTGGGTGACTCAGCGAGCTGCCCCTACAATTCTTTGTGCCTTCGTGCCTTTGTGGCCCAAACGTCCACTTCCTTAACTCGGTGTACTCGGTGACCTCGGTGGTAAAAAGGCCGCTTCAACTTCGCCGCCAATGCAATGGTATAATCAGCCCATACGGAGGACACAGCCATGACCATCGACATCGCGGAAGACGTCGCGCTGCGCCTTGAAGCGCTCGCAAAATCAAAAGACGCCGACATCAGCGACCTGCTGCGCGACATGATCGAGAGCTACGAGGATAAGGGCAACGCCAGACATAAGCGCTGGGCGACAGGTGCAGACTTTGCCAGAAACGCCAAAGCCGCAGGGCTGGCATCGCCCGAGCCGGTGGATACTTCAGCGCGCAGCCGCGAGATTCTTAACACAGAGTTCGCAGACTACTTGATACGCCGCGCCAACCGATGACCTTTATCGCGGACAGCAACTTTGTCTATGCGCTGTACAACGCCAATCATATCCATCATCAAGACGGGATGAGTTTGCTTTCTCAAAACACGGAAGTTATGCTCGTGCCCGATGTGGTCCTGCCAGAAGTCGGTTATCTCATTGCGCGCGACATTGGCCACAGTGGAATGCAAACTTTCCTTGAGTACTTTATGCAGTTAGATGTTCGGCTTGAAGCAGTTGGCATGGAAGACTTGGCAAGAGTTCGCGATATTGTAAGCACCTAATCATGGCTATCGCCGAGCGCATGAATGTCACAAGGATCGCGACCTTCGACCGGCGAGATTTCAGCATCTTTCAGCCGCGCCACTGCGACTATCTTGAATTGTTGCCTTAGCTTCGCCCCTATATTTCTTTGTGCCCTTCGTGCCTTTGTGATCCAAACCAAACACTCTGTGCCCTCTCATTAACTCTGCGCCCTCGGTGGCAAAGTGTAGATTCTCCGCGCCTCGTCGCTGAATCTTGACAACCCCACACTCCATCCGTTCTAATCTGCAGCATGGCTCACGTTAAATTCACGCCCAATCTGCAGCGCTTCTTCCCCGACCTCTGCGAGTGCATGATCGACGCCGCCACCGTCGCCGATATCATCCCGGCTGTCGATGACCGCTGGCGCGGGCTGGCCGACTACATCGTCGACGAGCAGGGCGCCCTGCGCAAACACGTCAACATCTTCGTCGGCGGCGAACTCCTGCGCGACAAGCAGACCCTCTCCGACCGCGTCTCCGCCGATACTCAAGTCTTTATCGTCCAAGCTTTGTCAGGGGGGTAAGCCTTGCCCAACAAACTCCTCGTCGGCACCCGCAAGGGCTTGCTGATCATGAGCCGCAACGGCGCGTCAGACTGGCAGGTCGAATCGGCGCACTTTGAAGCCATCCCGGTGGTCTACGCCTTCCGCGACCCGCGCACGGACACCATCTGGGTCAGCCTCGATCACGGCCACTGGGGCGGCAAGCTGCACCGCTCGCGCGATGGCGGCGCCAGCAGGCAAGAGGTCGAAGCGCCCAAATACCCCGAGGGCGATACCGTCCCGCCCGATTTCAGCGTGCCCGCCAAGACCAACTACATCTGGCTGATCGAGCCCGGCGGCGCCGACGAACCGAACCGCCTCTATGTCGGCACCGACCCGGGCGGCCTCTTCGTCAGCGATGACGGCGGCGACTCCTTTCAGCTGGTTGAGACGCTCTGGAAGCACCACAGCAACACGCACTGGTTCGGCGCCGGGCGCGATCATCCCGGCACGGTCGCAATCCAGGTCGACCCGCGCGACAGCCGTCACATCACCGTCGGCATCAGCGTGGGCGGCGTCTACGTCAGTAGCGACGGCGGCGAATCCTGGCAGGCGCGCAATCGCGGCCTCTTCGCCGATTACCTGCCCGACCCCCACCACGAGCACGGCCACGACCCGCATATCATCCTCGCCAGCCCCAGCAATCCCGATGTGCTCTGGCAGCAGAACCATTGCGGCACATATCGCAGCGAGAACGGCGGCTTGCAATGGCAGGACATCTCCGACAAAAGCGGCGGGCCGGCCGGCTTCGGCTTCGCGCTGGCGGTGGACGCGAAGGATGAGCGCGTCGCCTGGGTGGCGCCGGCTGTCAGCGCCGAGTATCGCGTGCCGGTCGAGCGCGCGCTGGTCATCTGCCGCACCGAAGACGGCGGCGCGACCTGGCAGAATTTGCGCAAGGGCTTGCCCCAGCGGCATTGCTACGATCTCATCTTCCGCCACGCGCTGGATAACAACGGCGACACGCTGGCTTTCGGCACGACAGCCGGCAATTTCTACGTCTCAGATGACCGCGGCGACAACTGGCGCTGCCTGATGCACAACCTGGCGGTGGTCTACACGGTGCGGTTTATGTAACTGAATTTGCTTATTCATCGAATCAATTTGAAAAGGAATGAACAGTGACTGATATCTTGCAGAAAAAAATCCAAGGCTGCCTCTACGGCGGCGCAATCGGCGATGCCATGGGCGCGCCGGCTGAATGGCGCATGCCCGATGAGATTCGGGCGCGCTACGGCTATATCACCGACCTCGTCGAAGCCTGGGACGATGCCGATACGCGCGGACGCGGCCACGGCCGTTACACCGACGACACGCACATGGTGCAGCTGCTCTGCGAGTGTTACCTCGAGCATGGCGACCACCTGGACGCCCACGAATTCTTCCGCCGCATCGTGCCCAAGATAGCGCTGGAAGATCGCTGGATCCCCGAGCGCGGCCGCGAGATGAAGCTGGTCGAGCGGCTATTCTATCCTGAGAAGTGGCTCTACAATCGCTGGCTGGCCAATGCTGACCCGCGCATCGCCGGCGTCGGCAATATGGTCAACTGCGGCGCCGCCATGTACGCCGCGCCCGTCGGCATCATCAACGCCTGCGATCCCGCGCGCGCCTACGCCGAAGCGGTCGATGTCTTCAGCGCCCACCAATACAGCTTCGGGCTGGAAGCGGCTGCCGTCATGGCCGCCTGCGTCGCCGAAGCCTTCAAGCCCGACGCCTCGGTCGCGTCGATCATCGACGCCGCGCTGACCTTCGCCAAAGAGGGCACCGCCGACTGCATCGCCGCCATCGCCGACAAAGCCAGCACGCTGACCGACTGGCGCGAAGCCATCGCTCCCCTGCGCGATGTCATGCGCGAATACGACACCTCGCCCGATGACGCCAAGTCGCAGCGCGGCAATGGCAGCAACGACTGGACGCCCAGCCGCTCGCACAGCATCGAAGAAGTGCCCATCGCCCTCGGCTTCCTGGTCGTCACCGGCGGCGACTTCGAAGGCACGATCATGGGCGGCGCCAACTACGGCCGCGACAACGACTCCATCGCCGGCATGGGCGGGGCCATCGCAGGCGCGCTGCACGGCATCGACGCTCTGCGCACCGAGTGGGTCGAGCAGATCAATTCCGCCAACCGCATCGACTTGATGCCGCTCGCCGCTGATATGGCCGATCTGACGCGGGCGCTGCAAGCTGAGCAGCTGGCGGCCGCGAAGGCTCGGCGGGAGGCGTTTGCTGCGCTGGGCGGGTGAGGGCAGACGCTCATTGAATTGCTGCAAATCGAATAGTTTTAGCCATGACGACCGTCCCCGAGCCTCGGGAGAATGCCGAGTTGGTGTATGCATTGTATGGGCTGAGTGTGGATGAGATTAGGATTGTGGAGGGTGAGTGATTTTCTTTATATGGACGCTTGTTTGTTATTGTCGATCTTGTACGAGTGTGAGTTCCGCTAGTGAGCAACGAAAACGCAACAGACGAGCAAAAACCAGACTCGCCAGATCCATTTGAGGCGGTTACTGATTCTTCGGATACTGCTGAAGAGTTCTTGCAGAAGTTGGACTTGGTAAATGTTCGTTGGGATTCGTCCACCTTCTGGATGTTCCGAGGTCAGAATGACGCACGTTGGGAACTTGAGCCGAGTCTTTTCAGGAACTGGGATGAGGATACAAATCCTGGATATGAGTTGGATCTGATCGAAAGCTTCATTAGTACTGCTAACATTCCGAACTTGCCAATTCCAGGAAACTCGCTTGGATTCCGGAGTCATACGCACAAGAAATCTGCAATCGCTACGGAAAGGCACGATACTATCAGGCCAGGATCTCAATGCGGTTTGCAATA
>JAGWBC010000254.1 GCA_021296115.1 Anaerolineae bacterium | reverse complement strand
CCCCCCCCCGCCCCCCCCGCTCGATTAATTGCTCTCCTGCTAGTCTTCGCCCTTTTGGGCACGGCATACGGCCAAGACGACAAGGTGCAAATCCTGTATTGGGATGAGGCTCGGAGCCCGGTGGCCGACGTGGCCATTGAGCAGATCATCGCAAATTTTGAAGAAGCCAACCCTGACATCGATGTCGTCCGAGAAGTAATCGCTTGGGAAGTCCTCGGCGATATCGCCAAGTCCTCCATCGAGGCGGGCGAAGGTCCGGACATCATGACCTACGACGCCGGTCCGGCTTATGCTGGAATCCTGGCCAACGCGGGTCTGCTCCTGCCGCTTGATGAAGCCTATGCGGCCAATAACTGGGACGAGCGTCTCGTCTCGATTTCCCGCGCCTGGACGACCTTCGGCGGTCATGTCTATGGCGTCGGCCACGAGCTTGAGGCGCAGGGCTTGTACTGGAACAAGCGGATCTTCGCCGAGGAAGAACTGGAACTGCCGGCGACCTTTGCCGAGCTGGTGGAGTTGTGCGGGACACTCCGCGAACGCGGCTATGAAGCTCCGATGGCGCTAGGCTGGGGGAATCCACACGCATTTTCACTGGCGCACAATTGGTACAACATCCTGGCCAACTATGTACCGGTTGAGACGGTAGCGGCGGCGATTTCCGGCGAGCATCCCTTTAGCGATCCGGAGATTGTGGCGTCGATTGAACTTGTCACCACTGATATGGTTGACGCCGGCTGCTATCACGATGACGCGTACGCCATCGGCTTCCTGGATGGCAACAACATGCATTACGCCGGCGAATCGCCCTTAATGCTGATGAGCACCTGGGCCATGCAATTCTTCACTGATGAGATCACCGATGAGTTTGGTTTCATGATCTTGCCGCCCATCGAAGGTCGCCCTCAGGGGATGATCCACCTGATGGGCTCGGCCTGGTTCATCGCCGCCGATACCGAACACCCCGAGGAGACCATACGCTTCCTGGATTATCTGGCGTCCGCCGACACGATCCAGCTCTGGCTCGACGCCGGTACGCTCCCGGCCCAGGCCGGCGTCGACTACAGCCCTTACGATATACGGTCGGTCTACCGCGATTTCACCACCCTGGTCGCGACCTGGGACGGTCCGCTGGCTTACCATCTCGATGTGCTGACGCCGGCGAATTGGAACACCTTCGTGTTTGAAAGCATTGGCGAGATACCGGCTGGCCGGATGACTGCCCAGGAATTTGCCGAACAGATGGATGTCGAGATGCAAAAGGCTGTCGAAGAAGGCAGACACGCGGATATCACGGGGTAGCTTGAATAGGTACGTGTAGGGGCGACCAATCTGGTCGCCCGCGCCCGCGATGTCAGATGTAGGATTCGGGCGACATATTATGTCGCCCCTACAGAAATCTCTTTCTTTGGAAAATGTAGGGGCGACCCACCGGGTCGCCCGTAATACGAGACCTAGTACGTGGAACAAGGTAACGTGATCAACACCATCCGCCAATTCTTCGCCAATCGCAAGCTGCGTGATTACTCCACCGCCTACGCCTTTGTCATCCCGGCGCTGGCGATGTATGTGTTTTTCGTCGTCTATCCGTTTTTCTACACCATCTACCTCAGCCTGACCAAATGGGATGGCGCCAAGCCGGTCAAGCAATTCGTCGGCCTCCAGAACTATCAAGAGCTGGCGGCCGACTCGCGGCTGTGGAGCGCGCTGAGCCACAACCTGATTTGGATCATACTGGGCACGGTGGCGCCGGTAGCTATCGGCTTGTTCCTGGGCGTGCTACTCTGGCGCGGCGTGCGTGGCATGGTCTTTTTCCGCACGGTTTATTTCTTGCCGGTGGTGCTGGCGCCGGTCGCCGTCGGCATCATCTGGAAGTGGATGTACAACCCACGCTTTGGTCCCATCAATGTGACGCTGAAGGCGCTTGGTTTGGACTTCCTGGCGAAAGGCTGGATGGGCGATCCCTATGTGGCGCTGCCGGCTTTGATCTTCGCCGGCGTTTGGGGTTATTTCGGCTTCTGCTTCGTGGTCATCATGGCCGGCTTGCAGAATATCGATATGGAGCAGATTGACGCCGCGCTGGTCGATGGCGCCAATGGTCTCCAAAGGCTGTGGTATATCATCATTCCCGGTTTGCGGCATGTGCTGACAATGATCACTGCCTTCACACTGATTCTGGGCGTCAACGTCTTCGACATCGTCTGGATCACCACCCGCGGCGGTCCTGGCCGCGCGACTCACGTCATCGCCACCTATACCTATAACACCGCCTTCCGCGAAAGCTACGTCGGCTATGGCTCGGCGCTGGCCATCGTGATGGCGCTGGAGTCGCTGGTTGTGTCATTCATCTTCATTTCACTTCGCGAGCGGGGAGGCGATTAGCCCCATGGCGAACGCAATGACAATCCGCCCGCGCCGGCCCGCGGGTTACTGGATCGCCAAGTCAGCCCAGTACGGCCTGCTGATCCTCTTCGCGCTCTACGTGCTGGTGCCTTTCATGTGGGTCATCTTCACCGCGCTGAAATCGAACTTTGAGATCGCGCAAGACCCGCTTGGCTTGCCGCCCAATTGGCGCTTTGAGAATATCGTCACCGCCTGGAACGTGGGCAAGTTCGGCCGCTACTTCATCAACAGCGTGATCACGACCGTGCCGATCGTGCTCCTGGTGGTCAGCCTGTCTTGCCTGGCCGGCTATGGCTTGGCGCGCCTCCGAATGCCGGGTCGGATGCTCATCTTCTATTTCTTTTTGATTGGGCTGATGTCTTTTATATCTTGCGCGATATCGGCGTGCTGGGCACCTATTGGGCGATGATCCTGCCGCAGACGGCGATCTCGCTGCCCTTCGGCATCTTCTTCATGCGCGCGTTTTTCAGCGGGCTGCCTTACGATTTGACCGACGCCGCCAAGATAGACGGCTGCAACGACTTCGACGTCTTCCGCCGCGTGATGCTGCCGCTGGCCGGTCCCGCCGTGGCCGCCCTGGTCGTCTTCAACTTTATGGGCTCCTGGAACGCCTTCCTGCTGCCCTTGATCTATTTGCAGTCCGACAAGCTGCGGCCCATCATGACCGGCATGATGTTCTTCACCACCCGCTGGGGCGTCGATTACAGCATGTCCATGGCCGGCACGCTCATCGTCATGGCGCCGATTATGGCGGTCTATCTAGTCTTCCAGCGACAGTTCATTCAGGGCCTGACGGCTGGCGCGGTGCGGGGATAGCGAATATGAAACTTTCGGCGCATCAGATGTTGTTGCCGGGGGCGGATCTGTCCGCGCGTTGCGGGAAATTGAGTTTGACGGCTGGCTGGCGCTGGAATGTATACGCACGCACGGCGATCCGCTAGAGAAATTCGCGCCTGCGTCGAGTATCTGCGCGACTGCTGGGAACGCGCGGCGCCGGACAAATGAGACTACGCTGCATGGGCGACTCACAGAGTCGCCTCTACATGCATACGAAGGTGAACGAATGCCAATAAAAGCCGTTTTCAACGAAGACCACGAGGCTGTTCTGCTGGAATACGACGAGCGTCCCTTGACGCCCAATGAGGTACGGATTCAGACCGAGTACGCCTCGGGCAAGCACGGCACGACCATGTTCATGATGGATGGCGGTCAGCGACACGGTCAGCGCTGGGATGTCGATAAGCGTCTTTATCTCCCGAGTGATGAGCCGGATCCAGATCCTGTGCCAGCCTCGCATGTCGGCACCAGCGGCGTCGGCACAATCATTGAAGTGGGGGCGGACGTGCGCGACTGGAAAGTCGGCGATCGCGTCTTCGGCTTCATGGACGTGAGCGAGACCAACATCATCACGGTCGATCGTCCAGCCGACTTCATCTGGCCCGGTTTCGCCGATCCCTCGCCCTGGCTGATCTGGGAGTTGGGAGATCTCGACCCGCTGACGGCGCTGTGCTTCGAGCCAGCTTATGTGGCGATGAACAGCGTGCGCGAATCAAATGCCCGCTTCGGCGACTCGGTGGCAGTCGTCGGGCTGGGCGCAATCGGTCTGTTGACGGTCAAGGTCGCCGCCTTGAGTGGCGCTGAGGTGATATTCGCGGTCGATCCGCTGCCCAAACGGCGGGCCTTGGCGCTGGATTACGGAGCGCATCATGCCATCGATCCCTTTGCTGTGGATGCCGCGCTGGAGATCAAGGAGCTGAGCGGCGGCGCGGGCGTTGATGTGGCAATAGAGATCAGCGGGCATTATGCCGCGCTGGATACAGCAATACGGGCGGCGCGCTTCGGCGGCACGGTCTGTCAGGCGGGCGCCATCAGCGGCAATGCGGCGGAATTGTGGCTGGGTCGCGAGTTTCTTAAGAACAGCCTCAAAATGATCGTCCCGCGCGGCAATGGCGCGATGGAATATGCGCCTACCGATTATCCCTTATGGGATCAGTATCGGATTTATGACACCATCGTCAGCATGATGAGACAAGACAAATTGACCGCACCCGGGCTGATTGACCCGCTCGTCTCTATCAAGGATTTCCCCGAAACCTTTGAACTGATCAAGCATAACCCGGCTGAGGTGGTCAAATATGGCGTACGCTTTTGAATCAATGAGTTTTGGTGAAGGAGAATTGCGATGGCTGCGCGCGCAGCGGTATCAACAGTGACACTAAAAAATGCCGTGGGATTCCAGGCTTATACCCTGGACCTGAAACAAGACAAAATGGTCGCGAAGCCCCACGAGCATCTCTCGCCTCCACCGGGTTATGATCCGGCGCAGGCTCGGCTGGATCTGCTGGATGTGCCGGCTGAGGTGGCCGCGCATGGCTTCGACTGCTTCGATCTTTCCGTCCTGGCCGTTCGCAGCATCGAACGGGGGTATCTGGCCGAGCTGCGATCCGCCTTTGAAGACGCGGGCGTAGAGCTGTTCCAGCTGCTGATCGACATCGGCGAAATTGGCAGTCCCGATCCCGACGAGCGGGCTAACAGCATTAAACTCACCAAGCGATTGATAGAAGTCGCGAGTGAGTTGGGCGCGGGCGGCATTCGCTATGTGCCCGGCTACACGGAGCCAACGGTGGAGAACATTCCTTCGTGGGCTGGAGCGTTTCGCGAGCTGGCCGATTATGCCCAGCAATACGGGCTGCGGCCGGCCACCGAAAATTACAAGACTTTCAACACTGAGCCGGACGCCCTGCTGCAGGTAATCGACCAATCCGAGCGAGACTATGGCGTGATCGGCGACTTTGGCAACGCCAAGGGGCCGGATAAGTACGAAATATTAGGCAAGATTCTGCCACGCGCCACCTCGATCCACGCTTGGGCATTCCTCAATGACGACGGTACGCTCAACCACGAAGAGTTTCGTCGCTGTTTGACCATAGCGCGTGATAGGGGCTTTGACGGTCCCATCATGTTGCACGGATCTTATACGCCAGATAACTTTTGTTGGGCACCGGATATATGGGCGGGTGTCGAAACGCTGCGCGGCGAATTCGATGCTGTCTTCGGCAAGTCGAACGGGAATGGGTCATAGCCTATGCCGACGCCTATTCGTGTGACCGTTTGGAATGAATTCTGGCATGAGAATCCGAGACACTGGGACTACGTGCAGCGCTCCTGGATGAGCAACGGCTACAGCAAAGAGAGCGCGATCGAAGAAACCGAGGGCGTCCGCGAAATCTATCCCGATGGCATCCACGAAGCTATCGCCGCTCCGCTGCGCGAACATGGTTTCAGTGTTCGCACCGCAACGCTGGACGAACCGGAGCATGGCTTGAGCGAGGCCGTTCTGGACGCAACGGATGTGCTAATCTGGTGGGGGCACGTGGTACATGACAAGGTCGAAGACGCCGTGGCCGAGCGCGTATACCAGCGCATCGTCGAGGACGGCATGGGCTTCATCGCCCTCCATTGGGGCGCCGGTTCCAAAGTCTTCAAGCAGCTATTGGGCAGGTCCTGCTCGCTGACGCCCATTGTGAACGGCGCGCCGGAACGACTTTGGGTGATCGAACCCGCGCATCCCATCGCCCAAGGTCTGGAGACGGCCTTCGTCGTCCCGCAGACGGAAATCTACGGCGAACCCTTCGATATTCCCGCGCCTGATTCGATCGTCTTCATTAGTTCCTGGCCAACCGGTGAAGTCTGCCGCAGCGGCTGCTGCTTTCAGCGCGGACGCGGCAAAATTTTCTTCTTCCGCCCCGGGCACGAAACCTACCCGATC
>JAGWBC010000022.1:18207-20065 GCA_021296115.1 Anaerolineae bacterium | reverse complement strand
GACTCCTTGCTGGCTGCGCTTAAACTGTCGAGCGCGGAAGAGCGAAATCTCCTCCGCGCAGACGCAAACTATCGGCGGCTCAGAGACCTGCAGTCATGCTCGGCGCTGGATCAGCACCGCTTCTGGTACGGATTGGGCACCGGCGGCATCGATGCCATCTTGCTGGGGACCGCGCAATACCTGGGCATCCATCGCAGTGGCATTAGACAGCATGAATGGCTGGCATTTGTTGACTCCGTAACGACCTTGTTGGATGCCTACTTCAATCGCTACGACGAGATCGTCGATCCCGCGCTGCTGCTCGATGGCAATGACATCCGCCGGCTCTGCCAGCTCAAGCCCGGACCCGTCATCGGCCAGCTGCTAAGGGCATTGCGGGAAGCGCAAGTGACGGGCGCCGTGCAGACCGCAAGCGAGGCTGCCGATTTCGTTGTCAGGCAGGCCGCGAGCGGCGAGAACTAGGCCGGTTACGGCGCCTCTGAATTTTCCTCGGCGCCTGTTTCTCCAGCGACAAAGCGAAAGAATAGCAGCATGGTTCCGCCGTATCTGCGTTGGTCCTTTAATTCGAGATGCGCAAAACTCAGCGCGGCGTCGAATTCTCTGGGATCAATCTGCACGATGATACGGGTATCCGCGTGACGCCAGGCGGCGTTCTGCTCCAGCGCGCGCAGACACTTGTGCCAAATGTCTTGGTACTGTGGCGGGGCGATGTAAATGTAATCAAAGCGGCGCTGGGGCGGCCGGCTCAACAGCTGGAAGGCATCTCGCCTTACTACGGCCGCGCTATCCGACAGCCCGGTGTGGTCGAGATTATCGCGAATGACCCGACAAGCGCGTCGATTCAATTCAACGAATAGGGCGAAGTCCGCGCCTCGGCTGAGCGCTTCAATGCCGACGCTGCCGGTGCCGGCAAACAGGTCGAGGAAACTCGCCCTGTGGATGTCGCTGCCGATGATGCTGAACAGGGCCTCTTTGACCCGGTCCATCACTGGACGCGTACTGTCCCCGGGCACGGCTTTTAATTTCATGCCGCGCGCTTTGCCGGCGATCACGCGCAAAGACATCGTCAGGCTTGCGTTTCTACGCCGCTGCGAACGGCGCGCATATTGGACAACGGCAGGTTGATGCGGCCGTCCCCGCTGCCTGAGACAATCAGCCGCCGCGATTCAGTCTGGTTGAGCGCCTCGCGAATAGCGGCATGGATGAGCGTTGGCGTGCCTTTGAGCAGATGCTCCACATCATTGAGCCCGCCGCAAGCAGCGAAGCTGAATTCAGCGGGCGCCTTGGCCAGGCTGTCGGGATCCTTACGCGTATCCCAGTTCAAGGCTTGGATTGGCAATTTGCTGAATAACGACAGCATAGGCGACGGTCCCCCGACTTGCACGATATTCAGCCACCAATGATCCGGCAAATCGGCGAGGATATTATGCAGATGGGGCAGAATGAATGTCCGATATTGATGTTCCGACATGTAATCGTGGCTGGCGAATTCTGTGACGAGGAATACGCCGGCAAGGCTGGGAACTTTTTTCAGCGTGTCCAGGAAGCGTATTGTGCTTTCCGTCAGCTGATTTAATCCGCTGCGCAAGCGGTCCGGCCGCAGTCGCATATCCCGCAGCGCCTTTTCCCGCCCGGCCATTTGCGTTGCTTGAATGAAGGGACTATAGACGGTTAGCAATACTGGAACCGCTTCGGCTTGTAGCGCCTGGCCGATCAGCCGCGCGCACTGCGCCTGCTGCAGCAGGTTGCCGCGCGCCGGGGACAGCGGCCGAATCTCGGTCCAATCCAGCGAACGCCCGACCACTCGCTTGCTGATCTTGCGTATGCCCTGCGCGTCGCCATCCCAGTAGTCTTGCAC
>JAGWBC010000022.1:1237-18157 GCA_021296115.1 Anaerolineae bacterium | reverse complement strand
CTGAAAATCGATGGTGGATCGCGCTAAATCGGCATAGCGTTGGTCGTCGCCGGGCCAATGCCGCCAAAGGGCGACCGGCGCGCGATCGACCGTTTCGCCCGCGATCGCGCGCTCGAGTCGTTCGCGCTTCTGCATCGTTTGGCTAGCTGGCCGCGCCCACGTCCTCAAGACGCTGATTCAGCATCCGCGTGAGCATCATGTAGCGGTCATCAGCGCTGCTGTCGAGGTCATTATCGCCGAGATGCCCTTCGGCCTGCGAGGTCTTTTGCACGGCTGAAAGCGCTTGCTCGGTATTATCAAGTGCGGTCTGGAAGGCCACCCCCGCGGCGTCATTCTCCCCGAGGGCCTTGTGCGCCAGTCCCAGCCCGTAGTGCGCATCCACATTAGCCGGGTTCGCCTCAATTATGCTGCTGAACATGTCGATCGCGCCCCTGGAATCGCCGTCACGATGAAGGCGCCAGGCTTGGCCAATCTTTTCTGCCGATGACATAGCGGACATAGGAACTCCTTCTTTCGTAATTGACGCCGCTGCCGCCGACCTTGCCTGATTCCCGCGGTCAGCCGACATACTCCGTATTCTACCCTAAACGCGCGACTATGCTAACGATGCGCCGGTTGCGTAGTGTAAACGGCGGGCAGCGATCAAAATGTCTTGCCGCGCTATTATGCCAGTGCTATGCTACGTCGAGCGCGAGGTTAAAATTGCAGGCTCTATGGAAATAAGACGCGCGCGGGTGGACGACTTGGAAGCGGCCGCTGCGCTTTGGTATGAGCGTATGGCCATGCTGCGCGAATCCGCCAGTTGGGTTGAGTTCGCGCCTGACGCGATCGACCGCTGGCGTGTGCGCGCCAAGGATTGGATCGATAATGATGCTGACAACGCCTTTTTCGTCGCCGAAGCCGATGGCCGGATCGTAGGCATGGCGGTCGTCACGACGAGCGAAGGGAATCCCGGCCTGTATCCTGAACGCAGCGGAGTCTTGATGCAGCTTGCCGTCGATCTGCACCAGCCGCACAGCGGATTAAGCGGCCGCTTGTTCGAGGCGGCAAAATCTTGGCTGCGGTCTAAGGGCGTATCGAATCTTAAAGTCTGTGCGCCGGCGAATTATCCAGTGGAAGATGCCTTCTGGCGCGCGCAAGGCGCCACCTTGAGCGCGCGTCAATACAGGCTGCGCTTATGATCAGACTCGCGCGTGAAAGCGATGCCCGGCGCATCGGCGAATTGTGGGAAGAAATGGTCGCCTACCATGCGCAATTCGACGCACTCACATTTCGAGCGGCCGAGAATGGCGCGGAATTGTACGAGCGCCGACTGCTGGAGCGACTGGGCGACCCCTTTTCCCGGGTGCTGGTGGCGGAAGCGGGCGGCGAAATCGCGGCTTACGCCAGCGCCATGATCGCGGACATCACGACCGAGATGTTTCAGCCGCTGCGCTGCGGACTGCTGGCCGACATCTACGTCAGCGCGACCTATAGGCGGCGAGGCTTGGGCCGTGGCCTGGTCGAACGGCTTTGCCTCTGGTTTCGCGATCAAGATGTGTCGCGCTTTGAGTGGCACGTCAGCGCCAGGAACCGCGAGGCTTTGGAATTCTGGGAAGCGCTCGGCGGCGAGCCCACGATTCTTCGTATGCGCGCGAAACTGCCGGGAGAGGGAACATGACCGAATTGCTTTATCTTAATGACAGCTATCTGAAAGAATTCACGGCGACCGTGGTCGGCCATGACCTCAAACAGAACGGCGTCGTTTTGGATCGCAGCGCATTCTATCCGGGCGGCGGCGGTCAGTTGCCCGATCAAGGCGCCTTATTCATCGGCGAGCGGGAGTATCGCGTGACCAAAGTGCGTCGAGGCAGCGCGCACATCATCGAAGGTGAACTGCCGCCGACCGGCAGCGCGGTTCGCGGCGTCCTGGACTGGGAGCGCCGCTACAAGATCATGCGCACGCACACGGCGATGCACGTTTTGTGCGGCGTGGTCTGGCGGGATTACCAGGCCAGCGTCACCGGCGGCAATATGGACATTCTGGCCGGGCGCATGGACTTCGAGTTCGAGCGCTTGCAGCCGGAAGTGATTGACGAGATTCAAAAGCATATCAATCACGAAATTAAGGCCGCGCGCCAAGTGCGCACAAAGATCTTGCCACGCGAGCAAGCCTTCCAGATTCCCGACTTGATTCGCACCAAGATCAACTTGTTGCCCGAGAGCATCACGGAAGTGCGCACGGTCGAGATCCTTGGCCTGGACCTGCAAGCCGACGGCGGAACGCACGTGGCCAACACCAGCGAAGTCGGCAATATTTCCATCACAAAATACAAGAGCAAAGGCGGCATCAATAAGCGCCTCTACGTGGAGATCAGCGATTGATGCGCTATTTGCATCCGGTGCAAGCGCACGAACAATTCGTCGCCGGCGGCGTATACCGCTTCAGCAAAGATGACAAGGCGCTGGACAAAACCGAAGCCTGGACCATCCACAGTCATGCGGACGGAGAACGCTTCATCCGTATCGACATGGACGCCCGGCGCGAAGAAGGCAAGTCAATCCTGGTGGAAGCCCTGCAAAACCGCAGCGGGGGATTAGCGCGCTGGGATCTGCGCTACGAAAACGCCAACTTCCAAGGCGGAGTCAAGCTGCTGCGCGCCAGTTACCAAGTCGTGGATGGGCGGCTGCAAGTGGGCTTCAATATGAATGCCGCCGAGCGTCAGTACCTTGAAGTCGATCTCCCTGCCGGCACACTTATTGACATGCCGCTGCTGATCTTCCGCGGCACGACGATTCGCGCAATCGCCAAGCGGGCGGCCGAGCGACTATCGATCTTCGTACCGATGTTTGAGCACGCGCAGCTCTTTCCTGGTACGCTCCAAAGTATGAATGCGCCAATTGATGAAGACGGCGATGATATCTTGATGTTGGGCGCGCGGCAGGTCTCGGTAAAACGCTACCGCTACCGCGATCGCGCAGCGCTGTACTGGGTCGATAAGCACGGCGTGGTTATCAAGCGCGTCAACGCCTTCAAGCAGCAGGAAATCGTTGTGCAAATCAGCAACTACGTCTCGCCGCAGAATTGATGCCTTGGCCACCGCAGATCCAGACGCCCGCGCAATCTGAGAGCCATGTGACATGCTGAAGCGAATGCAAATCTTCTTCGGGCCGCGCAACTTTCGCGCCTTCGTTGCTTTGTTGGCGATAACCGGCTTGGCCAGCCTGGCGCTGAATGTCCTGGCCGATGCTTCGGATTTAGTACCAGCCCTGCAGACCATGCTGCTGCTGATATTCATTGTTGGCGCCGCCTGGCTGGTGATGGCTCGTTTGCCCGCGGAAGAACGCAAACGCTGGCTGGCGGTGATTCTGCCGTCAATTCTGGTCATGGGCATCGGATCGCTGGCCCTGCCCCAGGCCTCAGGCTTGTTCCTTGGCGCCGGGCTCGGCTGGATGGTGGCGGGCATATTTATATTCCGGAACATTGGCGGGCCGCGCAGCTATAAAGCCGCGGTAAAGGCCATGCGCAAGGGCGACTACCAGACGGCTGTCGCTGAGATGACCGCGCAGATCAAACAGGAGCCAAAGCGCGCCGAGCACTTTCGCTTTCGCGCCGAGTTGCATCGTCTGTCGGGCGACCTGAAGTCGGCGCGCCGCGACTATACGCGAATGACCGAGCTGGATGCGGATTCCGCAGTGGCTCACAACGGCTTGGCCGAAGTGGAATTGCAGGCCGGGCGTTTCGATGCCGCGCGGCAGGCAGCGCAGATCGCTCAGCAGCTGGCGCCGGATGAATGGGTCACTGCTTACAATCTGGGCATGATCGAAGATCGCCTCGCGGACCATGCGGCGGTCGCGCGCCATCTCACGACTGCGCTGGAGCTAAAGATACCCGATTCTCGACACAGACTGCTGGCGCATTTATACTTATATAGGGCGCATCTCGGGCTGGACAATGACGATGCTGCCGCTCGTGCCTTAGCGGCGCTCAAAAGCGAACGAGCCGGCCTGGAAGAGTGGCAAGTGATAATGAGCGCGGATGAAGCGCAAGCCCTGCGTGATGTGCTCACGGATGACATTGAATCGGCGCGCCGCCTAATTGAGGGCGAGCCAACTGAAGCAGTAGTGGAGTAGGGGAGCAACCGTGTCCGTTCGCCGCCGCATAGCTTGGGGAGCGGTAATTGTTTCAGTCGCCTTCGCGGCCTTGGGTTTCATCGTCTTTGCCCTGGGCGTGCTCATTGAACTGGCGGATGGCATAACACAGCCGCTGGACCCGTATATCTCGCCGGTGATGCAAATGTCGCTCGCCGGGCTCTGTTTGTCGGCGACGATGGTTTTGCTAGGCTTCCTGCTGGTTGGCATCCTGCTGGCGCGGCAGTCCAGGCATTATGGCGCTGGCTACGGCGAAGCCTATCGCCTGATACAGAAAATGCAATTTCCCCAAGCCATTCAATTGCTGGAGCGCGTGCTGGCTGGCGGCAAGATCACGCCGGATCTGCTGATGCTGCTCACCAGCGCTTATGCCTATAACGGACAACTGGCGAAGGCGCAGGAAACAGCTGACCGCGCCGTCGAGATGTTCCCGGGCGACGCCGGCGCCTATATTACGCTGGCCAACGGCTACCGCATGCAGGCGAGTTATGGCGAAGCGGCCATCGCGCTGCAAACCGCGGCGCAGCTTTCCCCGGCGCAGCCGATCGTCTGGGCGGAGCTGGGCTTTGTGCAGCAATTGTCAGGCGAGCATGATTCGGCGATAGAATCCTTCAAACATGCGGCGCTCTATTCCATGCCCTCAATGTATGCGGTGCGTGTCAACTACCACTTGTCGCGCCACTACCTCAAAGTAGGCGAGCGCGACAATGCGGAAAGCGCGACGGATCGCATGATCGCGACCCAACAGGGTTTGCAGGCCTGGAAATCGACGCTGCGCGCGCTGCAAGGCACGGCTTACGGCAGCCTGCTGCATTACGAACTGGAAAAAATCGAAGACGCAATCGCCGAGAAGCAGGGTAAGCGAAAGAACGAAACATGATGTTCTTGCGGGACTTTGCGCGGCGTGTCCCCGCTTGGGACGCGTCGGTCAAAGCTTCGCTGGCCCTGGCGCTTCTCTTGTTCGTACTGCTGATGGCGCTCGGTCTCGGCGGCCCGCCCGCGCTGCGCTTGCCGGCTCGTATCGGCGCCTTCGGTGTGCTTGTGACCGGACAACTCCTGTTTCTTTGGGGCAACCGACGCGAAATCTCCCCCTATCACCAGGCGCAGCAGCGCTTCATCGCCGGCGATTTCCGCGACGCCAAAGCGATTCTCGAAGCAAGGCCCGCCACGTCGCGCGAATCAGCCGATGCGCTGGTTTTGCTTGGCAACGCTTACCGTCATCTGGCGCAATTTGACCAAAGCCGTAGCGTCCTGGAACGGGCGCTGGCGCTTAATCCGCGGCATCATCTGGCCCATTTCAGCCTGGGCAAGCTCTGCCTCATTCTCGGTCATTATGCTGCTGCTCGCGAATCTATTGCGCTGGCCCTGGAGCTTGGCGCGCCGGCCATTGTCCGCTTTGAGTTGGGACAAGCCTGCTTTCTGGCGGGCGATGAGGACGCGGCGCGGCGCTGCTTCAGCGATTTGCCCGCCGAATACAGCGACGAGCAAGAGCAATCGCTGCTGCTGACTTACTACTTGCATCGTCTTGGTGCAGCGGAGCGCCCGCAGGCGGGTATGATCAGCGCCGGCTTGGAGAATATCCGGATGGATGCCGCCAAGTATGCCGATACGACGTACAGCGATCATTTGGCGCAGGTTCTTCTGCATCTGGAGCAGTGGCTGGCGGCTGCATAAAGCCTTGCGGCGCCATGCAATGTGACCTGCGCGCGGTCACAGAGTCTACCCTTTCGCAATAAATCGGATTAGTCCATAATTCGGGCCAATAATTGTTCCCAAGGGGAATCAACAATACGAGGAGGTGCTTACGTGGTGTCGCATGGTTACACACCGCGGGCCATTGCCGCATTGATACGTCAACTGCACTAAGGTTCGGATTCCGCAGTCAGCAATTTCGTATCAATGGCATGGAGTGAACGTAAGTCATGTTTAGGGAAGTAAACTCGCAGGTCAACAGCGCAGTCATCAACCGCCTGGAACAGCAGCAGTTGGATTTCTGGCGTTACCACCGCATATTTGAGCGCACGACTGAAGGGCGTGAAGAGGCGCCCCGCTACGTCTTTTACGAGGGCCCGCCCACTGCAAACGGCACGCCGGGCAGCCACCATGTCATGTCGCGCGCCTTCAAGGACATGTTCCCGCGTTACAAAGTGATGCAGGGCTACTACTGTCTGCGGCGCGGCGGCTGGGATACCCACGGTCTGCCGGTCGAAATAGAAGTGCAGAAAGAACTCGGCTTCGAAACCAAGGCGCAAATTGAAGAGTACGGCGTGGCGAGATTTAATGCCATGTGCCGCGCCAATGTCTTTCGCCACATCACCGAATGGGAGAAGCTGACCGAGCGCACTGCCTTTTGGGTCAACCTCGATGACGCCTATGTCACCTTTTCCAACGACTATATCGAGAGCGTCTGGTGGATCCTCAAGCAATTCTGGAACAAGGGTTTGCTATACCGCGGCCACAAAGTCGTGCCTTACAGCCCGTCATCCGGCACGCCGCTCAGCAGCCACGAGGTGGCGCAGGGCTACGAGACGATCGTCGATCCCAGCATCACCGTGCGTTTTCCCGCGAAAGAGCGTCCCGGCGTTTATCTCCTGGCGTGGACCACGACGCCTTGGACCTTGCCGGCTAACGCAGCGCTGGCGGTCGGCGCAGATGTCGACTACGTCTGCGTCGAGGGACCGTCGACCGACGGCGAAGGCGTCGAGCAACTGATTCTCGCCGAAGCGCTCATGGACAAAGTCCTGGTTGACGAGGTCGAATACAAGATAGTCGAGCGCTTGAAAGGGCGCGACCTGGAGGGCTGGCGCTACCAGCCGCTCTACAATTTCTTGCCGGTCGAGCAAGACTACGCCTATGTAGTGACCGCTGATTACGTCAGCACGCAAGACGGCACAGGCATCGTGCACACGGCGCCGGCTTACGGCGTGGATGATTTGGCGACCGGGCGCAAGCATGACCTGCCGGTCCTGATCACAGTCGATGAAACCGGCTGCTTTGTCGACGCCGTGTCGAACTTCCGCGGCATGTGGTTCAAAGACGCCGACGCCCATATCATCAAGGACCTGGTCGAGCGCGGCTTGATGTATCGCCATGAGTCCTACGAACACAGCTACCCGCACAACTGGCGCGACGGCTCGCCCTTGATGTATTTCGCTCGCGAGACCTGGTTCATCGACACGCTGAAATACAAACAGACCATGATTGACCTGAACCAGACGGTCAAATGGGTGCCCGAGCATGTGCGCGATGGACGCTTTGGCAATTGGCTGGATGATCTCAAGGAATGGTCGCTGGGGCGAGAGCGCTATTGGGGTACGCCGCTGCCAGTCTGGGTCGACGACAAGACCGGCGAAATGCTATGCGTCGGCAGCGTAGAAGAACTGAGCGAACTCGCCGGCAGAGATCTCAGCGAGCTGGATCTCCATCGTCCCTACGTAGACGAAGTGACCTTTGAGAATCCCAATGGCGAAGGCGGCACGATGCGGCGAGTCCCGGAGGTCATCGACGTCTGGTTCGACAGCGGCGCGATGCAAGTGGCGCAATGGGCTTATCCGCAGCGCAACAGCGAAATCCTGGAGGAGCAGCATCCGGCGGATTATATCTGCGAAGCAGTCGATCAGACGCGCGGCTGGTTCTACAGCTTACACGCTATCGCCTCAATGCTGTTCGAAACGGTTGCCTTCCGCAACGTCATCTGCCTGGGACATATTCTGGACGCGCAGGGCCAGAAGATGTCCAAGAGCAAGGGCAATGCCATCGATCCCTGGGTGGTGCTGGAGCAGAACGGCGCCGACGCCTTTCGCTGGTATATGTATACATCCGGCCCGCCCGGGGATTCGCGGCGTTTCTCGCTCAATGCGGTTAGCGACGTCATCAAGAAGTTCTGGTCGACGCTATGGAATACCTACAGCTTCTTCGTCACCTACGCCAATATAGACGACTGGACGCCAACTGCGCCCGCGCCTGAAGTTGCCGACCGCGACCTGCTTGATCAATGGCTGCTGGCCGAGCTGCATACGCTGGTCAAGGATGTGACCGCCGCATTCGAAGACTATGACGCGGTGAACGCGACCCGCCCCATTGAAGACTTCGTTGAGCGTTTGAGCAATTGGTATGTGCGATTGAGCCGTGATCGCTTCTGGAAGAGCGAAATCGACGACAGCAAACTTTCCGCCTACGCGACCCTCTACGAGACGCTGACGACTTTGGCCAAGTTGCTCGCGCCGACCATGCCTTTCTTGAGCGAAGCCATGTATCGGAACCTGGTGCCCGACCGCGACGAGTCGCAGGCGGAAAGTGTGCACCTGTCGCGCTGGCCCGAGGTCAAGGAATCGCTGATTGATCAGGCGCTCATCACTGAGATGGCGCTGGTTCGCCGGTTGGTAAGTTTGGGTTTGTCGGCGCGTAATGCCGCCCAAACAGGAGTACGACAGCCCCTGGCCGGCGCGCAGTTCGCCCTGCGTGATGTCTCGGAAACGTCAATCGTGGAGCGCCACGCCGAGTTGATCAAAAGCGAGCTGAATCTGAAATCGGTCAGTGTCATGGGCGCAGACGAAGCCAGCGCATTTGAGTCGGCCACGGTTTACAGCCTGAATCCGCTGCCGCGTTTCTTGGGCAAGAAATTCGGCAAGGATTTCAAAGCCATCCAAACCGCCTTGCGCGATGGCGAGCAAGCCTTTGTGCGGCCTTTCGCCGAGCGTCTGCTGGCGGGCGACGATATCACGCTGGAACTTAATGGCGCGAGCTTTGAAATCCGCAACGACGAGTGCGAAGTCAAGGTCACAGTTGAGACGCCGGCCGGGGCCATCGAAGACAACGGTTATGTTGTGGCGCTGGATATGCAACTGACATCGGACTTGGTGGAGGAGGGCCTGGCCCGCGAAGTGATCCGCCGCATCCAGAACCTGCGCAAGACGGCTGACTTCGCGCTGGATGATCGCATCGAGATAGTGTACGCCGACGCCTCAAGCGGCATCGACGCGGTGATGCTGCTGTTTAGCGGCTATATCAGTCAGGAGACCTTGGCCGACAGCCTGACCATGGGCGACATCGCCGATGACTTCGTCAGCGAATCGCTCGATTTGAAGGGCGAAGCCTTGACGATCGGGGTGAAACGCGCTCGCTGATTTAGTCATGTTTAACAAGTTTCCTTGCGGGGCGAATGGCTGGTCCATATTCGCCCTGTTTTTTTACTTGCTGGACAAGCTATAATTGGTTATAACTTACAAAATTGCTTTGGTTTATTGTTTATTTCTGGCATTGTTTTGACTTAGCGACCTAAAGAACCGTATCGGTTCGGACTGGAATCTAGCCATGTCAGATAAGAACATCGCCTCCATTCAGTCTCTGCTTCGTTACTCTTTACCCTTGGGCGCCAGCATAGTCGCGGGTGATCCGGAGACTAACGTCAACTGGTCGATCACCATACGCGCGCAGCCGCCGGCATTTCCCGATATTTATGGCGGCGAGTTGGCCCTGGTTTCGATGGATGTGTTGCGCAGTTTCGACAGCCGGTTGACATTGGCGAGTGTCGCGCGGCAACTGGCGGAATTCGGCGTCAGCGCTGTTTTGGCGACCGGCGCAGTCGATCAAGATGCCATTGACGCGGCGAACGACTGTCAGATTGCTCTGTTGACGGCGCCCGAAGAAACCAGCCTGACCACCATCGAACGCGCCGTAAACGCCTTGATTCTGAACCAGTCGGCGCGCCTCACCGAGAGGGCCATCGAGATTCAGCGCCAGTTGACGCGTCTGTCGGCGGAAAATCGCGACCTTAACAGCCTGCTGCAAGTGATGTCGCGTTCAACCGGAAAACCTGTCGTCGTGCATAACGACGCCGGCGCCATGATTACGCAGATATTGCCTTATCTCGGCCGGCGCAGCCTGAATGGGCGCAGTCAGAATATTCAGACCGACAGCGCCGAGTTTCTGGATTGGCTGACGAATGAGCGTCCCGAACTGTCGAGCGTAATCAGCGCCAGCCCGCTTGGTTACACCACCGCGCTCAAGGTCGAAAAGCGCGTCGCCGGCTATCTTTCCCTGGTAGACCGCGATGGCAATCTTAACGAGTTCGACCGGCTGGTGCTGACTTATGGCGCCGATGTCTGCGCCATAGAGATGGCCAAGAATCGCGCCATAGCTTCGGCCGTGGAGCAGACCCGCGGCGATTGGATTCAGATGTGGCTGAGCGGCACGCCGGCGGATGACGATCTGCTGCGGACGCGCGCGCAGCAAGCCGGTTTTGAACCTGGCGAGCAGTTTGTGGTGGCCGTTTACCGCGCGGTCAATGACCTGGGGCAATCGCTGCCGCTGGAGCCAGTAATCTCGTTGGTGCGCGACGATGTATCCCGGCGCGGCGTCAGTGGAGCGGTCGGGCAGTATGTTGACGCGATTGTTGGCTTGTATCCGCTTGAGGACGACAGCAGCGCCCTGGCGCGCTCGAGGTCGTCCGTTGAAGCTGTTCGCGATCAGCTGGCTTCGCGATTTCCCAAAGGACTGGTAGCCGCGGGCATAAGTCGCCCGGCTGCCGGACTGTCCAGCCTGCGCGAAGCTTACCGGGAAGCGAAGGACTCTGTAGTCATCGCTTACGAATTAAGCGACCGCGACTCAACCACCTACTACGGGGACTTGAAGCTCTATCAGCTGCTCCTGGCCTTGAAAGAACGCAATCTGGAGCATTTGCAGCAATTCTACAATGACGCGCTGGGCCCCTTGGTCGCGCACGACAAGCGCAAACAGAGCGATCTGATCCGTACGCTAAGCGGCTTCTTCGCTGCCAACGGCAATCTTGCCAAGGCGGCGCAGGAGCTGGACGTGCATCGCAATACGCTCGTCTACCGTCTGGAGCGAATCGCTGAGTTGACTAAGCTGGATCTGGACGATTCCGACAATCGGCTGATTCTGCACCTGGCGCTGAAGACGCAGCGGGTCTTGGCGACTATCCCCGGCGAGCCTGTTACCGCCTAAACTGCCGCGACAAAACGAGTAAACAAAAAGCTGCTGATTTTCCTGTCAGCAGCTTTTTCTGTTCGTCAGCTTTCGTTGACAATCTTGTGCGCCATCGGCGGCGCAATCTTGATGAAGTGATCGGCCGGACGCCGCAAGAGCGCGTACAAGGGTTGGGCTTCCTGCGATTGGTGATTCTCCTCAAGCGTGCGAATGTAGGCGTTCAGCAGCTCGCGCACATCATCTTGGCCATCTTCGTCCAGCGGCTGGAGTGCTACGACTGAGCCAGCGGCAATGCGGTGGCGGATCGCGTCGATCGTCAAGCCCATCTTAGGCTGTACCCGCTGGTAGACCACGCCGCCCGTCATGCCAGCGCACATCCAGGGACCCGGATCGCCCAATACAACCGCGCGTCCCGAGGTCATGTACTCAAAAGCGTATCCCTTGAGATTGGCGCGCGCGCCCATTCCGCCCAAGTCATCCCGCAGCGGCTCGCGAATCTCTCCGCCAAAGACGACATCGGCGCCGCTCATGCGAATGCAGGCGCGGGTATCGGCATCGCCCTGCACGATAAACAGACCGCCTTGCGCGCCATAGGCAAAGCTCTTGCCAACCGAGCCGTCCAGACGGCGTCCGTTGTGATTGAGACCCTTGAGCACGGAGACCTTGCTGCCGGCAGCGCATTTGCCAACGCCATCCTGCGCTCCGCCTTCCACCAGGACATTTACCGGATCGTCAATGAAGGCGGCCAGGCCGTTGCCCGGAATGGCCGAATTGCTGAAACTCAGGTTTATCGCCTCGATGCGATTCGATTGCGGGATCGCCTGGCGTTTGATGGCGCCGGCAAGATGCGTTCCCAAGGCGCGATCCATCGCCATGACCTGCTCATCGTCATAGGTCAATTCGTATTCGCCTTTGGCGACGTAGTCGGTGACGATGTCGGTAATCTGCTTGCTCACTGTGTTGCGCGGCCGTGTGACGCGGCGTCCGCCTGGCTGCGCCGGGGTCTTCTGCCCGCGCGGCACCGGCTTCAGCAAATGAGTCAGGTCGACGCGATCGTGGTGTGACCGCTGATACAGCAGGTCCGCCCGGCCAACGATGTCCTGCAAGTTCTTGACGCCCATCTTCGCCGTCCATTTGCGGATGTCTTCCGCCAGCGCGTCAAACATGTGCACGATGCTGTGCGGCGAACCGCGCTCCTCAAAGGGGCGGAAGGCTTTGAAGTTGCGTTTTTCGGCTTCTTCTTTGGTCTTCACATGCGTGGTGATGCCCACATGGCAGTCGCCGTCCTGGCAACCGCGGCAGATCGTGCAGCCCAAGGCGACCATCGCCAAGGTGGCGAATCCAACGCGATTAGCGCCCAGGCAGACCATCTTGATGACATCGCGGCCGCTCTTCATGCCGCCGTCAACCCAGAGCTCGACATCATCGCGCAGCCCGCTCTCAATCAAATGACGGTGCGCCAGCCACACGCCGATTTCCGCGGGCAAGCCAACATGGCGCAGAGCATGCGCGCGCGCAGCGCCGGTACCGCCGGTGTAGCCCGTGATAGTGATGATGTCGGCGCCCGCCTTGGCCACACCCACGGCGATAATGCCGATGCCGGGCACCACCGGGAGCTTGACTGATACCTTGGCGTGCGGATTGGCCGTCTTCAATTCGTCGATAAGCTGCGCCAGGTCTTCAATCGAATACAGGTCATGATTGTTGCTCGGCGAAATCAAGCCGATGCCCGGCGTGGTGCTGCGTACAGCGGCGATTTGCTCCGTGACTTTGTAGCCCGGCAGGTGACCGCCTTCGCCCGGCTTCGCGCCCTGGCCAATCTTGATCTCGATATAGTCGGCCGCGTTGAGAAATGCGATGTTGACGCCGAAGCGCCCGGAAGCCACTTGCTGTCCGCGATTGCGCGGGTGCCGGCCCAGCAAATCCTGGATCTCTCCGCCCTCGCCGTTCATGCAGATGATATTGAGCAGATGAGCGGCTTCGGCATATGAGCGGTAGGCCAGTTCGCCTTGCGAGCCGAAAGACATGGCGCTGATCAGCACCGGCATGTCGTAGCCATTGATGCTGATGTCCACTTCGTCAGCGTCAATCGGCGACTGACATTCTCTCAAGCCCAGGACGTGCCGCAACGACACGGGCATTTTGTCTTCCAGGCCCAGCAGCGTTTCGGTGTATTGATCAAATTGCATTTCGCCATGGGCGACCGCCTCGGCTTTTTTCCACATCTTGGGATAGAAGCGCTCGGGATTCTTCAGCCGCGCCCGCGTTTCGCCGCGAAATTCCTGCGCGCGTTCCTGGGCGTCTTCATAGACGGAGGTCCAGGTGAGGCCGCGGCCAGTCGAGCCAAAGTAATTCGGAGTACCCAGCAGGCTCGAGATGTTCTTCGACAGACCGATGGAACTGAAGCTGTGGCCGTAACCGCGCAGCTCGTGACATCCCACAGTGGAAGTAATCTTCTGCAGGCCGGCCTTGATCGCGCTTAAGGCATTGCCCAGCGAGGCTTCAACCTGCTCGGCGACCAGCGGCTTTCGGCTGCCGCGGGGCGCAGTGCCCAAACTTACCGCGTACATGGCATAGGGCAGCACCGCATTGGCGCCCAAGCTCAAGCACAGGGCCAGATCATGCAAGTCGCGCAGAGCGCCCGAGCGCACAACGATTCCGGTACGACGCCGCAAGTTCGGACTTACATCGACCTGACGCAGCGCTTTGTCCACAGCAGCCACGACCAGCAGCGGGTCCATATACAACTCTTCGCCGCTAGCAATGGCGCTGTCATCCAGAATGATGCATTCCGCTCCATTGGCGACGGCTTCGACCGCCCGGTCTTGCAAGGCCTCCACAGCCAGGTCGACTGTCGTATCCATCGGACAGCCCATGGACAAGAATGAGATTCGGTCCTGGAAAATATTGGCCAGATCGCCAATCAGCATGGTTCCATGCTTCGCCGCCAGGTCGTGAAGCGTATCGACTTCGTCAAACTCCTGGATTTCCTCCAGCAGCAAGGGGATTTGCAGCCGAATCAACGTGGCCTCTTCGTCCCGCCCCGAGGCGACGTCCGGTCGACGGCCGATCAAGACTTGGGACGAGAATTGCGCTTGCTCGCGTTCACGGTCGATCGAGGGGTTGGTCACCACAGCGATGGTTTCTTTGAAGAAGTCCGCCAGGTTTGCGCGGGTATTGCTCAGCGCAGCCAGCGGGCCATCCCAGCCCAGTGAACCGATCTGCTCTTTGCCGTTCTGCGCCAGCGCGGAAACGATCTCAACGTGATAACGTTCCCAGCCGAAACCCGACATGACAGCGGCATTCACCTTGATAGGAGCATCCGCCCATGGCAGCTTGGTCCTTGTCTTCTGCCGCTCGAGGCTGCGCTCCATCACGGCCACAGGCGCTGCTTGCGCTTGTGCCGCGTGGCCGCCATTTCCGCTGGGAGGCATCGGATAGGCTGGCGCGGTAGGCGCGCCGCCGTTCGCCGCTTCGGCATGCCATATCCCTCCATTGACGGAAGCGGCAGGTTTGCGATCACGGTGTCTGTTGTAGACGTATTGCTGAATAGCCGGATAGTCCAGCACTTGTATCGGTTGACCGGTATTCACGGTCATGGCGATCTTTTCGCCGGGCGCCATCGGCTTGGGACTGACCGACATCGAATCCAGCGCGTACACGCCGCGCTCGGATGTGATGAAGTACTCTTTCTCGGTCTCGCCAAACCAGAGCGGACGCAGGCCCAAGGCATCGACGCTGAAGACCGCTTGATTGCCCAGCCGGGCGACCACCGCCGCCGGGCCCTGCGCGAAAGGTCCAAAGGACTGTCGCAGTTCGGTGTACATGGCGTGGATGTCGGGCGCGGTTTGGATCAGGTCGTGCTCGAAGGGCGGGAAGATGTGCTCCATCGCCTCGATAAGGTCCATGCCGTAGCGCATGCACAAGGCGTATATGGTGCGATCCACGTCCTGGGAGTCGGAGCCGGCGTCAACCATCGGAATATCGAGCATTTCTGATTCCAGGCGGAAGCGAGAAATGGTGTTGAATTCGCCGTTATGCCCGATCAGGTTAAAGGGCTGCGCGCGCTCAAAGATTGGGTTGGTATTGGTGCTGTAACGGGCATGGCCCATCGTAATCGCCGATGCGTAATCGGGATCGCGCAGTTCCGGATAATAGCGGCGCAGAATCTCAATCGTGCCTTGCACTTTGTAAACCACGCTATGCGCCGAGAATGACGGGAAATGAACTTCAAGCTCGCGCTCCAGCTGAACTTGCAGCTCGAACAGCGTGCGGTCCAAATTCTCTGACGCCACCTGGCCATTGATGCCGGCGATCTGCCAGAAGACCGGTTCTTTCTTTTCGGCATTGGGTCCCAGCACCTGCGGATTCACCCGTCCGGCGCGGTCGATGAGTATGTGCAGCCCTTCTTCGCTGATTTGGCGGCAAATCTGGTCTACGATGTATTGGGCGCGCGTACGATCGTGCGCCGGGATCATCACATGGGCGACCCAGAAATTGCGGTCGGTCGCCAGCGATGAACGCAAGCCCGCTTCAGCCAGCCACTTGGTCCATAGCTGGCGCGGGATGTCGGTCAAGACGCCGACGCCATCGCCTTCGCCGTTGACGTAGCCCGTCCGGTGGCCCATGCGCGTCAAGGCTTCGATTGTTCGTTTAACGTTTCCGTGCGTCGCTTGCCCGCCCTTGCGCACCGAGCAAATCAAGGCGCAGGCATCGCGGTGATCGCGATCAATCGGATGAAGATCGGCGAAGGGATCGTTGAGGGAATGATTGTTTGGCCCAGTCATTTCTCATCCTAAGGTCTAAACTAACGGTCCCTGTAGTAAATCTTCTTTCGCGCGCTTCCAAGCGTATATCAGCCGGATGCGCGACCCATATATCGCGTAGATGATACATTAATTCTGCCAGAAATTCTAGCAAGCGCCGCCAGACTCGCCATTGAAAGAACTTATGGACAATAAGTCTTTTCTCTTAGGCACTTTGTACAAGGTAGACAATATTTGGCCTATTACTTGGTCAGAAATTAGCAAAAACCGAGACGCAGCCATTCAGAAAATACCTCGCATTTCGAGAGCGCGGGTCAAGCGAGGGTCAGCAGTCGGCGTATCGTCAGCGCCAGATGCAAGGCCAAACGCGTCTCAGGACGGCTTAGGTCGATGCCGGCGATTTCATTAATGCGATTCATGCGATAGAGCAGCGTATTCCGATGCACGATCAGAGATTCAGCGGTTTGCGACAAATTCCCGTGGCAGTTGAAATAGGCTTCCAGCGTCTTGATGAGGTCTGCGTTCTGCCGCATATCGTATTCGGTCAGCGTACCCAGCGTCTGTTCACAGAATTCACTGAGCCGATTGCGATCTGAAAGGCTCAAGATCAGTTGGTACACCCCCAAGTCGCCGATGAACAGCGGAATGTCAGTTTGCAGTCGTTCGGCCAACTCCATCGCCTGTACAGCGTCGCGGTAGCTGGCGCGCCAGGCGTTGACATCGCGCGCCACTTGCCCCAAGCCGATTGCGACCCGGTGCTGCGGATGCTGCTGACAGATCTCGTCGCTGAAGGCATTCGACAGCGCAAGACTATGGTCGACGGGGTCTTCAAAGTCGGTCGCATGGAACACGACGACTTCGCCTTCTTTTTCGCGCGTCCAGACCAGCGCAGAGGCATCCTGCGCCGATATAATCGCATTTACCGTGGTCTCCAGGCGCCGTAGCGAGGGTTTGCTGCTGCCGCGCCAGGAGAGAACGAAGGCGACATGCGTCCGCGTCATGTCATGCTTGAAGCGCTCGCCTTGCCGCACCGCCTCCTGCAGGCTGCCATCCCCCAGCAGCAATCGGTCCAGAA
>JAGWBC010000022.1:0-1228 GCA_021296115.1 Anaerolineae bacterium | reverse complement strand
TTTCGTTGACGTCTTTCTCTTTCGCCATCTCCAGCGCGCAAGCCGCCGCGCCTTGCTCGCATACGAGTTCGTCGACTTCGTCCAGGTCGCTCTCCAGGCCGATAATCGAGAGACAGCCACGCCCGATATTCTTGGTGATGACTGGCGCGACCAGCCGCGCGACGCCGGAAACGGGCAATGCCTGCATCAGCACCGGCGGATCGACTTCGATCACACGGTGGCGATCATGCAATTCCACCGGCAAGTTGTCCTGTTTCTTGAGGAAGAACTCGACATCGTCCCAGACGCCGATGATGCTGGGTTGGAGTTTGTGGGAGATGGGGCGCAGGCGCTTGTCCTGCAAGATCACCGTTTTTTTGGTCAAGCGCGCCATCGCGCTGATGAGCTCGTCCATGCCTTCATTGCGCGACGAAATCTGAGTGAGTTGACGGTAGATTTGTGTTCCGCGTCGTTCGATATTGCCTTTACGATTGACGAGCAAGCCGACGATCGTCTTCTCTACATCGCGAATGCGGGTATCTTCGGTCAGCGACAGCACAGGCAAATTGCATGACTTGGATTCCGACCCAGACCGCAGAACACGACCGCCGACGCGTCAACCTTCTTGGCCCAGTGGATAAGCTCCGTGTCGCTGTGCGCCTTTGGTGGATTGGTCAGCGACGCGATTAGAATAAGCTCGCGCCGTTGAACCGACTTCGAGTCAATATCATCTTCCGGGTGGATGACCGTCGTCCAGGTGATCGAGCGATCAAGCAGGCCTTCACCGGAAAGTACATGCGCGCTCAAGGGCAACGCTAATTTGCGGATCTCTTCAACCGTGAGGTCCTGTGTTCGTGCGGCGCTCAAAATGTACTCCGTGTAGTCCTGAGAAAAACTGAACTTGATATCGGATCGGTATGAAGATTCCGAAGCCGAGGAGGACGATGGCCACCCACATGGTCATCAGCGAATGGTTGAGTTCATAGCGGCTGAAAGCTGTTGAAACCCGAAACCAGAGATTACCATTATACTCCTGCCCAATGTTGCATTGGACACAGTATACAGGGACTTATGCAATTTGCCTAGATAACACTAGAGGATTCTTACTAGAGAGTCAGCTTTGCCCTTCGTCGACCAGCTTCTGGTACGCGCCCCGCCAAGCACTGGGATCGCGAGTCAGCCGGTTCACTTTCAGGTCGGAGACATGGCCGTAGAGCTTCATCAGAGTCACCGGCAAGTATACCCAGCG
>JAGWBC010000253.1:3520-4107 GCA_021296115.1 Anaerolineae bacterium | reverse complement strand
CGCGCGGATTTCCTGCGAGGCGAGGCGGGCGATATACGTTATCTGCGCTTCGGCTCGCGGCTGAACGTCAAGCAAGATTAGCCGAGCATCTCGCCCAGCAGCCGCCAGCAGAGCCAGAGCGCGCGCGGTGTATGAAAGAACCCCTTCCACATGCCGCCTTTAAGCGGTGTTGAGAGGCTGCCGTCGCGGCGCAGATAGCCATACCAGCCGCCATATTCCGGGTCGGGGAAGTGGGCGAATGTCCAGGCGTGCATCTGCTCGAAAGAGCGCGCGTACTTATCATCGCCGCTGAGGCGATAGGCCAGCAGCAGCGCGTAAAGCGCCTCGGCATGCGGCCACCAGAGCTTCATATCCCATTCCAGGCGCGTGGGCGGCTTGCCCTCGGCATCGACAAAGTAGAGCAAACCGCCGTACTCCGTGTCCCAGCCCCGGGCCAGCGAGTAGTCGATCATTGATAGCGCCGGCGGGATCAGCGCATCGTCGCCGCGCGCGCTGGCTTCGTGCAAGACAAAGGCCGCCGACTCCATGGCGTGCCCGGGTGTTATGCGGCGGCCGTCGTCGGTATCAAGCCGCTCATTGTCGGCGCC
>JAGWBC010000253.1:0-3496 GCA_021296115.1 Anaerolineae bacterium | reverse complement strand
TGGTTGGCGATTTGGTCCAGCGCGTCGTCGACAACTTCTCCGTATAGCGGATCCGGCGGCGCGGCCAGGCGCAGCTCTTGCGTGGTTGCCAGCATGATCATCGACACATTGTGGGCTTTGGCGCGGCGGGTCTGCGGGAAGACCTTGGGTTCCAACCGGCCCGGATTGCGCAGGTGATCGACGACCAGATGGTAGGTGTCGGCGGCGCGCTGCAACGAAGTCTCGTCGCCAGTTGCGCGGGCGTACTCCGCCAGGCCGATGACCGCGAAAGTCTCGGTGAACAGGTAACGCCGCTTGCGCAGTGGACGGCCGTCAGCCGTGACGGCGAAGAACATGCGGCCGTCATCGTCGAACCCGCAGCGCATGATGAAGTCGTAAATATGGCGGGCGGCGTCCAGCCATTCCGGACGCTGCTCGACTTCGTTGTAGAGCTTGGAGAACATCCAGAGCGCGCGGCCCTGCAGCCACATGGACTTGTCCGTATCGAAAACCGTGCCGTCGCGATCGAGCGAGTTGAATTGCCCGCCATTGACACGGTCCAGCGAGTAGTTCAGCCAGAACGGGACGACGCTCTCGAGTAGCTCGCGGCGGTAGATTTCGCGCAGTTCCAGCAGGCGATCGCGAATCATCCCTTGATGCCGGAGACCATCATGCCTTCGATGAAATAGCGCTGGAAGAAGAGGAAGAGCAAGGCGACCGGCAGCGTGGCCAGCGTAGAGACCGCCATGGACGGCCCGATTGACGGTTCGCCGCGATAGGGCTGGGAGAAGACGGTCATGCCGACAGGCAGGGTCCATAAATTGCGGTCCTGGGCCACGACCAAAGGCCAGAGGAAGTTATTCCAACTGGCGAGGAAGAGGATGATGGCGAGGCTGGCGGAGGCCGGCGCCAGCAGCGGCAGGGCGATTGAGATGAAGATGCGAAACTCCGACGCGCCGTCGATGCGCGCGGAATCCAGCAATTCGTCGGGGATGCTCAGGGCGAATTGGCGCATCAGAAAGATGGCGAAGGCGCTTAGCATGCCAGGGACGATCAAGCCGGCGTAAGTGTTGTGCCAGCCGAAGTGCCGTATTTCGACGTAGAGCGGAATCAGCAGAATTTGAAAGGGCACCGCCATGATGCTCAGAATGAGGGCGAACAATATCCGCTTGCCGCTGAACTGAAACTTGGCGAAACCATAGCCGGCCATCGCGCCGAAGAATATGCCCACCGCGACTTGCACCGCCGCGATGAAGACGCTGTTCACGTACCATTGCCCAATCGGCGCGCGCTCAAATGCGCCTTCGAAATGCTGCAAACCGACGAATTCTTGCGGCAGCCAGTTAAAAGGCGTGGACAAGATTTCCGCTTCCGCCTTGAATGCCGATACGGCCATGAAATACATGGGAAAACCGAACAAAATGGCGATAAGCGCGGCGGTCGAAAACAGAATCAGCTTCTGTATACGTCTGCGCAAGCGGGCTTCAAAGGCGGCGTCGCTTTCAAAAGGAGTGGTCGATTTAGCCATAAGCGCGCTCGTCAATTGATCGAGTAGCGATCGCTGCGGCCCCACGCGATCTGTGTGCCGGTGACGATCATGATGCAGGCGAACAAGAACACAGAAACGGCCGCGGCATCGCCCATGCGGAAGAATTGAAAGCCGTATTTCCAAATGAGAATGCCCAGGGTCGTATTCACATCTACCGGCCCGCCTTGGTTGGGCGATATGACAAATTGCAGGGCGAAGCCTTGAAAAGCGGAGATAGTGGATACGGCCATGACGAAGACGGCGGTCGGCCGCAGCAGCGGCAATTCGACGCTCCAGAACGACTGAATTCGGTTGGCGCCATCGACGCGGGCGGCATCGCGCAGCTCTTGCGGAATGGCGGTCAGGCCGGCCAGCCATATCAGCATATAAAAGGGCATGGCGGACCAGATTCGCGCCAGCACGATCACAACAGGAGAAAGGGTCAAGTCATGGACCCAAGTGATTTCGGCCTTGCCCGTCAGCGGCCTTACGATGTTCGTGAGGATGCCGCTGGGATGGAGCAGTACGACCCAGATCACCGAGACGACAGCCACTGATGGCAGCAGCGGCGAAAAGAATATCAGCTTCAGCCCCTCGCGGCCCGGGAACTTCTGATAGAAGAGCAAGGCCACGAAGAGCGACAGCACGACAGTGGGAGCAGTGCTGCCCACGACGAAGCCCAAGGTGACGTTGATCGCCTTCAGGAAAAGACGGTCATTAAACAGGTTGACGTAATTGTCAAAGCCGATGAATACGGGCGGCCGCAAAAGTGTATATTTTGTCAGGCTGAGATAGAAACCCGTGACCAGCGGATACAAAAAGAAAACGGCAAAGAAGATGACGCAGGGCAAGACGAAAATCAGCCCCCAGTATTGTCGGCGGGCGATGACGTTCTTTTCGCTCCATGCGCGGCGATAGAGGCTGAACATAAGCTGCGGAAACTCCAACTAGCGGGCGACCCCATGGGCCGCCCCTGGCGGTCTACCCCCTTAGTCCCCCCGTATCAACGGGGGAGGCTGCTTCGACTTATCGCGTTCGGACGCGGCGCCGCTCCCCTTCCCTGATGATTCGGGGAAGGGGAAGGGGGATGGGGTTGAAATCGGTTATCAGCTGCCGCCGGCCGCTTCGATATCAGCCAGCGCGCGCTCCAGTATGGCGTTGACCTCGTCTTCAGTTTCTTGCAAGACGACATCCATGTCTTCGCCGCCGAGCACGACGCGGTCACGCGCGCGCCCCAAGGCATCGCCAACTTCAGCAAAGTTCGCGAAGCGCGGGTGATACTGGCCGCGATGGAGTTCATCCAGGAAGACAGGCATGATCTCGTTATTCTGGAAATCGTCCGTCGCCAGATATTCAGCAACCGGTTGGAATAGCGCCGCTTCATTTAGATAGCGATCGGGCCGGCTGGTGAGTTTGGCAATCAGCTTCCAGCCCGCCTCTTGCACCTCGGGAGGAGAGTCAGCATTGACCTGCAAGTAGAAGGCGAAGGTGGCGAAACCAAGATCGTTCGTTGCATCTTCCCAGCGCGGGATGTTATGGATGCTGTAGTTGATGCCGGCCTCGTCCATGCCCGGCGTGCCCCAATTGCCGAAGGTGCATTCGGTGGCAAGCTCGCCGGCATTGAAGGCATTGCGCGAAACGGTGTATTGCGGGCCGCCGATCTCATGTACATTGACGATATCGCTCCAGTACTGCATGACGCGCTTCACATTTTCATTATTGATGTCGGCCGTGTAAGTGACTTCGTCAATCATGCTGTTGCCCAGCTGCGTCACCATCGGGTCGAAGTGAAGCATCATATAGATGGCCGCCGACCAGTTGAAGGCGAATCCGCGCTGCACCAATGCGCCGCTTTCGTCACGCTTCGTAAGTTGCAAGGCGGCGTCGATCAAGCCCTCCCAGGTGTCTGGGAAGTCGGTGGCCGGATCAAGCCCGCCATCCATCCACAGGTCGTCGTTGGTGTAGCAGGCGTAGTTGCTGAGCTCGGTA
>JAGWBC010000021.1 GCA_021296115.1 Anaerolineae bacterium | reverse complement strand
GACGCAGGTGGGGACACCGTACTGATAGTGATAGACCATGGCTAATTCTTCGCCCAGCCACTTGGTGATCAAATAAGACATATTGGGGTAGTAGCAGGTCATGTCTTCGCCAATCGGTTCTTCGAAATAACGGCCGTTGACGCGCGCGTCCCAGTACACGCCTTCCGTGCTGGCATATACAAAGCGCTTCAAATTGGGCAGTTGTTCGCGGATGCACTCCAGGATGTTGAGCGTGCCCATCGCGTTGATGTCGAGGTATTCACGAGCGTTGAAGGGTCCCTGAAAGGCGGCCGCCAGATGATAGATGGCATCGACGCCGGCGACCGCTGCGCGCACATCGTCATAATTTCGCAAGTCGCCGTAGATCGTTTCCACGCCTTCATAGGCGTCCAGCTTGCGCGCGCGGCTGGCATCGGCCGGGTAGACAAAGCTGCGGATGGAATGCCCTCTGTCAAGCAAGCGTACGACCAGATTGGCGCCGATACGGCCGGTGCCTCCGGTGACGAGTATCTTCATGCCATTTCCTTTTGGTTCATCATCTGAACATTTGCCCGTTGACCAGGCGACTTTAGCCCACAACATACGGAAGCGCAACAACTTGGGCGCACTGCATTACACGGGAGCAGAAAGGAGGCTGCATAGACTTCAGTCACGACTTGACGAATCTCCACAGATGGTTATTATCTGTGCGTGTATTCGCTCACTTGTTACAGAACTTTGCGGAAATTGGACTTTAGACAGCTGTATATTTACGCGTCTCCAAAATTCGTTGAAATTCTTTGCTCTTGAGCTTGCGGAATCTGCAGACTGCAGGGAGATGGTATTTTGACTGGATTCAGTCTTGGCGGTCTGGTTGACGGCGCGCTGAACCTGCTGGATGTCTTTGATCCCATCGTCGAGCCATACCGGCGCTTCCACGAGCAGCTGCCGCCCAAGATTCAGCAGACCATCACCGCCTTCATATTCATTCTGCCCTTCGGCATCCTCTACGCCATCTTCACCATCCTGCCCATCTTCCAGACCTTCTACATCTCCCTGCACAAGTGGGAGATCATGGGCACGAATATCCGCTTTATCGGGCTGAAGAACTTCGAGCGCCTGCTGACGCGGGATACGCAGTTCCACCAGGCCTTTGAGCAGACAGTGCTCTTCGTCGCTCTCACGATTCCAATCATCTTTGTCGGACTTTTCTTCGCGCTGATGCTCAACCGGCCGGTCAAAGGCATCGGCATCTTCCGCACGATCTTCTACCTGCCGAATATCATCGCGGTGACGGTAATTGGTTTGATCTGGGCGAGGGTCTTCGCCTCATCCGGCCGCGGCTTGATCAATGCCTTTCTGGAGCAGTTCAATGCGGGTCCGATTCCATTTCTGGATCAGGGGGATCTGGCCACGCTTGTTGTATCGTTCACCACGCTCTGGTGGACTGTCGGTTTCAGCATGCTCATATTCTTGGCCGGTTTACAGGATATCTCGCAAGCGCTGTATGACGCGGCCAAAGTGGATGGCGCCAATCGCTTTGAGCAATTCCGCCACATAACGATTCCGGGCTTGCGCCGGCCCTTCGCCTTCCTGTGTATCTTGCAGGTGATTGCGTCGTTTCAGATTTTCGGGCAAGTCGATGTCATGACCGGCGGCGGACCGGCCGGCAACACACGAACTATCGTATACAACATTTTCGAGACGACATTTTTGTACTTTCAAGTGGGTTACGGAACGGCCATGGCTGTGATTATGTTCGCGGTCCTGCTGGTTATTTCGCTAATCCAACTTGCTCTGTTTCGCGATCAAGGTGTAGGGAACTAGCGTGACGGTAGTTGGCGCGGAACTGCAACGCAAGCGTCAGAAGGCACTGCGCCGGCAGGGCAGCTTATATGTCCTGGCGGTGGGAATATTCGCCTTGATATGGATGTTGCCGGTCGTTTGGACTGTAGTCACATCGTTCAGGCCCGAGCCGGCCCTGCAGCGGAATCTGGCCAGCTTGATTCCCTATCCCTTCACCACCGAGAATTGGACCTTCATCCTCAAGAGCAGCCAACTTTGGAAATGGTTGGGCAACAGCGCCTTTGTCTCCACCACCCATACACTTGCCCAGTTGACCGTCTGTTCGCTCGCGGCCTATGCCTTTGCTCGACTGGATTTCTATTTCAAGCGTCCGCTCTATATACTGGTTCTTATAGGCTTGATGGTTCCTTTTGAGGCAACCTTCCTGCCCGTCTATCTGTTGTTCTCCAATCTGAAGCTGCACAATACCTTGATCGCCTTGATTCTGCCGGGCATCTCTTCGTCTTTTGCCGTCTTTCTGTTGACGCAGTTTTTCCGCGGCATTCCGCTGGAACTGGAGGAAGCGGCGATGATGGATGGCGCCGGGCGCTTCCGCATCTTCCTCACCATCATTATTCCGTTATCGACGCCCGTCATAACTGCCCTGGCGATCTTCACCTTCCTGGGCAACTGGAACAGCTATTTGTGGCCCATCATCTCGGCAACGAGCAGCGATGTCTACACCATCGTGATTGGCTTGCGCAAATTAAATCAAGCATGGGGCGATGTCAATTTTTACGGGCGCGACATGGCGGCGGCTATCTTCACGGCTCTGCCCATCATCATCTTTTTCTTTGTTTTCCAACGCCGCATTATCAGCGGCATCGCTATTAACAGCGGCATCAAGTAGAGAGGAACGCGTATCGACCAGTCCCTACCTTACTTTTGGTTTCGTTTCGAATAGCAGTCCTGAAAGGATGCAAATCATGTACAGAATGAGAGCACTTCTAGTGATAGCGATGCTGCTTGTGCTGGTCGCCGTACCGGTCGCCGCTCAAGACGCCGTCGAGGTCACCTTTATGCGCTTCTTCGGCGAATGCACCGACGAATTTGGCGAAGTCACCGACTTGTCCGAGGCTTATGGCGAATGCGGCATCATTTCCGTGCTGGCCAATTCCTTCAACGCGACGCAAGATGAAATCGCCGTCAATACCGTCGTGGTTGACTGGCCGGGCGTCACCGAGTTGAACGCTAACCTGGCCGCTGGCACACCGCCGGACATCATGGTGCTGCACGGCCGCCGCATTCCCAACTACGCCTCGCGCGGTCTGTTGACGCCCTTGGGCGATGTGCTCGCTGGCGCCGGCATCGACGCTAGCGACTTGACCGACAGCGCCCGCGGCTTCGTCGAATGGAATGGCGAGCTGTATGGCATCCCCTTGGATCTGCACGGCCACCTCTGGCACATCAATGTCGATCTCTGGGCGGAAGCCGGCCTGGTCAACGATGATGGTTCGCCCGATATCCCCTATGGCATGGACGAATTCATGTCGCACGCCGAGACCTTCAAGGAAGCCACTGGACTGCCCTTCCTAGGCATGTGGACCAATGGCCTGAGCCGCAACTGGATGGCGCTGGTATATCAGCAAGAAGGCGGCACCGTTGCAGCCGAAGACGGCCTGCCCGACATCAACACGGAAGCGGGCCTGAACGCGCTGAACTTCTTGATTATGCTGCGCGACGAAGGGCACATTACCGACAATGTCGATTATCCCGCTGCGGAAGAGATTTTCCTGAACGGCGAGAATGGCGGCCATATCAACGGCACCTGGGTGGTCAACTTCTACGACAACCAAGTCGCCGATCCGGAAGGCGCGCTGAAGAATTACTATGTGCACAACTTCCCCACGGTATACGACCAACCGGCCGCCTGGGCTGGCAGTCACGCCTGGATCATTCCGCAAGGCGAGGATCCTGACCCCGCCACGCTCGAAGCGACACTGACCTTCCTGCGTTACCTCAATGACAACAATATCGAATGGGCGCGCACGGGCCACTCGGCTGTCAATACATCGGTTGTGACGAGTGACGTGTACAACGAATACCCGCACCGTCAGGAATACGCCGAATTTGTCCCGAGCGCCGTCATTCCGCCGCGCGAGAATTGGAGCACCGCCTTCGAATCCGTGATGGACGAGGAGCTGTCGGCCGCGATGATCGGCGAGAAGACGCCCGAGCAAGCGCTGGCCGATGCCCAGACCCGTCTGGAAGACTTCGCGCTGTTTGAGTAGCAGGTAGGGACACGCGCTGACGTAACAGTCAAGGCGAGTCACCAGCAACTAGCAACGGGGCGGGCTTTCGGGCTCGCCCTGTTTGTACAATATTGGCTCATAAAGCGATCATCAAATGTCATAGCGACTTATTTTGAACAACATAATTGAACAGGCCCAAAAAGCAGGAGCAGAAGATGACCGACATTCCCCGCAGCGAATACCCGCGGCCGCAATTCGTCCGTGAAGACTGGCTCTGCCTCAATGGCGAATGGCAATTTGAGATTGACCGGGGCGACAGCGGCATCCACCGCGGCCTGCTGGAACGCGAGCTCAATAGCAAGATAACGACGCCATTCTGCCCGGAGTCGGAGCTGTCCGGCATCGGCGATCACGATTATTACAGCGCGGTTTGGTATCGGCGGCGGGCGACCATCCCGTCCTCGTGGGCGGGCAAACGCGTCTTGCTGCATTTCCAGGCCGTGGATTACGACAGCACGGTCTGGGTGAATGGCATCGAGGTCGGACGGCATCGCGGCGGCTTCTCGCCCTTCAGCTGCGATTTGAGCGGCGTGGCGGAAGCGGGCGACGAGATCACCATTGTGCTGCGCGCCCGCGATGACGGGCAGCGGCCGCAGCCGCGCGGCAAGCAAGCGCGTCCCTACGGGCCGGAGGGCGCCATTTATGTGCGTACCACCGGCATCTGGCAGAGCGTCTGGCTCGAGCCTGTGCCGGATTTGCATTTGCGCCGCAGCCGCATCAGTCCCGATCTGGCCAATCAGACCATTCGCCTCGAGCAGCCCATCAGCGGCAACGCGGCCGGCATGCGTCTTCGGGCGACGCTCTCCGACAGCGCCGGCGAAATCGTCACCGCCGAGTGCTCGGCTGAATTTGACCTGGCGCCGCGGCTGGATTTGCCGATACCGGACGAGCGCCTGCAACTGTGGGCTGTCGGCGAGCCACATTTATACGACCTCACGATTGAACTGGTGGATGCCGCCGGCGTCGTGATTGACCGGGCGACCAGCTATGCCGGCATGCGCGCAATCAGCATTGAAGGCAAGGCGATCAAGATCAACGGAAAGACGGTCTTTCAGCGGCTGGTGCTTGATCAGGGGTATTATCCGGATGGCATTATGACCGCGCCCAGCGACGCCGCGCTGATCGAAGATATTGAGCTGAGCATGGCGGCGGGGTTTAACGGCGCGCGCTTGCATCAGAAGGTCTTTGAAGAGCGCTTCCTATATCATGCCGATCGCCTGGGTTATATCGTCTGGGGCGAATTCGGCGATTGGGGCTGCGGCGGCGAAGGACCGCTAAACGGCGAGCATCAGAAGCCGGGGCCGGATTACATCACGCAATGGCTGGAATGCCTGGAGCGCGATTATTCGCACCCCAGCATCGTCGGCTGGTGCCCGCTCAACGAGACCTGGCAAACCATACTGGACACAATCACCGACCTGGACGATGTCACGCGCGGCATGTACCTGGCCACCAAGGCCATGGACAGCACACGGCCGGTGCTCGATACCTCCGGGTACTCGCATCGCGTGCCAGAGGCTGATGTCTACGACAGCCACGACTATACGCAGGATCCTGATACATTCCGCCAGCGTCACGCCGGTTTGGCGCAGGGGGAACCCTACCTCAACGATGCCAGCCAATGGGGATTGCCCGAGCGGATGATGGGCGATATCCGCTGGTCGATTCCTTACGCCGGTCAGCCCTACTTCGTCAGCGAATTCGGCGGTACCTGGTGGAGTCCTGATGTCAGGGACGGCGAAGACTCCTGGGGTTATGGCACGAGACCCGCTGATCTGGACGAGTTTTACGACCGCTTCGAAAAGCTCTGCGCCATCTTGCTTGATGACGTGAATATGTTCGGCTACTGCTATACGCAACTGACCGACATTCTCCAGGAGCAAAATGGCATCTACGGCTTCGACCGCAGTCAAAAGTTCGACCTGACTCGCATCCGCGCGGCGCAGCAGAAACCGGCGGCCATTGAGCTGGCGGATTCGTCCGAGTAGCGGCGCCTCAGCCCCTTAGCGAGCCCGGCGCGCCTGACTGATTCGATTATGCGCCTTCATAAGCGGCTTCGACATTGGCGCGCACGTGATCGACAAATGCTTGGTCGATGGCCGCGTCATGAAAAATACCGTACCATAAGCCGGCTTGGCGCACGAATTGGCGCATATTCAGCAGCGAGTGCGAGACATCGTCCCAGCTGATGCCCATGGCTTCGGGGCGAATATCCACGCCGGCGCGCGCGATGGCATTGAGCATGTCTTGCGCTCGGTCATCGTGCAGCAGCGAGCCGACATAGATGCCCAGGCAGACCGGCTGTCCGTGGATGAATTTCTTGCCGGTGTAATATTCCAGCGCGTAGAAAAGGAAGTGATCGGCGCCTTCAATTGGGCGGGGATTCCAGCCGAAGTTATGGAAGGCCGCGCCACCCCAACGGTTGGCCGTCATTAAGGCGCGGATGCCTGCTTCGTTTACCTCGCGGATGTCGTCCAGGGCCTCGATCACCGTCGCCATCACCGCTTGCGCTTCGTCGACCATGGCTTGGTCATAGGGCCACTTCGCCTCGACTTGGCCGCGGTCCCGGGCATAGCGCCAGTCGGCATGGGCGGTGTGATAACACAAGATTTCGCAGATGCCCGAGCGATTCACCACCGCCGGCGCATTCTGGATGACATCGAAGTCGACGTAGACCGCCTCCGGTACTGCCCAAGAGACGTAGCGCACATTGCCTTGGAAGCGCAGGCCGGCGCGATGCCCAAAGGCGGCGTTGACGGACATGGAGGTCGGCGCCTGGAATAGCGGCAGCTGCAGCGACCAGGCGAAGTATTTGGCGACATCAAGCGCTTGCCCGCCGCCCAAGCCGATAATCGACCGGCAATGCGGCAGCTTAGCCACTTCGTCTTTCAACTCATCGCCGTCGATGGTCGACACCAGATAAGGACCGGCTGCGTTGTCGTCGAAGTGATGGGCGAAGAGATCCCACAGGTCGGCCATGGTCACCACCAGATAGGGCTGGTGGGCGATATTGGGCAATTCGGCGACAAGGTTGCGCCCGAAGACGGTGGTGAAGCCGGGACGATCGAACATATTGCCTCCTGCTCTGCTAGTGAGCCTATGAAAAGCGCGACGACTTCATTACCTTGTAACTATACGTCACTGCGCATAGAGAGCAAATTTGCATATTCTCTGGCAAAACGCAGGCGCGGAGGAGTCTGATGAAGACGCTGAAAATCGCTTTCACGGGAACGGGCCATATATCACGTGTACATGCGCGGGCGGCGCGGTGTCTGGCGGACCTGGAAGCCGTCGCGGTCGTCAATCATCGGCCGCAGTCGATGGCGGAATTCGGGGCGCAATTCAGCATTGAGCGGCAATACGCGTCGGTCAAGGCGCTGTTGGCGGATGGCGGGCTGGACATCTTGTGCGTCAGCACGCCCAACTACTTGCATGCGCCGCAAGCCATCGCCGCCCTGGAAGCGGGCATTCACGTCTTGGTGGAAAAGCCGATGGCGCTGGATGCGGCTGAAGCGGAAGCGATGCGGCGGGCCAGCGATAGATCGGGCGCGAAGCTGCTGGTGGCGCATTGCTGGCGTTTTGATGAAGAGGTCAACTGGCTGAAGCGGCAGATCGATGCCGGCAAGCTGGGCAAGATCCTGCGCACCAAGGGCTACGGCGTCCACGTGAATTGGGGGCCGGAGGGCTGGTTTACCCAGTCGCGCTATGCCGGCGGAGGCGCGCTGGCCGATATGGGCGTGCACGCCATTGATGTGGCGCGCTATCTGCTGGGCGATCCGCAGCCGGTCAGCGTCTACGCCAAGATCGTCACCCAATACACCGACTACGATGTCGATGACAGCGGCACGATCTGGATCAACTGGGAGGGCGGCGCCACATCGATTGTTGAATCGGGTTGGTGGTGGCCGCATGCTGACGGCCCCGAAGCCAGCACGCAACTCTATGGTACACGCGGCTTTGGTCAGCTGTTTCCCACCCGTTTGGAGCTGCCCGATCGTGAAGCGGCAGAGGTGGCTACAGTTGACCCTGGTTACCCGCTGGCGCGTGAAGAGCATTGCCCGCAAGAGATGTATGACGCGCAGTTGGCCTACTTCGTCAGCTGCATCCGCGAGGACCGGCAACCGATTCCGGGCGCCGCGGAAGGCCTGGTCAATATGCGGATCATCGATGCCGCGCTGGAGAGCAGCCGAATCGGCGAGGTTGTGCGCATCTAGGGGGATGAGTCAAAGAATCATTCAACAGATGCGGGGAATAGGCTACAAACCGGTCGGCTTTAGGCTGTATAGGTTTTCCCCCGGGATAGCGCTTTGGGAAATATACATTTCGGCTTCAAGCGGAATGATTGAGTTCATCCCGAAATTGCTCTACACTGAGAATTGAGATGCTAGTCTAAACGCTGAGCTCATTATCAATTCTGACTAGCGATTGAACCCCAATGAGGAGGAGTAACGTGCAAAGTTTTGCCAGCTTGAGCAAGAGAATCATCCCAGCAATCGTATTGATGCTCGCCCTTCTGATGGCGCTGACTATACCGGTTGGCGCTCAGGACACGATGGACGTCAGCGTGTTTGTCAGCATACGTCATTACGAAGGCTTGGATCCGGATGGACAGGACGAACTCTACCGTCTCACTGCCGAAGGGTTTCTGCCCCTAGTCCGCGAATCCGAGGGCTACATCGGTTACTACTGGCTGCGCGAAGGCGAAGATGTAGTGGCTGTCAGCTTGTTCGAGAGCCAAGAGCAGGCCGCGGCATCCAGTGAGTCGGCGCGAGAATACGTCGCCGAGAACCTCGCGCACCTGGTGCAGGGTCCTCCCAGGACGGTTGAAGGACAGGTCGATATCGGCTTCGTCGAAATGCTGGACGGCATGGGCGATGGCGCTGTCAGCAGCCTGTTTGCCAGCGTGCGCATCTACGACGACTTTGAAGCCGATGACCTGGCCGAATTCGTCGCCATTGTCGAAGACGGATTCCTGCCCATCATGCGCGAGACGGATGGTTTCTTCGGCTACTACCTGATGAACGACGGCGCGGAAACAGTTACTGCCATAAGCATCTTTGATTCAGAAGCCTCGTCGCTGGCATCCAACGAAAATGCGCGTGACTTTGTCGCCGAGAATCTGACGGCCTACTTGCCCAGCGCTCCCGCAATTGTCAGCGGCCGCGTTGGGATCGCCTCGCTTGCCGGCTTGAATGACGGCGCGAACCTGATCGACGATGCGCCCGTCTTCGTTAGCATCCGCGTCTACGACGGCGTCGACCCGATGGATCGCGATGAAATCGTGCGTTTGGTGGATCCGGTTTTCCTGTCGATCATGCGCGAAAGCGATGGCTTCGTCGGCTACTATCTGCTGCCGGCGGGCGATAAGCTGGCGGCCGTGTCCATGTTCGACTCGGCCGAGCAGGCGGCGGCGTCCAACGAAAAAGCGCGGGATTACGTCGCCGAGTTCATGGCGCCCTTGCTGCCCAACGCGCCACTGATTGTCGAAGGACATATTGACATCGCGTACGTGGACGATGCCGACGACATGATGACGCCTGAGCTGTACGCGTCGCTGCGCATTTATCATGTTAGCGACATGGGCAGGCTTGAAGAGTCAAATGAATTGGTGAAAGCCTACCTCTTGCCCGCGCTGCATGAAGCCGGAGGTCTGTTCAGCTACTACTCGCTGCATGCCGGCGACGACACTATTGCCAGGCTGAACGTCTATGCGACAGAGGCAAATGCGCTGGCTGCCAATGATATTGCCGCCGCATTCATAGCGGAACACAATATGGATTGGCTGCCGGACGATCCCTTGCGCGTCAACGGACAGCTGGGGGTGGCGGCGCTGGCGGGGATACAAATGGGCGAGAACCTGGTCGGCGAGACGACGAAGGACAGCATATTCGCCAGCGTCCGCGTCTATGATGGCATTGACCCGGCCGATCAGGCTGAGATCGTGCGCTTGACGGCTGCAGGATTCCTGCCCATTATGCGCGAGAGCGATGGCTTCGTCGGCTACTATCTGATGCCGGCTGGGGAATCGCTGGCGGCGATCAGCCTATTCAATTCGGCCGAGCAGGCGGCGGCATCCACCGAAAAGGCGCGGGAGTTCGTAGTGGAGAATCTGGCGCCGCTGCTGCCCAATGCGCCAACTGTCGTCGAAGGTACACTATCGATCTACCAAGTTGCTGCGCTGAGTGACGCCGAAGGTCTCGGGGGAGATGGCGAGCTATATGCCAGCATACGCTTCTATACCGGCTTCGATCTGACGCATTTTGATGAAGCCAATGAGCTGGCTAAAGCGCAGTTGCTGCCGGCGCTGGAAGAATTAGGCGGTATGTTCGCGCAATTCGCGCTAAATGACGGCGAGGACACGGTGGTAGGCATCAGCATTTTCGACAGCGAAGCCGCGTCACTGGCGGCCAATGACGTCGGCAAGGCCTTCACCATTGAGTATCTTGCGGATTGGGCGCCGAACCCGCCGACCGGCCCCTCAGGCAAGCTGGCGATTGCGGCGCAAGCCGAGATCAACATGGGCGAGAACCTGGTCGGCGCGATGATGGAGGGGTAGCTGCAAGGAAACACGGAATACAAGAAGAGCGTGCCGACTGGCGCGCTCTTTTTTTTGGGTAGTTGAATTGATGACACCCGTAAAGCGTCATACAGCTGGGGCGCATGCAGTCACACAAACGCGTTCAAACCCGTCAGCTCCCGCCCGACCAGCAGCAGGTTGACCTCGTTGGTGCCTTCGTAGGTGTAGATGACCTCGGCATCCAGCATCAGCCGGGCGATGTGGTTGTCGATGACGATGCCATTGCCGCCCAGACATTCGCGCGCCAACTGTGTGACGTAGCGCGCCTTGCGGGCATTGTTGTACTTGGCCATGGACACTGTGCCCTCGGTCAGCAAGCCTTGACTGATGAGCTGCGACAGCTGAACGCACATGGTCTGCATCAACGTCACTTCCGTGCACATCTCCACCAGCTTCTGCTGGATCAGCTGAAAGCCGGCGATGGGCTTGCCGAATTGCTCGCGCTCCTTGGTGTACTTCAGCGCCAGTTCAAATGCGCCGGCCGCCACGCCAGCCGCTTCCCAGGCGACGCCGTAACGCCCGACGCCCAGTACTTGCGCCATATCCCGAAAGCGATTGACATAGGCCAGCCGGTTCTCGGCCGGCACGTAGACATTTTCCATTTTGATATCAGCGTTGAGCACGGCGCGCTTGCCGACTTTGCCCCAGATGTCGGTGATGGTCACGCCTTCGGTCTGCTGCGGATCTTCGATGACAAAGCCGCCGAAGTCGCCGCTGTCTTCATCGCGCGCCCAGATGATCAGCACATCGGCGATGGAAGCGTTGCCGATCCAGCGTTTGGCGCCGTTGAGGACGAAGCCGTCACCATCTTTACGTACGCGGGTCTTCACTTGCGCCGCATTGGAGCCAACATCGGGCTCAGTCAAGCCGAAGGCGCCGATCTTCTCCAGCTTGACCATATCAGGCAGCCAACGCGCTTTCTGCTCGTCGTCGCCCAGCAGGCCGATGGACCCCATCGCCAGGCCGGAATGTACGCCGTAAAAGGTGCTGATGCTGCCGTCGCCCTTGCCCAGCTCGTACATCACCAAGCCCATCTCGACGAAGTCCAAGCCGGCTGCGCCATGATCGAAGAGCATGCCGCCGATGATAGGCAATTCGACCATGCTGCGGGCGATCTCCCAGGGGAATTGCGCCTGCTCCCAGTACGGGTTGATCTTGGGCAGCACCTGTATGTCGACGAATTCGCGCACTTCTTGCCGCAGCGCCTTCTGCTTTTCGCTGAAGTGCATATCGCAGTTGTAGAAGTCGAAACCGGAATAAACCGTTTCGCGCATACCTTCTAATGTCATCGGCAATTCACCTTAATCGAATCTTCGTTAGATTAAGCTTATCACCTAAGCCAGAGGGGTTCAATTCGAGTTTTGTCAGCCGCGTGAAGTAGGATATTGCTCGCTGGAAGCGTCTATGCAAAATGGTCGTACGCGGCAAAGTAGAAAGCCGCGCGCAGGTTAGCCATTGACTGCATTACTCGCTCTGCGTAATCACTTCGGATCAATCCGCCTCGTTGGCCTGCAATTCCTCAGCGCAGCCGGGTTGGGTATGGTCTACCCCTACGTCAATCTATACCTTACTGAGCTCGATTTCTCGGGCACGCTGATCGGCACGCTGGCCGCCGCTGGCGCAATTCTCACGCTTGTACTGACGCCGCTGCTGAATCAAATTGCCGACCGCCTCATGCTCCACCGCCGGCTGCTGATGCTGTACTTGGGCGGATTTGCCCTGTCCAGCCTGCTCTTGGCCACGACTCGCAATCACCTCCTGGTGATTCTCGCCGTTCTGCTTTTTAAGGTCACGGTCAGCCCGAGCATGATGCTTGGCGCGCAATTGACCCTCTCGCAGCTGATTCGCACGGGCAGGACCATATTTGGGCAGTTGCGCTCGTTCTCGGCGCTGGGTTTCGCGGTTGCCAGCGCGATGGCGGGTGGGGTCTTCGCGCTCGGCGGATATTCAATGACCTTCACTGTCGGCGCGATATTCTCCTTGGTCAGCATCCAGCTTGCGACTATATTTCCGGCCAAGCCTAAAGAAAAAGTAAAGCCGGACACCGGACCCAAGCAACCACGCAACCGCGGTATTTACGTCTTGGCCGCCAGCCAATTTTTCGTCGCCATGTGTTCCCACAACGCCTTCGCCTTTCTGTTCATCCATTTGAGCCAGAATCTGGGTGTGAGAATCGCCGATGTCGGCATTTGGGCGGCGCTTCTGGCCCTGGTCGAATTTCCCTTCTATTTCCTGACAGACGCCTTGCTGCCGCGCGTCCGACTGCGCATCACCTACATTTTTGGCATCGCCGGCGTCGCGCTGACGACGCTTGGCATCGGCATGGTGCCCAATCTGCCGCTACTGGCCCTGCTCCTGGTATTCCGGGGTCTTTCCTGGCCGGCCTACCAATTGTCGTCCTACCGGCTGATGAATGCGATCAGCCATCCGCGCAATGTCGCCACCAACCAAGCCATCGTTCAAGTGACGATGCCGGGGATCGCCCTCTTGCTCACTGGATCGCTATACGGCTGGGTTTATGATCATATGGGCGCTGGCGTATTTTACGCCTTGTGCGCGCTGGCTGCCGCGCTCGGCGCCTGCATCGTGATCGCGGGTTTTCGCCTCTTTGACACGCGCCAACTTCACGACAGCGCCTAATTAGCAGAGACTGTTGATTGCGCGGTGCAAAAGCGGAATCCGCGCCGGCAAGGTTGGGGCTGGGCGCTTTGTCGCCTTGCCGCCGCCGCAAGGGTACAATATCTGTGGCTGGCAATCTCTAACAGAAGCGGTCAGCTGCGCGCGACAGCCTTCAGAAGGGCAGGCGGACCAGTGTCGAGACTTTTCGCCCTGCGCAACCATTTTGGTTCGCTACGGTTAATGGCCCTGCAATTTCTTAGCTTGGCGGGGATTGGCGTCGCCTGGCCCTACATCAATGTCTATCTCACCGAGCTTGATTTTTCCGGCACGGCCATTGGCACGCTGGGCAGCGCGGGCGCGATGCTGTCGCTGGTGCTGACGCCGCTGCTCAACCAAATAGCCGACCGCCGCCTGTTGCATCGGCGTTTGCTCATGCTTTATTTTTGCGGCATTGCGCTGGCAAATGTAGTCTTCGCCACCTCCAGCCTGCACCTGCTGCTCATCGCCGCTGTTGTGCTGTTTCGCGTCACCGTGGCCCCGAGCCTGACGCTGACCATGCAGTTGACCATGACACATTTGCTGCGCAGCGGGAAAGCGGTCCTGGGGCAGATTCGTTCCTTTGCTTCAATGGGTTTCGCCATAGGCAGCCTGCTGGCGGGTCTATTGTTCGCCATCGGCGGCTATGGCCTGCTGTTTTGGGTCGGGGCGGCGTTCGCCCTGCTGAGCATCCAGATGGCGACCGTATTCCCGCCCAAGCCGAAGGTGAAACCCAAAGCCGTCGACGAGGACAAACAACCGCGAAACCGCGGCTTCTATGTGTTGGCCGCCAGCCAGTTTTTCATCTCGATGGGCACCTATAACGCTTACGCCTTCATCTTCATCTACTTCAACAAGGATCTGGGCATTCCGTCGGCCGACATCGGATTATGGGCGGCGATACTGGGTGTAGTGGAGATCCCTTTCTACTATTTGATGGACGCGATCTTGCCCAAGGTGCGTATTCGCGTCGCCTTTATTGTCAGCGTGCTGGGCATCGCCCTGTTCACGCTCGCGCTGGGCGCGGTGGAGACCTTGCCCGCTCTGGCGCTGCTGCTTGTTTTCCGCGGCTTGGTTTGGCCCGGCTTTCATCTGTCCTCGTTTCAACTGGTGAACGCCATCAGCCACCCCGGCAACGCCGCCACCAATCAGGCGCTGCTGCAAGTGACGATGCCCAGCGTATCGCTGCTTTTGACCGGGTCGCTCTTTGGCTGGGTCTTTGACAATCTGGGACCCAACGTCTTCTTTGTGGTCTGCGCGCTGGCTTGCAGTATCGGCGTCTGCATCGTGATTGCCGGTTTCCGGCTTTTCGACGCGCGTCCGGCTGTTTCGCCGGCCTGATAATCGCGCGAGGCGTCGCCCGCGTAACCGATTAAATTTTGCGCAATTCCAGGCGCGCATGATATACTCACGCCCGATTTCAATTTGTGTCAGGGATGTTATGCTCTTAGCGAGCAGTCGTCCGCCAACAGATAAGTCGTTCTTCGGCGTATGATTGCCAGTGAATTTGTGCTGATTGATCGTCAAAGGCAAGTTTCCGCGTTATGCCGATCTTGCCCGCGCGCGACAACGAGGTCGGGCGATTAGTACCCGGAGGAGGCGTCTAACGATTGAATCTGCGTACTCATTTGAATCCGCAAGTTTCGTTCAAAGAAAAGAGGCAAGGAAATGTCAAAACTAAAGTTTGTCACACTGGCGCTGGCAGCAGCGATCGTCTTCGGCGCTTTTGGAACAGCGCTGGCGCAAGACAGCACCGATCTCTCGCTTTGGGTATTCGTCGACCGGCACGGCCTGTACATGCAGAATCAAGCCGAGAGTTGGAATGAAGCGCATCCGGACCAACCGATCAATCTAACCTACGAGCAGATCGATTACACGCAGATGCATGATAATCTGCTGGCATCGCTCTTGGTCGGCGTTGGCGCGCCCGACCTGGCGGATGTCGAAATCAGCAAGTTCGCCACATTCACCAAGGGTGAAGAGATGTTCTATCCCTTGAACGATGTGATCGATCCCTACCGCGCGGATATCATCGAAACGCGTCTGGCGCCTTACACGGCGAATGGCAACAACTATGGCATCGACTATCATCTGGGCGCATTCATCATGTACTACAACACCGCGCTCCTGGAAGAGGCCGGCGTAGATGTCAATAGCCTGAAGACCTGGGACGACTATATCGAAGCCGGGCAGCAGGTCACGCGGGACACTGACGGCGACGGCGAAATCGATGTCTATATGATGAGCGTCGAAACCACCGGTCCATTTTCCGCGCGCGGCCCCATGCTGATGCTGGGCGGCGGCGCCTACAATGCCGATGGCGAGATCATTCTCGAGAGCGAAGCCAATATCCAGGCGCTGCAATTCTTGCAGGATCTGGTGCACGTACATGGCATCGCGCGGCCGGCGACGGGCGGCCATCACCATACGCCCGAGCATTTCATTGACCTGGTCGAGGGGCGGATCGCCTCATTCTATATGCCGCAATGGTATATGACGCGTTACCCCGACAATATGGCGAGCGAGCTGGCTGATGTGGCGGTCATTCGCCCGATGCCGGTTTGGGAAGAAGGCGGATATACCTCCACTATGGGCGGCGGAACGGGCACGGTCATCACCAACCAGATTGACCCGAGCAAGATTGCGCTGGCGGCGGAATTCCTGGCGTTTTCCAAGCTCACCTACGAAGCCAACGTCGCGCTGTGGACGGACCTGGGCTTCGACCCGATGAGACTGGATGTGTACGATGATGAGGCGCTGCTCATCACGATGGACGACTTTAGCGGCGAGGTGCCCTTCGAGCATATCAAGGAAGCTATCGCCAGCGTCGCGCCGGAATACACCGGTCCGTTTTATCCGGAAATAGCAACCATCATGACAACGACAATGCTCTACGACTTGATTGAGAATCAGTTGTCGCCGGAAGAAGTGCTAGCCAACGCCGCTGAAGAATTGCGGGCGATGGGCGCTGAATTTTAGACAGAAGCGCAGCTGGGCGGGCAGCTCTTTGCCGCCTGCCCATTCCTGTCGCTTTATCCTGGCAAACAACAGGCCGACGAGGACATTTTGCTGGACGTCATCCGGTTGCCGCAGCGATTGATCACTGGCCTCTTGCACCACAAGAAAGTGGCGCCTTTTGTGTTCCTGGCGCCCTTCCTGACTGTCTTCTTGATCTTCAAAGTTTATCCCGTCATTCTGGCGATTATTATGAGTTTCCAGAATTTCCAGGGCATCAAGAGCCAGGACTGGGTCGGCCTGACCAATTATGAAAATGTCTTTGAGCTGGTGCGCTTCAGCCAGGCGCTGACCAATACCACCGTCTACACCATCGGCACCTTGCTAGTGCTAATCCCGCTGCCGCTGATCCTGGCGGTCCTGCTGGATTCCGGACGCGTGGTCGCCAGCACGGTCTTCCGCGTGCTGATTTTCTTGCCGGCGCTAACATCGCTGGTGGTGGCCGGCACGGTCTTCCGGCTGATTCTGGCCAAGGACGGCTTTCTCAATCTGTTCCTGGAAGGCACGCTGGGCATGGAACGTCTGCGCTGGCTGGAAGTATCGGATCTGGCTCTGCCATCGCTGATCCTGATCGCCACCTGGCGCTGGACCGGCATGAACATCCTCTACTTCAATTCCGGCCTGGTCAACATCCCGCAGGAGCTATATGAATCGGCCGCCATTGACGGCGCCAGCCCCTGGCAAATGTTTCTGCGCATAACTTTGCCCATGTTGCGGCCGACGACATTTTTTGTTGTCGTGCTCAGCATCATCGGCGGCTACCAGGTTTTCGTGGAGCCCTTTATTTTGTATGCCGGCGGCGCTGGCCCCGGCGACGGCGGTTTGACGCTGGCCCTGCTCATCTACCGCACAGCCTTCACGTCCTTCAATTTCGGCACGGCCGCCGCCATGGGCGTCATCCTGGCGCTGATTATCTTTGTCTTTTCATTGATTCAATTCCGCTTGTTCGGCGTCTTTGGAGGGATAGAGTAAGCGATGGCCGCCAAGACGCAATACATCAACCCGGGCAACCTGG
>JAGWBC010000252.1:2658-8543 GCA_021296115.1 Anaerolineae bacterium | reverse complement strand
GCGGCCGAGGCGGTTTACGACTTTGCCCTTTCGCTTGATCCCGATGACGCCGGCGCCCATAGCTGGCGCGGCTATATAAATTTGCAGGCGGGCGACTACCTCGATGCGCAGGACGACTTCCGCCGTGTGCTCGAATTACGCGCGCTGGATTACGACGCTCACAACGCGCTCTGCTGGGCTTATGGCGAATCGAAAGATTTTACTTCCGCCCTGGAGCATTGCGGGGCTGCGTTGATCGCCGCTACGTCGCTGCCGCAGTATGCCATCGCCTTGGAGAATCGCTGCTGGGTGCATGCCGAAATGGGCGAATACGAGGCCGCCGCTCAAGAGTGCCTGGCCGTCTTGCAGATCTATCCCGGCTGCCAGCACGAAGTCTGCGCGCTGGCGCACTACAACCTGGGCCGCGTCATGCTGGCGCAGGGCAAAAGCGAGCAGGCGCTGCGACAATTCAACCAGGCCTTTCGTATCGGCGCGGCGTATGCCGACATGTATTTGGAAATCGGCGAAGTTTACGATAAACTAGGTTTTGACGCGGCGGCCAAGGCCAGTTTCGCGAAATATGACGAACTGGCGGCGCTCCGCGTAGGCAGAAAGTAGGTCAGTATGGTTATGAGCTGGCGCTGCGGCTTGACGGTTGTAACGTCAGATGTGTTATACTCAGTGTCAAATCGTCCAATTCGTGATCAGTAGCTGAAACAGCGAGGGATAATTTTATGACGAAACAATATCCGGAATACGATGTTCCCAAACGTTCCATCAAAGATCGCGTGTTTAGCCAGCGCCCGAGCGCTTTGATTATCGAGGGCTTGCTGGTGCTGGTTGCCGTGGTCGTCACCATTGGTTTCCTTTCTCCGGTAGCGCCCGTCGACGACAATATCGACGTGATTGCCGAGCTGGAAGCCATCATCGCCGCGCAGGAAGCCGCTTTGGCCGAAGCCGCTGAAGCGATGGCCGAGGCCGCCGAGATGGCTGCTATTCCGCCGGGCTTCTTAAGCGCGTCCGCCGCCAAGAATATGGCTTGGTCGAGCTTGTCGAACGAAGAATATCGTTCCGCCATCGCCCTCTACGACGCCTTGATCGCGGAAGGCGAAGCGGACATTGATACCGTCTTCGCTCGCGGCTACGCCTACAGCATGATCGATGAGCACGCTCTGGCCGCCCAGGACTACAGCTTCGTCCTGCAGCAGATGCCCGATTCCCTGGGCGCCTTGAACAATCGTTGCTGGGCCTTTAGCGAAATCGGTCAAATGGACGCTGCTCTGGCCGATTGCAATCAGTTGATGGCGCTCGAGCCTGAGGCCGACTACCCCTATCTGAATCGTGGCATCGTCTACGAAAAGATGGGTGTCATGGACGCCGCCATGAACGACTATGTCGAGTGGATCAAGCGTGTCAAGACCAGCGTCATCCGCAACGACAATCTGGCTTGGGAAGGCTCCCTGGATCTGCAGATGTCCGAAGGCCAGGTTTATGTGCTGCCCTTCAATGCCAGCGCCGGCCAGGATGTCGTCATCAGCGCCATCAGCAGCCAGCGGGACCTGGACGCCGATCCCTTGGTCTTGATCCTGGATCCGCAGGGCCAGCCCTTGACCGCCAACGATGACACCGGCGACTGGTGGGACAGCTACGTGCGCTTCCGCGCGCCGGTCAGCGGTGAATACGCCGTTGTGCTCACGCATGCCGGCGGCAGCACCGAAGGTCGCGTAGAAGTATCCTACGAGATCTCGGGCCTGTTCACGCAGGGCAACGACAGCGCCCGCTTCAAGAGCGATGCTTACCGCGCCTTGATGTCCGGCGATTACGAAACCGCGCTGGAGAGCTTCCGCCGTGCCTTGAATCTCAACCGCAACGATGCCGAGGCGATGAATTGGCTGGGCGTCACCTACCGCTACATGGGTGAGTACGAGTCCGCGATCATTCACATCGGCATGGCCATGCGCCTGGATGAGAGCTATACCTTGCCCTATCTGTCGCGCGGCATCACTTACGAAGAGATGGGCGAACGCGAGCAGAGCGCCGCAGACTACTACCGCTACGCCATGCTGAACCGCAGCCGCACGCTCTTCCACGCCGAGCTGGACAGCAACAGCAACTTTGAGCTGCCGATGCGCGAAGGCTGGGTCTACAGCATCCCCTTCGACGCCAAGCGCGGCCAGAAACTGGATATTGATGTCTCGACAGTCGCGCCCGGTTTCGTTGACCCGCTGATCATTTTGATTGGCCCTGAGGGTCAAGCGCTGGTCGGCGATGACGACATTTCGCGCAGCCAATATGACGCCACAATCAGCGAATTCAAGCTGCCGGCATCGGGCCAGTACACCCTGGTCGTCAGCCACGCCGAAGGCGGCGCCTGTCACCAACCCGGCGCCGATGTCCGTCCCCGATTACGGCGGATGCTCGAGCGGCGGCAGAGGCCACTAGAGCCAACGCTCACTAGAAACCCAAGAGGGCAGGTCAGACGACTTGCCCTCTTTTTTTGTCTGTCGTAAGGCTTGTCCGGTACTGTGACTCAGCTGCCGCTCGCTCGGCTAAGGCGAATACTCGACATCTTTGCCACCGAGTTTGATAGAGTACACAGAGGAAAGGCATCATTCTTAGTCCACAGACAGAATCGGCGAACGCGTGGATCATCCTTGACTCGACCAACCGCCGTATTTCCCGGAATCCCTCTCTGTGCACTCATATTTTCTCTGTGCCCTCGGTGGCAGTAGTGTCGTGAATCCCTAAAAGCGCGGCGCCCACCCCAACAAAGCGTATCGTCATCGGTATTTGAGTAGCGGACAAGCCTTATAAAAGTGATCGCCAGCCGCTACTGCCCGGTCACCGACCAGGCGCGGCCGAAGATCTGCTTCAAGCGCGCCACATGCTCCGCTGGCATTGGCGGCGCCGCGAAGGAACGCAGATTCGCTTCCAGGTGCGCCGGATTGCCCGTCCCCGACAGAATCACATGCGCGCCCGCTTCCGCCAGGCAGAATCGGTAAGCCGCGTCGGGAATGCTGAAGGCCGCGCCATCTTCCAGCAGAAACGCCAGCGGATGCTCCAGGTCGATATCGCCCGCGTCCAATTCGCCGCTTTCGATCAGCGCTTGCAGCGTCGCTTTGAGTTTGTCGGGCTGGCTCAAGGCGCGGCGCACCGCGAACATGATCAGTACGCCAATGTCCTTCTCCAGGGCGAGGCGCAATACAGCATCGCGCGCGCCTTGGTTGAGCAGATTAAAGCCGACCATGATCACGTCGAATAATTCGTCAGCCAGTGCGCGCTGCAGCATGGAATGACGCAAGTCGTCATTCCAGTGTTCCGTCACGCCGATGAAGCGGATCAGCCCCTGCTGCTGCAAGGTCTGCATCTCCGGCACAATCTCGTTGGCGTAGTACTCGTACTGTTCCGGACGCATCCCATGCAGATGATAAACATCAATGTAGTCCGTTCGCAGCCGGCGCAGACTGTCTTCCAGGCCGGAGCGAAGCTGCTCGCGCGAGATGTTTTTATTGCGCAGGCGCTTCTTGCTTGAGATGATGATTTGCCCGCGATCGCGCTGGGCCACGGCTTTGCCGATGATCTCCTCCGTGTCATAGGCTTCCGCGGTATCGATGAAATTGACCCCGGCATCCAGGCCTTGCAGCACCAGCGCCACCGACTCGGCTTCGCTGCGCAAACTGTCGCGCTGGCCCAGCCGGCTGGGGCCACCGGCGCCGATGCCCATCGCCGAGACCAATAATCCGGTGCGGCCTAACCTGCGATAATCCATAGTGCCCCCACTTAGTGCGTCGGTCGCTGCGCCCATTCTGCCCCAAGCCCGCGGCGAATGCGAGACTCGGCGACCGCGCGTATCGCCGCGATATCACAATTGGCAACGTTGGCGTATGCGCGTAGGCTATCCTCTGTGCCCTCAGTGATTCCAAGTAAGTAATTGAAATCCTCAACTTTGTCGGCTGTAGGGGCGATTCTGTGAATCGCCCGAAAATAAAAACACTTAATTGAACTTTCTCTGCACTCTCTGCGTGCTCTGTAGTTGGCTTTTGTTGCACGACTTACTCGCATTTACTTCTGCGTCTCTGCGGTGAGTTATCCTGTGTGGACTCCGCGAATTGAATTGTGTTCTTGACATCTACCACTCTCATCATTATCTCCGGCAGCCGCAGTAGATAGATGTCTGTTATAATCCCCAGCCTAGCGAAGGGACGGTGCCAGCATGCAAATCCATACCTTCTCAATCGTGGCGCACGATGCAGCCGAAGCAGCCTGGGGCGTCGCCGTCTCCAGCAAGTTCCCGGCGGTGGGCGCGGTCGTGCCCTGGGCGCAAGCCGGCGTCGGAGCGGTGGCGACGCAATCCTACGCCAAGATGGGCTTCGGACCGGATGGCTTGGCGCTGATGGGCAACGGCCGCAGCGCGGAAGATGCGCTGGGCGCCTTGCTCGCCGCCGACGACGGGCGCGAGACGCGGCAGGTGGCGCTGGTCGACAGCCAGGGCGGGGTAGCGGCGCACACCGGCAGCGACTGTCACGACTGGGCCGGGCACAGAACCGGCGCCGGTTTTTCCGTGCAGGGCAATCTGCTGGCCGGCGAAGCGGTGGTCGAAGCCATGGCGACCGCTTACACGCAGGCCGAGGGCGAACTGGCTGACAGGCTGGTGGCGGCGCTGCGCGCGGGCGAATACGCCGGCGGCGACAAGCGCGGCAAACAATCGGCGGCGGTGCTGGTCGTGCGGCCGGCAGGCGGCTACGGCGGCGACAACGACCGCTATCTCGATCTGCGCGTGGACGACGCCGAGGAGCCGGTTCAGCGGCTGGCGGAATTGCTGCGCATGCACCACCTCTATTTCCAGCCGGCCAAAGACGCCGACATCTTAAGAATCGATCACGACATCGCCAGCGAATTGCAGGCCATCCTCATCAAGCAGGGCTATATGACCGGCGAGGTCAACGGCGAATGGGACGAGGTCTGTCAGCAAGTCTTCTTTATGCTGATCGGCAACGAAAACCTGGAGATGCGCTGGTCGCTGGAGCGGAATCGCTATTCCATCGATCGCGTCGTACTGGATTATTTGCGTGAGCGCTTTGCCTGATCGCGGCAACGGCCTCGGCGAACTGCGGCGACTGGCGGTGGGCGCGACCATCATTCTGCTGGCCAGCTTGCTGCAATTCCACTTGCTCACGCGTGATTCGCGCTTCCACTCCGATGAAGCCTTCTTCATGACCTTCGCTCGCGGCGCGGCGGTCCAAGGCGATTGGCTGCTTCCAGGCTCGCTGGATAAACCGCCCCTGTCCATTTATCTCAGCGCCTTTAGCATGATCGCTGTCGGCAACTCCGCCGATGCCGCCGGCGTCCTGCAGCTGGACGTCTACGCCGGTGAATTCGCCGCGGCGCTGCCCAATGTCATGCTGGCCCTGCTTTTCACCGCGCTGATGATGCGCCTCGCCTGGCAACGCTACCGCGATTGGCCCTGCGCTTGTTTCGCCGGGCTGCTCAGCGCTGCATCGCCCTACCTGGCAGCTTTTGGCGCGGCCGCCTTCACTGATATGAGCCTGCTTTTCTTCGCGCTGGTCGCCTTCTATTTCGCGGGCCGCCGCCGCTGGGCCTGGGCCGGCCTGGCGCTGGGCCTGGCATTCTGGGGCAAGCAGCAGGCCTTCTTCGTCGCTATCTTCCTGGCGCTGCTGCTCATCAGGGAGCGAGCCGGTCGCTGCGATTGGCTGCGCTTCTCCTTGCCGCTGGGCGCTGCGATTCTGGCGCTGCTGGCTTGGGATGCCGCCCGTCCCGAGGCCAGCATCTTCCTGCAAGCGGCGGCCAATAACGCGCCGGATCAGTTGCTGGCGCTGCCCGGCGTCTGGCTGGGGCGCCTGGCGCATTTGCTGGGCGCGGCCCTCTGGCTGCCGGGTCCGCCCGCC
>JAGWBC010000252.1:0-2640 GCA_021296115.1 Anaerolineae bacterium | reverse complement strand
TACAGAAGACCCGGCCTCTTGAGATCTGACCGCGGCCTCATGGCGGCGCTTGGCCTTTACCTCGCCATCCACGTCATATTCGGCTTCCGCCTGTACGATCGCTTTCTGCTGCTGCTGTTGCCGCTCTTGATTCTGCCGGTCGCGCGTGGCCTGGCTGCGCTGGGTGAAATCTATGCTCATCGCAAGCCACGGCTGATTGTATTGGCTGCCATCTTGCTGGGCGCGCTAGGGACGTTCAACGGCGAAACGCCCGTCATCCGCGGCCGCGCGGCTTATGCCGGCATCGACGAACTGGCGGATTATCTCAACAGCAAGCCGGTCGCCACCGTGATCTACGATCGCTGGCTGGGCTGGCAGTTGGATTATTATCTGGGAACCTGGCACGACAAGCGGCGCGTCTATCATCCGGCGGCGGATGCGCTGGTTGCCGACGCCCTCAGGCTGGACGAGACCGGCGCGCGTTACTTCACATCGCCGCTGGCATTGCCCTACGAACCGTGGATCGACGCGCTGCATGACGCCGGCTTCGCGCAGGAAGTCGATTATCGCAGCGACCGCTTTATCGCTTTCCGTCTGCTGCCCCCCAATAATTAGGGGAGATTTCTCATTTTCTTGACGTATACTTAGTTTAAGCGTGTTTCATGGAGCCTATGATGGGTTGTCTGATATTTCTGATTCTGGCTTTTATCTTCCGCGGCGCGATCATCGCCTTGCTGGGATGGGTGCTGAGCGCGTTCATCGCTTTGCTGACCCTCTTGCTAAGCGCGGGAATCTGGGGTCTCATAATACTAGTTGTCTTGTGCGCGATAGTCGCGGCTTTTGCCTAAAGGCGGGCGTATGGAATTCCTGCAAGATCCCAACATCATTTACCTGCTGCTGATGGCCGGCCTGTGGATCAGCGCCACGGGCACATACATCCCGGGCACGGGCCTGGCCGAGATCGCCGGCGCCGGCCTGATTCTGGGCACGGTCTATCTGATGAGCCTGCTGGCCACCAACTGGCTGGCGGTCATTGCGCTGGTGGCGGGCGCATCGCTCTTCTTCCTGCTGCCCCTGCTCAAGGCCGAGTGGGAGAAGTTCGCCATCGGCGGCTTGGCGGCGCAGGCGGCGGCCAGCCTGGTACTCTTCGCCGACGGGGCCGTCTCGCCGGTTCTGATCGCGCTGGGTGTGCTGGTCGCCTGGGTCTACCACCGGACGATTCTGCGCACCGTGCTCAAGCAGCAGCGCTCGCTCTCATCCACGCAAAAGGATGAATTCCTCGTCGGCGCGCGCGGACGGGTCATGGCGACGTCAAAGGCGAGCTGTGGACGGCGCGCAGCCGCCGACGCCTCGAAAGTGGCACAGAAATCGTCGTCACGCAGCAAGACGGCTTGGAGTTGCAAGTCGAAAAAGCAAAACGCGATGAGGCGAAATAGCCTCGCGCGAATCAATATTCCGCTGGAATAAAGGAGAGGGACATGGGCAGCGACTTGGCAGAAGTACTGAGTACAGGTGGGCAAGGCATAGTAATTGTCATCGTGATTCTCGCGATTGTATCGCTCTTGCGCAATTCGATCCGCGCGGTCAAGGAGTACGATCGCCTGGTCATTTTCTTCATCGGGCGCTATCGGGCGGTTCGTGGTCCCGGCTTGACATTTGTGATTCCCTTCGTTGAATCGGCGACCAACGTCGACATGCGCGAGAATATCATTGACATCCCGTCACAGACCGCCATCACCAAAGACAACGCCTCCATCGGCATCGACTTCCTGGTCTACTACCGCATCACCAACCCGGAACATTCGGTGACCAAAGTCGAGGATGTCGTTGAAGCGACCGGCAAGATCGCCACCACGACTCTGCGCGCCGTCATCGGTGATATTGTGCTGGACGATGTGCTGTCCAAGCGTGACCAGATCAACGATGTGCTGCGCGTCAAGCTGGACGAGACCACCGAGCGCTGGGGCATGAAGATCACCACTGTCGAGATCCGCGAGATCGAGCCGCCGCGCGCCATCCAGGAATCCATGAACCGCCAGATGAGCGCCGAGCGCGAACGCCGCGCCGAAGTCACGCTGGCGGAAGGCGAGCGCGAAGCCGCCATCGCCCGCGCCGAGGGCAGCAAGCAATCCGCCATCCTGGAAGCCGAAGGCCAGAAGCAGTCGCAGATCCTCAAAGCTGAGGGCGAGCGCGAGGCGCAGCTGCTGACGGCCGAGGGCTACGCCAAGGCGCTGCAAGCCATCCACGAACGCGCCCGCGATATTGACAGCAAGACCATGGCTCTGCAATACATGGAGATGCTGGAGAAAGTGGGCAGCAGCCCCTCGACCAAATTCGTCCTGCCGATGGAGCTGACCGGCATGGTGCAGAATTTCGTCAGCACGATGGGAGTCGGCGCCGCACTGTCCGCTGACAACGGCAGCAATGGCGCCGCTGTGAGGCAACCGGAAGCCATCGCCGAGCCGGTTGAGTAGAATCAGCTGCTTAGCAAGCCGGGGACTGAGTCCGAGTCTACGATCAGAACAGAATGTAGGGCTTGATTGCAATAGGCGATGAATTCGCCGGGATTTTACCCCACCCCCCGGCCGCGCCCCGCCATCTCTATGGCGGGCATCCGACAAGTCAGGGAGGGGAGCTTAGGCAGCGCAAGCTGACTTTAAG
>JAGWBC010000251.1:1969-7667 GCA_021296115.1 Anaerolineae bacterium | reverse complement strand
GTGAGCGGGACCTGGGCGCAGGTTATCCCCATCCTGCGGCGTCAGCAGCGCGAGCCGGGCTATCAGTTTGTGCCTGAGTTGCCGTAGTTTGAAATTGCGGGTAACTTACGATAGGCTACCGATGCAAATGTATCAATTTGTTGGCCACGTTTACGAGAATCCTAGAGGCGGACGCATGAAGAGAATATTCGCTTTGATGTGCCTTGTCATTATTGCCGCATTACCCGCGTCGGCGCAAAGCGAGAGCAATGCCGAGAATCGCTGCGAACTCGACGCTCACTTTGAAGTGCCCGAATTTATTGAAGAGGGTCTTGTTGATGGTACGATGGAGCGCGTTGGCGGTGTTATCAGACATACGGATGACCAACAGACCATTGCTTGGCTGCGGCAGGGCGGGCAGATAGGGCAAGTTGAGGAGTCTTCGGCTGGGCTATTGGAGCATGTAACGAGGCTTTCCGGTACAGGGAATCTGGCGATTACCAGAGTGCTTGCCGGCGTTACACCTTTCCTGAACATCTCAATGGCCGGCTTCTCACTGCTGGAACATATTCTCGGCATACGAGCGCATGAAGCGGAATTAGAGCGAATCTATGACCGTATCTCTGAGGAATTCCAAAGAGATCGCGAGGTTGAGCTATCAGCTGCCCTTGATTACGCTGACAATATCATCCTAGCGAATAACGAGTCATACAGGCTTGACGCGGAAAACTTGCGACGTATCAACTTGGAGAGGCGCGATTGCAGCTATTGCACGACCTCGAAGAATTGTTACTGGCGGAGAGGAATCAAGAGACCATCGAACTGGCAATGAATTACCAAGTACTTGCCATGAAAGTCTGCTCAATGTCCGCGCGTCTGCACTTGGAAATCGGCGAGGAAGACGTTGCATTAGATAGGGTGACGAAATGCGTGTCGGAGCAGGAAAACTACACCAGAAAGTTTGTAAACAAGTCGCTTGGAGACAACCCGGCTTTATACTTTCACGAGTCCGTTAGCGACGAAAACCTGGAACGATACTTGGACATTGAACGATGGATGCGAGGCAAACCGGATATTCTGTCGGACGTGATCAAAGCCTATCGAAGAAGCTTTTGGGAAGACGACGCTATCAAGGCACTGTTCACACGCGGACGTGTGACGGCACAGTTGCTGGACGACCCCTTTTATCTACAGTCACTCCCTCAAGCCGAGATACTGATAGAGAATTTCCAGCGACTTAAGGGATACGAGCTTGAACTAAGCTCAATGTGCCTGCCAACCTTTGCTGAATGGGAATCATACGACGGCGACGGTAGCTTAAGCATTAGCGAGCACGATGGTTATGTCATGCTGGTGAATCATGCACTGCTGGATAGTAAAATTGCGGCAAGCCAGTAATGTCCTGACATCGCCTTAAGCATCATAACTCCCAGCCGTCACATCGCCGCCTGTGCCCGTCCAGTTGGTGTGGAAATACTCGCCCCTAGGGCGATCCACGCGCTCGTAGGTATGTGCGCCGAAGTAATCCCGCTGAGCCTGCAGCAGATTGGCCGGCAGCCGCGCCGAGCGATAGCCGTCATAAAAAGCCAGCGCCCCGCTCATGATCGGCAGCGGAATGCCGTGCTTGACGCCGGTCGCGACCACCTCGCGCCAGGCGCCCTGCGCGCCAATCACCGCCGCGCTGAAGTAGTCGTTGAGCAGCAGGTTCGCCAGCGCGGGGTTCTCAGCGTAGGCTTCCTGGATTTTGCCCAGGAAGGCCGAGCGGATGATGCAGCCCTCGCGCCACATTAAGGCGACGCCGCCGTAATTCAGGTTCCAGCTGTAAGTGCGCGCCGCGTCCTGCATCAGCATGTAACCCTGCGTGTAACTGATGATCTTGGCCGCGTAGACCGCCTGCTCCAGGTCGCGGATGAATCCTGCGCGGTCGCCCGTGAACTCCACTTGCGGGCCGGGCAGCACCTGCGCGGCGGCCACCCGCTGGTCTTTGATGGCGGACAGGAAGCGGGCGAAAACCGCCTCGCCGATCAGCGTCAGGGGCGTGCCTTCTTCCAGCGCCGTGATGGCCGTCCACTTGCCCGTGCCTTTCTGGCTGGCGACATCGAGAATCTTGCGCAGCAGAGGATCTCGCCGGTGATTTCGATCAGGAAGGACTCCAGGATGCCCGTATTCCACTCGGAGAAGACCGCGCTGATTTCGTTTTCGTCCATGCCCAGCACCGCGGACATCAGATGATAGGCTTCGCAGATGAGCTGCATATCGCCGTATTCGATGCCGTTATGCACCATCTTGACGAAGTGGCCGGCGCCGCCTTCGCCGACCCAGTCGCAGCAGGGCGTGCCGTCCGGCACTTTGGCCGCCACCGCCTGCAAAATCGGCTTGACCGACTCCCAGGCCGCGGTCGAGCCGCCGGGCATGATGGACGGGCCATAACGCGCGCCTTCCTCGCCGCCGCTGATGCCCGTGCCGATGAAGTACAGTCCCCGCGCTTCGACTTCATTTGTGCGGCGGATCGAATCGTTGAAGTTGGAGTTGCCGCCATCGATGATGATATCGCCCTCATCCAGCAACGGCGCCAGCTGGGCGATCGACTTGTCGACGGCGTCGCCGGCCTGAATCATCAGGATGATTTTGCGCGGCCGCTTGATGCTGGCGACGAATTCCTCAACCGAGAGTGTCCCGATGATGTCTGTGTCGGCGGCTTCGTTTTCGATGAAGCGCGTCACTTTTGACGTGGTGCGGTTGAAGACGGCCACGCGGTAGCCGTGATCGCTGATATTCAGGGCGAGATTCTGGCCCATGACCGCCAAGCCAATTAGTCCGATATCCGCCAGATTCTCCATGCCGATGCGCCCTCCATTTGGTCTCGCAGGCACCCATTGTAGCAGCGCAGACTTGCTTTGACAGGCTGCAGGTAGTGCGGGGCGAGCCCTCGTGGAAGCCCCACTGTGTTACACTACCAGTATCAACGAGTAGACCGATTAACTTGCAGCGAGTTGGGGGCCAAATATGCCCAATGCGCCCGGGCGACGACGGAAGCACGTGACGCTCAAGGACGTTGCCGAGGCGGCCAATGTGTCCAAGGCGACGGCGTCGCTGGTGCTCAGCAATAATCCGCGCATTTCCGCCGCCACGCGCCAGCGTGTGCTGGATGCCGTCGATGCGCTGGGCTACGTTTACAATCAGCGCGCCGCCAGCCTGCGCACACAGCGCTCCTATACCATTGGTCTGATCGTCACGGATGTCTTGAATCCCTACAGCGCCGAATTGACCTCGGGCGCTGAATCGGTGCTGGCCGATCAGGACTACAGCCTCGTTCTGGCCACGACTGACGACGACTTTGAAAAGCAGTCGCGAATCATCCGAACCATGCTGGAGCGCGATGTTGATGGTCTGATTCTGGGACCGGTCGCGGGAACAGCGACGGAAGCGCTGCAGAACATCATGCAACATTGCTCGCTGGTGCTGACCAACCCCTATTACGAGGGCCTGGCTGCTGACTGCGTCGGCATGGATGACGAAAACGGCACGAAGTGGGCGGTGGGGCGCCTGATTCAGCAGGGCCACCGGCGCATCGCCTTTGTCGGCGGCTATGCAACCAGTTCCACGCGGCAGCGGCGCCTGCATAGCTATCGCGATACGCTGCGAGGGCAGGGCATCCAGGTCGACCCGGCGCTATGCATCGACAGTCCAGTCACGCGGCGGGGCGGCTATGACGCTGTGCATCAACTCTTGAACTTGGCGCAGCCACCCTCAGCGGCCTACTGCTACAGCGATGTAATCGCCTTTGGCGTGATGCTGGGATTGCGGGCGGCCGGCCTGGAAGCGGGCAAGGATTTCGCGGTCATCGGATTCGATGATGTGCCCGAAGCTTCGTTATGGCATCCCAGCTTGACGACTGTTTCAGCCGATCCGCGCGGACTGGGCGAGATGGCCGCTCAACTGATGCTGCGGCGGATTGCATCGCCGGATGCGCCAGTCCGGCGAGAGATTATGCCCTCACATCTCGTCCTGCGTGATTCGACGGGAACGCCGCTCAGCTTGCTTTCCGACTGAGCTTCCGATAAGGTTCCGCCTTCCCGAAGGTTTGCCGCTTCATGACATATTCCACTGCCGGGAAGTCAGGCATGACCTCGCCATCTTTCATCAGCCACTTGTAGCCGACATCGCCGCTGCGCCCGTTTTCGACTATATCGGGGCTGCTCATCACGCCGGCGATGGCGATGCGGCCCTTGTCGCTGGCGTTGGGCGGGCTGTAATGCCAGGCGTTGCTGTGCCAGACGATGACGCTGCCCGGCTCCAGTTCGATATGCTCCACGCCGTAAGTATCGATCATTTCTTCAACGCGCTCTTGGGGCAGTTCGCCATGGATGCTGTCTTCGTAGAGCACATGGGGCACGATCTCGGTCTTGTAGCTGCCGGGGATCATCTGCAGGCAGCCGTTTTCGATGGTGGCCGGGTCGAGCGCCATCCAGAAGTTGAAGGGCTCGGTATCGCCGTCGCGCCATAAGCCGTTGTCCTGATGCCAGGGCGTGGCGCTGCCGGAGCGGGCCGGCTTGAGGAAGCAGCTGTCGTACTTCAGCAGAATGTCATCGCCGAGGAAGTAGCGCGCGATATCCAGTACCGGCTGGCCGCAGTGGGCGTTATGCCAGATCAGCGGATTGCGCTGATTGAACTTGCTCAGCTTGCGGTAGCGCACGGCGCGCGCCTCGGGACTGTCATCGTTCATGGGATCCATGGGGTCGGCATCGGTCATGATGTCGTCGGTTTCCGGCGTCAAGATGGCGTTCTTGATTACGCCCAACATCTCCGCCGCCGTAATCCGAGAGACGACATTCGGCACCGTGAAATAGCCGCGCTCTTCGTAATTTCGCTTTTGTTCCGCTGTCGGTTGCCAGCCCATGTTTCCGTATCTCCTCAAGGCAAATCGTTAGGCCAAATGCTTCTACTTCAATTCGATATTTCCCAAGTCAGCATCCGCGGGCAATCCACCCGGCTCGATCGCCAGCGGCGGATTCACGCGGCGCACAATCGTATCCACCGACAAAGCCAGCGCCGCGCCGCCGATCCCGTTGCGGACAGCGCCCATCAATGCGGAGGCCGAATCAATCACGCCTTCCCGATGCATATCGACGATGCGGCCTGATCGCAGGTCGTAGCCGGCGCCGTTCACTGCGGACCCGATCTCGTCGACCACCAGCCCGGGCGCTTCATGGCCGGCATTCTGCAGCAGCATGCGACAGGGCGCTTCGAAAGCCTTGCTCAGGATGTCCCAGGCCGCTCTTTCATACAGGTCGGCGCTGCTGTCGTAGCGCTCGCGCAATCCATCCAGGCAGCGCAAAAGCGCCGTCCCGCCACCCGGCAGCGTCCCGCGCAGCAAGGCAGATCGCATGGCTGCAATCGTCTTGGCGATCATATCCTTCTGATAGCGCATTTCGCTTTCGCTGCTGCCGGCCGCGTAGACCACTGCCGAGCCGCCGCGCAGCCGTCCGATTCGCGTACGCAGGAGCGCTTGTTGTCGCTCATCGTCACTGCGCGCGTAACGGGTTTCCAGCGCCGCGACTTCGCGCTCGACTGCTGCTTTGTCCCCGCCGCCAGCGATGATGCCGAAGCGATTGCGGTCGACCCAGGCCAGCTCGCTCTTGCCCAAGTGGTCGCTTGTGACGCCGGGCAAGGTATGCCCCGCGATCGTCCGCAGGACTTGCCCGCCGGTGATCAGCGC
>JAGWBC010000251.1:0-1615 GCA_021296115.1 Anaerolineae bacterium | reverse complement strand
ATCCGCGAGCGTCGCCGCGATTTCGTCTTCGCCACAGATCGAATGCGCGACTCGCTCCATTTCGGCTTGCGACTCCACTGGTTGGATTTGCTGCCGCAGGCTGTCGAGCAATAGTTTCATGCCGGTTTCCAGCGCTTGTCGCAGCAGCATGGCATTGCCGCCGGCGTTGATGAAGCGATGCCCCTCGGCGAATACGGTCTGGAATAGCACCGCCGCGGTCGCCGCCCCGTCGCCGTAGACTTCTCGCTGCCGCCAGAGGATTTCGCGCAGCAGCATGGCGCCGACATCGGCATCGGCGTCGTGCAATTGCAGGATGCGCCGCGCTATCGTCCCGCCATCGTCAAGCAACTCGGGCGAGCCGCCGCGGTTCTTATCGTCGAGCGCGACAGGTCCCGTCAGCGGGCCCAAAGTGGGAATGACCGCTCCCGCCAGCGCATCGATGCCGGCTCGCAGCGCTTCTCGCGCATGTGGCTGAGACAGGACGCGCGCCATGCGGCTAACCTTTCAGGCCGGTCAAGGTGATGCCTTCAATGAAAGAGCGTTGTGCGACGAAGAAGAATATGACCATGGGAATCGTGAACATGGCCGCCGCCGCCATCAGCAAGCCCCATTCGGCGCCATATTGCGTGAAGTAGAGCCGCAAGCCGATCGACAGCGTGTACTTGGTCGGATGGCGCAAATAGACCAGTGGCCCGATGAAATCGTGCCAGGTGTGAATGATTTCGAAGATGGCGACGGTCAGGATGGCCGGCTTGGACAGCGGCACAGCGATGCGCCAGAAGATGCCCCATTCGCTGGCGCCGTCGATGCGCGCCGCGTCATCCAGTTCTTTCGGCAGCGTCATCATGAACTGACGCATGAGGAAGATGTAGAAGGCGTTGCCGAAGAAGTTGGGCACGATTAGCGGCAGGAAGCTATTCAGCCAGCCGAGCTTGGCGAACAAGATATAGAGCGGGATCATGCGCACCTGGAAGGGCAGCATCATGGTGGCGATGACGATGATGAAGAGCACATTGCGCCCACGCCAGCGCACGCGCGCGAAGCCGTAGGCGATGAAGGTGTTGGAGAGCACCGCGCCAATGGTGGCGAAGATGGTGTAGTAGGTCGAGTTCCACAAGTATTGCCCGAAAGGGATGGCCGTGGTGGCGTCGGTGTAATTCTCCAGGCGCAGGGATTTGGGAATCAAGCGGACGGGCAGCTCAAAGATGTCGATATTCGGCTTGACTGAGGAACTGATCATCCAGACGAAGGGCAGCATGAAGGCGATGCCGAAGATGATTAAGATGGCATGTTTGATGACCGAACGGGTGCGCTGCAGCAGCAGGTAATTGCGCTCTTCGTCAGTCATGGCGCGGCGACCGTTAGCGGCCGGCTGCAATACCGCCATGCTAAAGCCCCTTCCTAGCGCTCATAGATGACTCTCCCGCTCAAGAACTTAAAGATGATCAGGGTCAAACCCAGGATGAGCAGGAACATGATCCAGGCCAGGGCCGAGGCGTAGCCCATGGCGTAATCACGGAAGGCGCGGTTGTACAGGTTGACGGCGTAGAGCAAGGTCGAGTTGGCGGGTCCACCGCCCGTCATAATGTAGACTTCGGAGAATGATTGCAGAGAA
>JAGWBC010000250.1 GCA_021296115.1 Anaerolineae bacterium | reverse complement strand
GGCGGCGGCGGACCGGGCGCGCTGATCACGGCGGGCATCCACGGCGATGAAGGTCCCTGGGGCGGCTGGGCGATTCAGAAGCTGCTGCAGCGGCTGGACGCGAACGACCTGCAGGGCTTCATCCGCGTTGTGCCGCTGGCCAATCCGCTGGCCATGCAAGCTGATAAACGCAATGCGCCCGTCGATCAGCTTGACCTCAACCGCGCTTTCCCCGGCGACCCGAGCGGCTCCTACACCGAGCGACTGGCGCATATCCTGGCGGGCGAAGCGCTGGACGGCATCGACTACGTCATCGATTTGCACGGCGGCGGCAGTTGGTGCGTCAATGCCTTCGTCTTCGAGATGGCCGGCGGCCGCGAGCTTTCGCTCTGCTTTCCGGCGCCCTTCATCATGAAAGCGCCTGATCGCGCTAGTAGCTTGACCGGATACGCGCGCTCGCTGGGAAAGACGGTCACTGCTGTTGAGATGGGCGGCCGCAGCCAGTTTGAGGAAGCTTGGGCGGACAAGATCGCTGACGGCTTGCTGCGCGCCCTATGCCATGTGGGAGTCGTCGCTGCGAATCGCGCGCTTCCGTCTGTCGAGCCGCCGCTGCCGGTAAGGGACAGCAGGGTCCTGCGGCCGAGCCGGGGCGGTATCTTCGTCCCGGCTGCCACTGCCGAGCAGATCGGCGCGATTGTGGCCGGTGGCGCCCTGCTCGGCCAGATGCTGCATCCGGCGACCTACGCCCGGCTGGAGGCATTCCGCGCGCCCTACGAGCAGACGGCTTTGCTGCTGCTGCGTCCCTACATGGCGCAGCTGGAAGCCGGCGCGATGACGTACGTCCTGGCGCAGCCTGACAGCAACTAGGTAGTCCAAAGAAAGCAATGCAAATCTTGTCGCAATGACGTCGTTCCTTGGTAAGTATTTGCATGACTTGCTTGGTGTTACATAGATAAAGGATGGTCCCTAATGCCTGATAAATTACGAGTTGGCGTTGTCGGCGCGGGACGCTGGTCCAAGAGCGCGCATCTGCCCGGTTTTGCCCGCTCGCCGCATTGCGATGTGGTGGCGATCTGCGACCTCAACGAAGATATGGCGCGTGATGCCGCGGCGCGTTTTGACATCGAGACCGTCTACACTGACTACGAGAAGATGCTGGCCCGCGAAGATATCAATGTCATAGACGTCTGCACCCGCGGCGGCATCGGCGATAAGAACAACCACGAACCCCTGGCCTTCGCGGCGGTGCAGGCCGGCAAACACTGCCTCTGCGAGAAGCCGGTCGCGCATGATTATCGCGATACCTGGCGCGCCCACGAAATCGCGCAGAGCAAGGGGCTGAAGACCAAAGTCGGCTTGACCTTCCGCTATGCCCCCTCCATGCAATATATGCGCGACCTGATCGCCGACGGCTTCGTGGGCGAGCCATTCATCTTCAACGGCTACGAGCAGAACTCGCAATTCATAAGCCCGACCGAGCCGGTCACCAAAGTCGATCTCATCCCCGAGACCGAGCAGGAGGAGATCAAGGTCTCGTCCATCGAGGGCTACGGCGCGCCCATCATCGACATCAGCTTGTGGTTCATGGACAGCCCGCTGAAGGCGCTGGTCGGATTGCTGTACAACTTCGTGCCTTATCGCACTATGCCCGGCGGCGGGCGCATCCGCACCAATATCGACGACGGCGATGTCTATATCGGCGAGTACAGCCGCGGCGGCTTCTGCACCATCCAGTCCAGCTACGTCACGGTCAACAGCTATCCCGGGCTGGAGGCGCGCATGTACGGCTCGGGGGGCGCGCTGCTCTGCCGCCTGGGCGCGGAGCTGGAGACGCAAGAGGCGCTGCGCAAGTCTACCAGCCCGGATGCGCGCGAAGTCGAATACATCGAGGTGACGATACCGGACAAATACTATCCGCCCGGGTACAGGCCGGGCGAGCCCTGGCCGGCTATGTTCTACGCCAATCTGGCGCACAACTTCATGCAAGAGATCGTGGACGGCGGGGACGAAAATCAAGGCAATTTCGCCCAAAGCGCGCAAGTGCAGGAGATCATCAACGCGGTCGAGATCTCGCATCGGCAGCGTCGCTGGGTGGATTTGCCTTTGGAGACGGCTTAGCACGCAAAAGGGCGACGCAGCGCGTCGCCCTCAATTCATGTGAACAGGCGCGGAAGACGCCGCAGCGCCACCCGCTTCTCGATGGACCGACTACATGTCGTCGTCGTCTTCTTCCATTTCGTCGTCCATCATCATTTCGTCCATCATGACGCCGTGGTGGGCGGCCAAGGCTGAGGGATCGCCATCTTCCGCCAGCGCTTCCAAGCCGTGGCCGTAATCGCTTTGGCCCGAGGTGAAGAGGATGCCCATCTTCATCATCATCATCTCGCCATCCATCATCATGTCGTCATCATCGGCCATTTCGTCGTCCATCATGTCGTCGTCTTCTTCGGCCATGTTGTCGTCCATCATCATGTCCTCATCCATCATCATCATGTCGCCGGAATGGACGATCCAGAAGACGGGCGTGATGGGCGAGGGGTACATGGACATGTCAGAGACGTTGTCGATGCGCACAGTAAATTCACCCATGTCGCCGGCGGTCAGCGTAACAACAACGAGTTCAGCGGCGGTGGGATAGCTCAAGTTGTCGTCGAGGTCGCTGGCGAGGCGCACCATGCCATCACCGGCGGGGCCGCTATTGGGCTCGGCCTGACGCGGCGCTTGGTACATGCCTTCGCCAATCGGCTCATTGCGTTCGCTGCCGAGATCCCAGTAGTAGACCTGGTCGGTGACATCGCCGCTGACCGGCGCGCCCATGTCGTAGAGGGCGATGCCGTATTCATTGGGCGCCAGGAAGCCATCGTTGGATTGCGCCAGCATGGAGGCGAAGCTCAGGTAATCGCCTTCACCCGCGTGGATGGCAAATTCGTAAGCGCCGCCGGGCAGCGCGATTCCCGGCCCGTCCCCGCCCACTGGCACAGCCGCCACACCGGCGTTTGCCTCGTGGTGGTCCGCGAAGACGGCGCCGCTACACATCAGCAGCAGCAGGCTGATAACTAAAAGTGATTTACGCATGAGATTTCTCCTATTGCTTGACTAGAAAAGGGCTTCCTGCACATTCAGGCTACGCAAGATATACTACAAATATAGTATACGAAGATTACAGAGTCATAACAACAACATCGCGGGAAAGTCCCTCCGCCGCCAGCCGCTTGACCAGCATTGCGTAAGCCCCGTCCCACTGTTCCATCATCAGCCAACGCCGTCCCAGCCGCTCGGCCGCGACCGCAGTCGTGCCGCTGCCGCAGAAGGGATCCAGCACCATATCGCCCGGATTGCTGGATGCGCTAATGATGCGCTCGTAAAGCGCCAGCGGCTTCTGCGTGGGGTAGCCTGTGGCTTCTGCCTGGTTGCCGCGCAGCGCCGGAATGTCCCAGACATCGCGCATCGCCACACGGCGAAAATAGCCCTGCGCATCCTGCTCGATCTCGATATTGGCGAAACAGTATTTATGCGGAAGGTGTAGGCCTGCGACTTGCTGTAGAAGAAGATGGTATCGTGCTTGCGGCTGAACCAGCGCTTGCTGACGCCGCCAGTTTTATAGAGCCACACGATTTCGTTGCGGCAATTTTCCGCGCCGAAAAGGGCGTCCAGCAGCAGCTTGACATAAGCCTGCGCGGCGCCGTCGATATGCAGGTACAAGCTGCCGTCGGCGCGCAGAACGCGGCGTAGCTCCAGCAAGCGGATGCCCAGCCAGCAAAGGTAGGCGCTCATGCTCTGGCTGTGCGCCAGGCGAGCCGTCTCAATCACGGCCCAGAGCGCGGCTGCCTCGGCGCGGAGGAACTCGATCCAGTCCGGCTCGACGTCAGCTTCCCAGGACCACTTGTCGCGGAAACCGGCGCGTCTATCCGCGCTGTAGAAGTCGCGGTTCTTGTTGAAGGGCGGGTCGGTCGCGATCAGGTGGATGGAGGCGTCGGGCAGGGCGCGCAGAAATGGCAAGTTGTCGCCCTGGCAAAGCGCGCGCTTGGGGATCGGCGCTGTCACGGCGTCCAAATCGTGGCTTCAATGAAGCGCTCGCCATCGCCATCGGGTCGGTCGTTGAAGTAGTAGACGGCCACGACCGCGCCGTCGTCGCGCGCGGCAGCCCGCACGTAACCCATATCGCCGTTGGCGCCGCCCGCGCGCAGCGCAACTTCGCCGCTCCAACTTTCGCCGCCGTCAGCGCTGAGGCGCGCGCAGATGCTGTAGGGCCGGTCGCGATTGCCATAGATTAGGGCCAGCCGGCTATCCGGCAGGTCAAGCAAGCTGGGCGGATTGCCGCTGTGGCCCGGCGCAGAAAATGTCGCCGGCGTATTGAGATAATGCCAACTGCGCCCGCCATCTTCCGAGGCGAAGAGGTCGATCCAGCTGAGACGCGTGGCGCCATCGCGGCAGCGGAGCGCGCATAATATTCGCCCGGAGGGCAGCAGCAGCCCCGCCGGCATGATGGCGAAGTCGCCCTTGCCCGTCGGCTCTTCGCCGACATGACTGAGCAGCTCGAAGGATCGCCCGCCGTCCATAGTGCGGACGCAGATGACTTTGCCCTCAGCGCCGTCGGCTTTGTTGGCGGTCAAGAAAAACAGAGCGGACCGCGAGCCTTGAATCAGATAATCCGTGCGCGCGGCGATGCCGGTCTGCCCGAACATCGGCAGGCGGTAAGGACCAGCCCAGCTGCGGCAGCGGTCGTAAGACACATAGAAAAACGAGACCGCTCCGCGCCCGATGCCCGTTCGTGCCGCCATCAGCGCAAAATTCGGCTGAGCGAAGTCGAGCGCCTGAGACGGCATCTCGGCGCTATCGGCGTCCACCAGCTCAGCCAGGCGCAGGCCGGGCCCCATGTGCTCATCAGCCGACAAGCCCCGCTCGCCCGGGCGGGCCCCTTTGAAGTCTTCGACTTGCCAGCTGGCGCCGCCATCCAGGCTGCGCGCTTGCATATTGACGAAGGGACGGCCCTTGTCGATGGCGTGGCCGCGCTCGACCGTCTTGTGCGCGCCGACCGTGAAGCCGACCACGATCTCAGCGCCCCAGCGCCAGATGCCATAGTTGGCGGGCCAGCCGGCGAAACGCCCCGGCTCGCGATAAATCGTTACTTGCCGCACGGTTCAGCCTTTCAGACGGCACATCATCTGGCGGATTTCGCCCAGATGGTAAGCGCTGTGGGCGATCATGCCCAGCAGGGACGACAATTCCGTGAAGCCCGACCACTCATCCGCCCCGTCAAGGTGGCCCATGATACGCTGGTAGATTGAGCGCAAATCGGCGATCATGCCCGCCCATTCGGCTTCGCTGACGCTGCTGACCTCGTTCCAGATGCGATCCCAATCGACATAGGACAGGTCGCGGCTGAACATGCGGTCTTCCAGCACCTGCAAATAATAGCGGGTATGCGCAACGTGAGCGGCGATGGTGGCGCAGTCGCCCATGGGCTGGGAGGCGTCCTCGGCCGAGATCTCCGCCAGCGTCTCAAAGAAGGATGTGCCTTTGTCGAGGTAAGCGCCGTGTACGCTCTCGAAGGTCTCACTGAGCAAGAAGCGGAAGCCGGTAGCGACTTCGCTGATGTCGATCTGCTTGGGCATGGCTGGGCTCCTTTATTTCTTGCTGCCGCGGATGGAAGGCTCGCTACATAGCTTCTGGCGCAGAATGTCCAGGGGCCCGCCGTCGGCGAGCATGGAATCGGGCAAGCCGAGGACTTCGCCGTAGAAGCGGCGGTCGAGGGTCTTGCGGTTTTCGTCGATGTCGAGTTCGTGCAGCGGCTTGAGCGGGAGCTTGCAAGTTTCGTCGAAGATTTGCGCGGCTCGCTGGAGTTGGGCGGCGGAGAGGGCGGTGACGTCGAGGATGGGGAGGGTGGCCAATGTAGTTTTGGTAATTACTCCGCGTCCGGGCTGCTGCCTGGACGAGTGCCACCAAAACATTAGCATGGCAAGCAGTGTATTTCCCCACAACACGAGCGCCTTTTCATGGTCTTCGGACGGCAGTAGAATGGAAATCCAGGCGCGCCCTCCGATTGTTTTTCGAGACGTGAACTGCATAGCGGTGGACTGGCTATTAAACCGAAAATCAAGATTGGAGTGGCAGCGCGAGGCTGTAGCAAAAACGTTCGCAACTTCTTTATCGGCAAGCGCTCGCTCTACTTGAGTTTTGGGTCGATAGGGAATACCATCGTGGTCTGCTTCGAACATCATG
>JAGWBC010000249.1 GCA_021296115.1 Anaerolineae bacterium | reverse complement strand
TGGATCGTCATTCCCGACCGCAAGGGCGTGGAAGTCTGCCGGCTTGACGACAATGGCGACATTCGCGCCGAATTCGTCGGCGTTGACGGCAGCCTCTCCGGCGAAGATGTCCTGCCCGGCTTTGAGCTCCCGCTGGCCGCGCTTTTCGCCTGATTCCGCTCCACGCCGCTCATTCGCGCCGCCCAAGCTTCGGCCCCGAGATTTACACACGCTTTACCGCCGCGTAACGACTTTGTAACGCTCGCCTTTCATGCTACAGTGAAAACGTGCATCGAAAGGAGACAGGAAACCCATGAAACGTTGCATACTTTTCGCAGTGGTCGTTCTGCTGTTCAGCGGACTCGTAGTCGCCGCGGACGAGCAGTCGCTTGACCTGGAGCATTATCAGTTGGACAACGGGCTGGAAGTGATACTCGTGCGCGATACCTCGGCGCCGACGGTCGCGGTGAATATCTGGTTCCGCGTCGGCAGCGCCAACGATCCGGAGGGCAAGAGCGGCTTCGCTCACCTCTTTGAACACCTGATGTTTGAAGGCTCGCCGCATGTTCCCGGCGGCACAATGGATCACTTGCTGGAACGCGTTGGCGGCTCGTCGAACGCCTATGTCAGCGCCGACTACACGGCATACTACGACACCGTGCCTTCTCACCAACTGCCCCTGGCGCTGTGGATTGAAGCCGATCGCCTCGGCGGCTTGAATGTCACCCAAGAGAGCCTCGACAACCAGCGCGCCATCGTCATCGAAGAGCTGCAGCGCAGTTATGACAACCGACCCTATGGCTCGGCGGTCAAAGCGCTAATCACCGTGCCCTATTCCTACGAACCCTATAAGCGCCCGGCCATCGGCAACATTGACGATGTCAATAGCGCGCAGATTGAAGACGTCTTCGCCTTCCATCGCACCTACTACGTGCCCAATAACGCTACGCTGGTCATCGCCGGCGACATCGACCTGGAAGTCACGCGAACGATGGTCGAAGAACTATTCGGTCCAATCCCGCGCGGCGACGACCCGCCCGCCCTGCCGGAGTTCGCGCCCCAGGACCAAGCTGAAGCCGAGTTCATCACCATCGAAGATCCCTTCATCAATCTGCCGGCGCTGCTGGTCGCCTACGAGATTCCGCCGTTGGTGCACGAAGACTACCCGGCGCTGGATGTGCTTTCTCGAATACTGAGCGTCGGCGACTCCAGCCGGCTGGCCAAGCGCCTGGTCGATACCGGCAAAGCGCTTCAAGCCGACGCCTGGATCTTCGACAATCGCGGACCCGGCATGTTCGCCTTCATTCTCATCGCCAATGTAGGCGTCGACCTGGCCGAGCTCGAGGCCGCGTCCTATGAAGAGCTGCAAACGATAATCGATGAGGGGGTGCCGCAAGAAGAGCTCGACAAAGTCATCGCCGGCATTCGCAGCCGCAGCATACTCGGCTTGGAGACGGCTCTCGGCCTGGCGGAGAGCGTCCATAGCGCCAATTACTACTTCGGCGATCCGCAAGCCGTATTCACGGGCATCGGTCGCTACCAGGCGGTCACCAGCGAGGATATCCAGCGCGTGGCGCTTGAGTATCTGGAAGACAGTGACCGTCACGTATTCAGCGTGGTGCAAACCGATGCCGATGCGCCACCGCCTGTGGAACCCTTTGCCGCTGAAGACGCCGTCGAGATTGAGCCGGATTACCGCTATGTCATCGCACAGGACGAACCGCCGCCGCCGCTGGACTCGAACGAATTCAACTTCCCGACCATCACCGAGAATACGCTCGATAATGGTCTGGAAGTGGTGGTGATTGAACAGCCCAACATGCCCATCATCTCGCTTGATGTCTACTTCGCCGGTGGCTCAACCGCCGCGCCGCAGGACCTGCCCGGCGTGGCCGGCATCACCGGGCAGCTGATTACGCGCGGCGCCGCAACCCGCAGCGCCCAGGATATCGCCGGCGCGATCGAGCAAGTCGGCGGCGCCGTCGGCAGCGGCGGCGGCAGCGACAGCCTCCAGGTCGGCGTATTCGCGCTGATTGAAGACAAGGATCTGGCTTTCGAATTGCTGGCTGATATGACCCTCCACGCCAGCTTCCCGGAGAACGAAGTGGAGCGGGAGCGAGCCGAATGGATCAGCGGGCTGGAAGCCAGCCTGGCCGAACCGGGTTTCGTCGCCGGGCGCACTTTTGGTCGGACGCTCTACGCGGGCCACCCCTACGGCAATACCTATACCTTCGAATCCCTGGAAGCGATCAGCCGCGATGACATCGTCGCCTTCTATGAGTCGCGCCGTCAGCCGGATATCACGACCGAAGAAGGTCTCGCGTACGCCGAGCGGCATTTCGCCGATTGGCAGGGCGCCGCCGACGCGGTCAGCTACCCGGACCTGCAGGAGCAAAGCGGGCAGCAAATCCTGCTCGTAGACCGCCCCGGCAGCACGCAGGCCAATTTCATCCTGGGCAATATCGGCATCCAGGGCGCCAGCATGGACTACTTCCCAGCGCGTGTGATGAATCACGTCCTGGGCGGCACCTTTAGCTCGCGACTGGTGCAGAACATCCGCGAAGAGAAAGGCTATACCTATAGCATCGGCTCCGGCTTCAGCTATCCGGCGGACACGGGCCGTTTCATCGTCACAGCGGCCGTCCGCAATGATGTCATCGCAGCGACGCTGGAGGAAATCTTCGCCGAAATCGAACGCATCCAGACCGAGCCGCTCACCGATGAAGAAATCAACGACGCGCGCGATGGCATCGTCGGCGAGTGGGTCTTCGGGCTGGAAACTTATCAAGACTTCGTCGAAGTCGTCGCCTCCTACAAGATTCGCGGCGTCGAACTCGACCGCCTGAACAAGTGGCTGGGCCATATCAAAGACGTGAGCACAGACGACGTGCTTGACATAGCCAACAGCTACATCCATCCCGAGGACTTCATCATCGTGGTGGTCGGCGATGCCAGCGAAATCCAGGAGCAGTTGGAAACGCTGGGCGAGACGACCCTGCTGGAAGCCGAGTAGCGCGCTACACAAAAAGGAGCGACCTCCACAGTCGCTCCTTCAAAGCTGACTCCAGTTGCATTCGGGCGATCCAGGCGGGTCGCCTGTTCTTTATGCGTCTGCGCTAGCCGGGGCGCCAGTCCCGTCTTCAAAGTCAATCTTTTGATAGATATCGCGCAGGGGCAGTTGACAGGCCAGCGCATCCAGCGCTACCTCATCATCCAGGCTCGTGAAAGTTTGAAGCTGCCAGCCGGTCTCGCTGCGCGTATACAGCTCGGCCAGCGGCCGATGCTGATCGATGATTAAATAAGCTTGAATCGAAGCCACCGACTCGTAAAAGTCCCGCTTGACGACCCGGTCATGGTTGATTGATGATGACGATATGACTTCCACGACGACAGTCGGATTGAGCAAAATGCGGGTATCGGCTTCCGTCTCCGGCTCGCCGCAGATCACGCTAACATCAGGCGCTACCAAGCTTGCGACGCCAACCCTTATGAGCATTCCGCCCGGAAGCACCAGGCAATCAGTGTCAGCCAGCAGACGGCTTAGTAACACAACAATATTTCTACTGATCACAAAGTGATAGAGTTTTCCGCCGGTCATTCCTCGCTCTGTTCCGCAAAGTCCAGGAAGTCTTCGACACTCATGCGGCGGACGCGTTCAACGACCATTTTCGTCCTCAATTAATTACTCTTCTTATACCGTAACATGCTGCGGCGACCCAAGCGCTCAGTTTGAATCACTCGCGCCTGAAGCTGCGCCATCCACAAAACTGATTGTTTGGTAGATTTCACGAAGCGGCAAGGCACAACCCAACCGTTCAAGCGGAATTACATCATCGAGACTGTCGAAGACGTCCCTACGCCAACCTGCCGCGCTGCGAGTGTTTGATTCCACAAATACCCGATGTTGATCCACAATTAGATAAGTTTCTATGGACGGCGCATTGAAGTAATAGTCACGCTTCGCGCCGTGATCCAGGTTGATCGTGGTCGGCGATGTGACTTCGGCGACTAGTACCGGGTTCAACAGTATTCGGCTGGCAGCTTCAAGCAGCGGCTCTCCGCACACAAGGCACACATCAGGAATCAGGAACCTAGTCTCAGCAACTCGTATGCCTTGTCCCATGCCAAGCGCCTGACAATTCTGGTCAGCCAGAAGCATCCCCAGACGAGACGCGATATTGAAGCTGATAACGTTATGTCTGAATGTAGGCGTTGTCATAGGATACTCCTCGCTCTGTTCCGCAAAGTCCAGGAAGTCTTCGACACTCATGCGGCGGACGCGTTCAACGACCATTTTCGTCCTCATTTGAACTAAGGTATGAATAGTATAACACCGCCGGGGCGCGACTCAACGACAACGCCCAACGGGGACTGGTCAATCACGCGGACATCAAAACTCTCCCAAGCAGAGCAAGTAGGCTCTGTGCCTCACTAATTCCAGCAAAGCAATGCAACATAAAATGGGTCGTTGTAGGGGCGATTCTGTGAATCGCCCGCTGTTTTAATCGTGGATTTTCGGGCGACACACTGTGTCGCCCCTACGGTTCGACCTTGTGTGGATTTTCGAACGACCAACAGGGTTCTACTTATGCGTCTCTGTGGCGAATTTCCCATCCCGCTAGAGCGCCACCCAGCGCCGTTCGATACTGCTGCGGCGGATGGCATCCATCGCGATCTGGCACTGATGTCCGTCAGCGAAGGTCGCGCCCCAGGTCAGTTGCCGCCCTTCGCGGATGGCGGCGGTCAGTTCCTGCATCAGCGCGACAAAGGACAGATTCCAGATGCCGGCGCCCAGCCCGGGCAAATCGGCATTGGCATCGCGCTGGCTCAAGTCTTGGAAGTCCTCGCCGGCCCGCGCTACCAGCAGCTTTTCGTCGCCGTCCGCCAGCATAATCGTGCCTTCGCTGCCGAAGATCTGCGTCTGATTGCCCGTGCCATGGCGGGCCGCGCTGCTGACAAATACCGAGCACAGCGAGCCGCTTTGCATCTCAGCCGTGAAACTGAACTGATCGTCAGCGCTGGCGGTCCAGGCCGCGCCAGTGTCCTTATCGAGGCGAGCCGCCGCCAGCGTCGCCACCTGACCGCCGACCTTGCCGATATCGCCAAGCCAGAAGCGCAACAGGTCGAGCTGATGGGAGCCGTTCGCGCCCAAGCGCCCGCCGCCCATATCCGACCGCGCCAGCCAGTGGCCGGTCGCGTGCGAGGCCGGGTCGCCCCAGGAAGCGGAGATATTGACGATATTGGCATGGCGCACGTCGCCGATTGCGCCGCTTTCGATCAGCGTTTTGATCTTGCGGCGGTTGGGATTGAAACGCAGCTCATGACCGATGATATGCAGCTTGTTCAGCGACTCGGCCGTCTCCAGCATCTCGGCTGACTCAGCTTGATTCATCGCCATCGGCTTTTCGCAGAGCACATGCGCGCCCGCCCGCAGCGCCGCCAAGGTCATGGGCGCGTGATAAACCGTCGGCGTCGCGATGCAGACCAGGTCGAACTTCTGCTCGCCGATCATGCGCTGCCAGTCGTCGTATACTCGCGGGATGCCGAATTCGTCGGCGGCCGTCTGCGCGCTGGAGAGCCGAGCGCTGGCGATAGCCGTCAGCTCGACGTCCTCAATCGCGCGCAACGCCGGCAGATAGGCCTGCCGCGCGAAACTCGCTCCGATTATGCCCGTTCGTATCGTCATCTCCGCCTCCTAAATCAAGCCGCGTTCCCGCAGCGCATCGCCGACCGCCGCCAGGTTGCGCAGCTCGGCTTCTGAATAATTACGCGAGATCATTACACCGCTCGCGCCGCCGTCCAAGCCCGCCAGAACGCCCTCGCGGATCTCCTGTGGTGTGATTTCCTTGCTGACGCCATTGTGGCCCACGCCCACGCCAATGCCGGGATAGACCGGCTTGCCCGTCTCTTCAATCAACCGCGCCGTCCATTCGCGCACGTATTCCGGCTTGAAACCCGCCAGCGGGCCGTCCGCTCGCGGCGCGATGAAGTCCTCCAAGCCCAGCACATTCGCCAAGCCACTGTAGACGCCATCGGGACTGGCATCCGCCAGCACTGCGCTCTGCCAGGACGCCGCGAAGTCAGCGAAGCGCGCGCCAGCCGGCGTATGATACAGCACCGGCTTGAACCAATCAGCGTAGGGCGCGTACTCGCTCTGATCGTATTGCGCCCGCAAGTAGGGATTGTAGGTGTTGATGACCTGCCAGATGCCCAGCCCGAATTCGTAGGCCGGGTCGTAGAATTTCACCAGTCCCGCCAATTCGCGGTAGAAGGCGTGGTGCGAATCCAGCCATAGCTTCTCCCACATCAGCACCTCGGGATAATGCAGCAACTGCCGCAAGACCATGACGAAGACGCCCGCCGTTGGTTTCTCGCCGCCGCGGATTCGCCGCAGCAGATCGTCGATGGCGCGGTAGCCAGCTAGCGCCCGCTCGACATTGATATTTCGCGCCCGCGCCTCCGCCAGGTAATATTCGTCAAAGCCGGTCGAGCTGTCGCCGCGGAAGATGTCCATCAGCGGGCTCTGCCGCTCGATGCCCCATAAGACGCCGCGCAAATCGTGGTTGTTCAGCCAATCGGCGAAGACCGAGTGCCAGAATGTCTTGTAATCGGGGTTCAGCAGCGATGGTCGGGTCGCCATGCGTCCCAGATGATCGCGATCGAGAAAGTGCTGAAAACCCGGCTGCCAGATCGAGCGGATGGCCGAACTCGAGGTCTCGCAATAATAGGTGTAGACGCTCATACCGCGCTGGCGCGCCGCTGGTATCACATCGGCCAGCGTATCGAAGCCGCGATACAGCTCGTCCGGCGCCGCGAAACTTTTCATGAAGGTCTTGCTGTAATAACGCGGATCGGGCGCGAAAAAGCCGCCGCCACGCAGATTGTCCGCCTCCTGCGCGCCGTGATCGGGGAAGCCGAAGGCCGCCCGCCCGGCATTGCCGATGCTCCAGCTCAGGGCGGAAATCAAGAGCGCGTTCACGCCCGCCCGCTCTTGCAAGATATCAAGCACCTGCTCGACGCCCTCGTCAATGAAGCTGATCGCGCCGATCTGAATCCCGACGAAAGTTTCACTCATCTTGACTGTCCAATCGAATTTTTGGTTCCATTCAGCACATTCAAGCAGTCGCCGGCATGGAGCATGCGATTCACTCTACTCTCTTTGGCTTTTCTCGCTGTACTCGGTGTACTCGGTGGCAAAATGAACTTCGCTATTCAACAGTTGCTCAGCCGCGCGGCATTACATCAGCAATCAAGACGCCGCTGCCGCTCGCGCTCGACTTGATGCACGCTTGAAGCATGGCCAAGGACATCAGGTGGTCGCGGCCGCTGCATTGCAACTCGGCGCCATCCAGAATATGAGCGACGAAGGCGGCAAATAGCGCGCGCGTTTCGCTGATCCAGCGTTCGTGGGGCGGCAGCGCTACCCGCGTCAATTGCCCATCATCGCGGCGAGCGTAGCTCAAGTCGCCAAATTCTTCCCGCTGTGTGATGATACCTTCCGCGCAGTCGCTGCGCCATTCAAAGCCCGGCGCCGCCCAATTACTTTGCCAGGTCCCCTGATAATTCACGCGCAGGCCGCCGTCGAACTCGATCAGCGCGGCGACATTGCTGTCATGCCGGTACATGCTCCAGGACGGATTCCAGGTTTGACACTGTGCCCGAACGGGCTCCTGCCCATAGACGTAGCGCATTAAGTCGAAGTGGTGGATCGACTGCTCCCAAAGCATCGGATGCTGCATCTCCAGCGCGGCGGCCGTCGCGCCAGCGCTCGTAGGTAAAGCGCGCGAATTCAGCTCGCCCGACCACCTCGTCCGCCAGCAAGCGCATCATGGCCTGCGTCACAGCAAGATAGCGGAAATTCAGCCCGACCATCAGCGAGACACCGCCGGCCTCAGCCATCCGCACCAGCCCCGCGGCTTCGGCCAGGTCAAGCGCCAGCGGTTTTTCAATCAGCAGCGGCAGCTTATGCGCGATCGCCGCCTCGACGATTGCTTGACGCCCCAGGGGCGGATTGGCCAGCACCAGGGCGTCGACCTCGTCCAGCGCAGCCAGCGCCGCTTTCACACTCTCGAAAGCAGGCAGCGGACCAAATTCAGCGCGGGCCCGCTCCAGCGCCGCCGCGGCCGGATCGACCAAGGCGACCAACTCAGCGCGCGCCGAGCCCTGAATCACCTGCGCCCAATGCCACCCGCGTACGCCTAGCCCAGCCAGCAATACCCTAAGCACGCCGCTCTCCCAGGCGCAAGCTCTCCAACGCGGCGCTCAGCGATTCTTCGCCCAGCGGCGTCCAATCGTTGAAGCCAGTGTCCTGCTGCAGACGGCCGGGCCTCAAGTCTTCAGTCTCCATCGCCGACTGCGCCTCGGCCTCATCGTCAATGA
>JAGWBC010000248.1:5112-7374 GCA_021296115.1 Anaerolineae bacterium | reverse complement strand
GAAAGTCTTCGACTCGCTCGCGGGCAATGGAGATATATTCTTCAACAATGTCGCAGCCATAGCCATTGCGCTTGTGCTTTAAGGCTGCAATGACCGAAGTGCCAACGCCGAGGTAGGGATCAAGTACATCGTCGTCTTCATCCGTCATCGAGAGCACGAGCCGCTCAACCAACTCAACCGGGAATTGACAGGGGTGAATCGTTTTTTCCGGGTGATTGTTCTTTACATTTGGGAATTCCCAAACATCGCTGGGGTTCTTGCCCAAGGGATTGCCTGACAGTTCACCTTTCCGCGGTCCTTTGAAATGCCGTTTGCCGGGATACTTTGAGGGAACGCGAATCGGATCCAAATGCCAGGTATAGTCGTCGCCTTTGGTCCACCAATTGATCGTCTCGTAGCGGCCGGAGAGCCGTTTGCTGCAATGCAGGCCGTGGCCAAAGTGCCAAACGATACGGTTGCGCAGTTTCAAGCCAAAGCCGCGGAAGACAGGAAACAGCAAGCAGTCGAGGGGCATAATCTCGCCGCGGTCGGTGTAATTGCCGACTTGCCAACAGATTGAGCCTTGCGGATGCAGAACGCGGACGCACTCGCGAATGACCGCTTCCTGGCTGGCCAAATACTCATCCAGAGAGGAACGCGCTTCATAGCTCTTGCCAATATTGTAAGGCGGCGAGGTGACAATCAGCTTGAACTTTTCGCCTGGCTGATCGCGCAAGAAGTCAAGGTTGTCCTTGCGCTCCAGAACAGCGATGTTAGAGCGTCTCTCGCCATTATCCAGCAATTGAAGCGTCTCTTGCTTGGGCTTTAGCTGCTCCAGAGTCGGCATGTCGAACAGCGGCGACTGACGCTTGGCAGAATGATCGACCTTAACTTCAAACCCATTTGCTTCAATCGTCTCTGCCTGTCTGTTCATCATGCACCTGCCATCGTCAATATCTCTATACTTTACTTGTCGAGTCGCGTAATTGCAAATTGGAACAAATGTCTAATTCACAAGCTGAGCCGATATGAACTCCTGTTGCGCCTGCCAGAATTGGCGCGTTTCCGCCGTTCAAGTGATGGTCGTGAATTATGGTATGCTCTAGACAAACCCAAGGTCAAGCGGAGGCACAGCCATGGCAGAGTTCAGCGGAAAAGTGGCGATCATCACAGGCGCGTCGGGACTGCTGGCCTCGGGCGTGATACCGGCATTCCGCGCGGGCGATGCGCGCCTGGCATTGACCTGTGGCGATGACCGACTGTATCAGCGATTCCCGGATTTGCGCGAAGACCGCGACCACATCTGCCTGCAAAACGCCGACCTGTCGGACGAGGCGGCGGCAGCGGGACTGGTGGAGCGGACGCTGGAGGCCTTCGGACGTATCGATGTGCTGGTCAATATCGTGGGCGGCTGGGATGCCGGCCAGCTCTTGCACGAAATGACGACCGAGACCTGGAATACCATGCTGCGGCTAAACGCCACAGTCGCATTTATGATGAGCCGAGCCGTGATCCCCGCCATGCTGGAGGTTGGCAGCGGCGCCATCGTCAATATCGGCGCCAAGCCGGGCCTGCGCTCCAACGGCAACGACGCGGCCTATTCAGCCTCAAAGTCGGCGGTGCTGAGGCTGACCGAGAGCATGTCGGAAGAGTACAAGCGGCGCGGCATTCGCGTGAACGCTGTGCTGCCCTCGACCATCGCCACCGAGGAGCAATACGCCGAGGACCCGCAGGCGGGCGTGACACCGGCGCAGCTAGGCCGCGTGATCGCCTTCCTGGCCTCCGACGCCGGCGCGGCTATCCACGGGGCGCTGATCCCGGTATTCGGTACGCGCTGAGGCAGCTTGCAGTCAATCCAAGCCCCACATATCCATACGCGCCAGAATATCTTTTAAGGCGGCATGGCGATTGCGGCGTTCTTCAGCGGACAAGCGATTCCATTTGCGGCGCGTCATCTCGCGGTCGATACGCCGCAGATTGCGCTCAAAGGGTGTCTCTTCCGCCGTGATTGCAGCGGGCAAGGCCGCCATCTCCTTGCGCAGCCGGCTGATAGACCAAGGCCGAGAGTCGCCCGCGACATCTCCGGCGGCCGCCCGGCTCAGCCAGCGCCCTTGCAGCGCCGGCTCAAGTTGCGCGACCAGCTTATGATGCCCAAATGACAATTTCTCGGTACGTACCGAAAAGTCGACATGCCGCGCCACGTAGCGATAGTCGTAAAGCGTCTTGACTTGCAGCCCAAGTTCGGCAGCGATTTCTTCGTGCTTGCCCCATTTATTGTCCTCG
>JAGWBC010000248.1:4482-5043 GCA_021296115.1 Anaerolineae bacterium | reverse complement strand
GACAGGGCGTTCGGATCCAGGCCGATGCCGGTCAAGCGGTAGTCGAAAGCCACCAGCGACCCGTCGGCCGCGATGGCGACTCCAGCCGCAGTCGAATCAGCCATGCTTAGATCGCCGAAAGAGCGACTCAAGGCTTCGCTTTCCGAGGCGCCAAAGGTCGCCCGCGCCACTTCTTCGTAGCTGACACGGGGCAGCTTCCGCAGGGCCGGCAGAGCGCGTTTAGAGCGATCACGATCGCGTTGGCGCGACATGTGTCATTGCCTCCATAAATCGCTTCACAAGGTACCAGCCCTGCCGCGCAGCGGGCGCCGAGGGCGCGTAATTCCAGATGCTGCGATGCACGCGGCTGCTCTCGGTCCAGACGGTTGACTGCGCAATCGCCTCCCATACTTGCTCGCCGTAGGACTCCTTGAGCTCCGCCAGGTTCTCCCGATGCTCCAGCGTGCGTTGGCGATACATGGTGGGAACGATGCCGAGATTCTTGATGGGCGCGAAGTTGAATTGGCGGCGATAGCGCTCGTTCTCTTCGCGGCGCCGGAAGCTATTCTGCAAGCCGCGGAA
>JAGWBC010000248.1:0-4452 GCA_021296115.1 Anaerolineae bacterium | reverse complement strand
CCGTGCAAGAGCGAAGGCGTCGGCGATGTATCAACGATGATGAAGTCGACGGCATCGTCCAGCTCGGCGAAGCGGCGGGCGAAAGCCAGCGCGTCGGTCGAATTGCTGGCGATGCTCTGCGTCTCAATATTGGAAGGCAGCAGAAAAAGCTGGCCCTTGACCTCTCGATCGGGGTATTCGTAGATTTCCGGATTCACGTAGCGCAGAACGTTTCGGAAGGCTTGCTCGCGGACAATCAAATCATACAGACCGGGCGCCTGCGCGAAACCCATCGATTCCGTCAGGGAGCCTTGGGCATCGGCGTCAACAGCGAGGACGCGAAAGCCGATGACCGCCAAGCCAGCCGCCAGATGAAAGGACAGCGTCGTTTTGCCGACCCCGCCTTTTTCATTTAGCAGCGTGACGATACGCATGATTTTGCGATCCCGGCGCGATGTGTCGCAGAAGTGTCGATACGCAAATTATCGGGGATAAAATCACACTGTGCAAATGAGTTTGGCGGGAAATGGGTGGTTTTCGCAGCATCGGCAGCCTAATGGCGGACCATGATGTCAGCCAGCGCTTTCTTGCTGATGACGGGGACTTCGGCGTCTTCCGCCGGGTAGCCGACCGGGATGAGCACAAAGGGCCGCTCGTTGGCCGGGCGTCCCAAGATTTCGGCCAGGAATTTCATCGGGCTGGGCGTGTGAGTCAGCGTGGCCAGGCCGGAGATATGCAGCGCGGCCAGCAGGAAGCCCACAGCGATGCCAACCGATTCGTCGCTGTAATAGTGCATGACGCGTTCGTCCTGATCGTCGTCAGCGCGGCGAATGCCATAGGCCTGGCGAAAGACGACGATGACATAAGGCGCGTCTTCGATATGCGGCTTGCGCCAATCCGTTCCCAGGACAGCCAGGGCTTCCAGCCACTCCGGCGTCATCCGCCGCTCGTAACTTTCCTTTTCTTCGGCTTCGGCAGACAGCCTGATCTTCCGCTTCAGCGCCGGATCGCTGATGACCGCGAAAGTCCAGGGCTGCTGATTGGCGCCGGACGGGGCCGAGCCAGCCACGCGGATGGCATTCTCAATCAGGCTGATCGGCGCCGGCTCTGACGAAAAGTGTCGCACGCTGCGCCGCTTGAGCATCCGCTGCAAGAACTCATCGGAGCGCTGTTGCTGTTCGGATATGTCTAGTCGCTCGAAGTCCAGTGATTCATATACTGCTTTTCGCGCCATGGCTCCCCTCCCCTGCTATAAGGCTTGTCAGCTACTGTGTCGACGGCGGCGGGTTTCCGGCATTGGCGTGGTTTCGACGCCTTTGCCACCGAGTACACCGAGTTAAACCGAGGACTCAGAGAACATGTATCACACATTATCAAAGAAAGATTGAGTACAACTGCGTATCATCCATTACTCCACCAACCGCCATGGATCCTTAAATTCCCCTCTGTGCCCTCGTAGTTACTCTGTGCACTCGGTGGCAAAAGCATCGACAATCCTTATAAGCGCGGCGCCCACCCGACATGCTGCGCAGGCCTTGGTCCAATTGGCATTTGAGTAGCGGACAAGCCTTATAATTCAAAAACGTCCAAATCTGCAGTGCTGACGACATTGCCATCGTACTCGCTCGTGATTTCGGCGACCAGTTCCTGCGGCCTCAGCCCCCAGAAGAGTTGGTGATAAAGCAAGAGACGGGAAGGGCGGATGTCATTGGCCAGGGCCGCCAGTTCCCGCGTCGAGGTGTGCGCACGCGAGTGGTATTCGCGCCAGGCCGGCGGGCGATCGGGAAGCTGACGCGCCGAATAAACTTCGTGGATGAGCAGGTCGCAGCCCCGCGCCCAGTCCGCGAATTGCGCAACCGGCTTGGCATCGCCCGAGACGACGATGGTCCCGTTGGGCGTGACGAACTTGTAGCTGAACGCGGCGAGATCGCCATGATCCGCCGGCAAGGCATGGACTTCAATGCGCTCGTCCTGGTAAACGAGACCCGCCTGCACTTCATGCGCCGCTGCCCGGTAGCCCTGTTCAGTACTGGGATGAGCGCTGCGATGCTCGCGGATGTTTTCGGCATAAGCCAGCTGGATATGGTCCAGCATGTGATCCAGCCCGGCCGGACCATAGACGTCAACCGGCGTCTCGCGTCCGTGAATCCAGGGCGTGTAGAGCAGGTCCGGGATGCCCACGGTGTGATCGGCGTGCAGATGCGTGACGAAGAGCCGGTCCAGATCGGTGGTATCCCAAGTAATGAGATCTTTCGCACGTGCTTGCACGACGCGCTGTACGATGCCATGCCCGCAATCCACCAGATAGGGCCGCCCGTCAACAGCGACGGCCAGCCCGGAGCTGACGCGGTCGGCTTCGGCATTGGGACTGCCGCTGCCGAGCATGATGATTTGCGTCCGGCTCACGTCAGCCACAAATCGCGCAGGAAGCGGATCTTCTCGACTTGATGCTGCGTGCCGCCGCCTTCGTGGTTGTTGAAATAATATTCGCGAATCTCTTTTTCGCCGGGCACATGATTGTAGGACGCGAATACGGTCGATGGCGGGCAAACGGTGTCCATCAGCCCGACCGAGTAAAAAGCGCGCGCCGACATACGCGCGGCGAAGTTAAGCCCGTCGAAGTAGCTCAGCGTATGGAAGACGGTATCGATGCGATCGCGATAGTTCTGCAGGTAGCTGGCGATCTCGGGATAGGGACCATCGGGCGTGATCTCGACGGCGCGGCGGAAATGCGACAGGAAGGGCACATCAGGCAGGCATAGCGCGACATCGGGCAGCAGACCGGCCGCGGCAATCGACAAGCCACCGCCTTGACTGCCGCCGGCGACGGCGATCCGGTCGCCGTCGACATCGGCGCGGCTGCGAAGCGCTTCGACCGCGCGCACGGAATCGCTGTAGAGACGGCGATAGTAGTAGGACTGCTTATCGAGAATGCCCTGCGTCATCTTGCCGCCCACAGAGGGGTTGATGGCTTCGACCACATCGGGCGTATCGCCGCGGCGCGCGCTGCCTTGACCGCGGGTGTCCATGACCAGGCTGGCAAAACCGGCCGCGGGGAAAGGCAGCCATTCATGCGGATAACCCCGCCCGCCCGAATAGCCGATGAATTGCGCGACGCCGGGCAAGGCTTGGGCTGCCCCGCGCGGGCGCATGTACCAGCCCTTGATGCGGTCGCCCTTGAATCCGGAAAAAGTGACATCGTAGACATCGAGGGTCGTCAGGCCGAAGTCCGCCGGCTCGAATACCGCGTTCAGATCGTGTGAGCGGGTTTCGGCCAGGGTGTCGGCCCAGAAGTCGTCGAAGTCCTCCGGCTCTTCGCGGGCGGGACGATACTGGCGCAGGGCTTCCAGGGGCATATCAAAGAGCGGCATGAGGGGTCTCCTTACGGTATTTCAGCATGAGAGGGATTATAACGATGAACCGCCCGTAGTCGAACGCGGGTTCACGCTTGGTGTGGTAAATGTCGGCGGACATCATTCTACTGGCGAACTTGACACGGCATAATTCACCACAGAGGCACAGAAGTAGTTCCAAGTTAGTCATGCAAATCGCCCGATGTTGTAATCTTGAATTTGCGGGCGACATACAATGTCGCCCCTACAACCGACGTTATTCCGGTTTCTCAGTACTTACTTGGAAATACTGAGGGCACAGAGAAAAGCAATAATGAAAGCCTAGGCCAAATTTCAGGTGTGATTCTGAGAGATTAATAAAGTCTTGTCCACTTTACTTGCCCGCGGGTTTCAGCGAGTAGTCGTCTAAACACCTAAATCTCTGTGCTCTCTGTGCTCTCTGTGGTTAAAATAATCTGATGCAACTGTCCTGAAATGAACGGGCGCCGCATGGACGCGCGAGAAATCTACTTCCGAGACGTATATCCCAGGCTGAAGCCGCCCGTGACCGAGCGCTACCCGCTGGTCAGCTTGAGGCCGGGGCCGGGACGGACGCCGCTGTGCAAGCACAAGCTACTGATGGTGGTCGCCTTGACCGGCACGGGCAAATCGACCGCCCTGGATATCCTGAGCCGTCGGCTGGGCGGGGGCGGCCTTGGCGTCATCCCGGCGCGCCGCGAAGTAGCCGATTGGATCGCCATTCCGCTGGCGCAGCACTGGTCGGGCCATGCGCTGGCGCCGGCAGCGGACCGAGTGCAGCGCTTTGCCTATACGCGGCGCTTCGCGGGGCGCGTCGAGGGCGGGATGGCAGCGGCCTTTTCCTGGCTCAATCTGGCGGCCGATTACGAAGGACCACTGCTCTCCGAAGGCATCCGCGGCGACAACGAGATTCGTTACGCCCTGACTCATTTTCCGCGCTGGCGCATCGTCGAGCTGGCGCTGCATCCGCTGGCGCGCTTGCGCCGCTTGAGCGGACGCAACGAGACATTCGACCGCGCAGCGGGCAATGCTGATTTGTCATTCCTCCCGCTTGAACTGCGGGATGAGGCGGCGGCCCGGTTGCGCGCCGGCGAAATCAGCG
>JAGWBC010000247.1 GCA_021296115.1 Anaerolineae bacterium | reverse complement strand
TGTCGCCTGACAGTAAGGACATTGGTTCATGCCTATACTTTATAGCAATATCATAAAATCCACCGAGTTAGCCACTCCGATAATTCAATAATTTGACAAAGCTCGGCGCAAACGATATACTTACAGGCAATAGTAGCGCGCTGCTTATCTTCGCTAACAATCGTTGTAGGGGCGCCACATTGTCGCGCAAGCGTTCCGCCGTAAACCACGAAGTCATGCACGAGATTAACCGTGGCATCGTGTTGAGCAGCCTGCGCAGGCGTCCGGCGCAAACGCGGGCGAAACTTGCCAACCGCACCGGTCTCACACGCAGCGCGATTTCCTACATCACCGACAAACTCATTCAGAACGACATAGTCCACGAAGTGGGATTCGAAGAGTCCACCGGCGGGCGCCGCGGCATTTTGCTGGAATTGAATCCGGACGGCGCCAGCGCCATCGCGCTCAAGATCAACGCATCCGCGGTTCAATGCGCGTTGACGAATTTACTCGGAGAAGTTCTCTGGTACGATCTGGTTGCCCTCGATACGACCGAGGTCGATTATGTCCTGGATATCTGCGAAGGGTTGATTAATTGCGCTTTCGAGAAAAATCGCGAGCGACGCAGCGTCGTCGGCATTGGCGTCGTTGTCACCGGTGTCATTGGCGCCGACGGGCGAGTTGTCTATTCGAAATATATGAATTGGAAAGACGTCGACTTGCGCGCGTGTTGGGAGCGGAAGTTCGGTGTAAAAGTCAGCGTGGACAACGAGGTTAACGGCGCCACTGTTGGCGAGAACCATTATGGAAGCGCGATTCAAGACAGGAACTTCATCTATATCGAGATCGGTCATGGCCTGGGTGGCGGCATTGTAATCGACGGACAACTTTATCGCGGTTCCCGCGGTTTCTCCGGCGAGATCGGATTCATGACCATCCTTTGTGACTCCGGCAATGGGAACCTTTCCGCGAAGAGTTGGCAATCGCTGGTCAGCATTTCAAGTTATATGAACATCGCGCGCCGCCGAATATTAGACGGCGCGGATTCGAAACTTGACAGCCAATCGCTAACCCTTAAACGACTGATAGACGCTTTGCGCTGCGGCGACGACGTGGCGCTCTATGGCATGCGGGAGATGTGCAAATACCTCGGCATCGGAATCGCCAACCTGGTCAACAGCTTCGACATCACTGTATTCATTATCGGGGGTGAATTAGGCAAGGAATTTAGCGCATTTCTGCCCCACTTGCACGATGAAATTGATCGTTATACCGTGGTCATGCCGCCACATGGTATCGACCTGAGGATTTCGAAGCTCACGCCAGACCCGGCCCTCATGGGCGCCGTCGCGCAGGTCTTTGATGATACTTTGCGCGAACCGGCGTTGAGCGTGGGTCCCTAGACTGGCGCAAGTGATGTATGCGGGCGCCTTTGCTCGATATTCAAAGAGGGAAAGGAGAATCTATTGCAGTGGCGAGTAGACATGTCAGCACGCATTTAGTTGGCAATTACGCTAATTGGAGGAAATCACAATGAATAAGCGATTCATGATTCTAGCGGCGATGCTCTTCGTGTTCACCATGTTGGTTTCGGCGCCGGCCCTGGCGCAGGGCGCTACGCTAAATGTCGCCTGGCCCTATCAAGTGCCGCCGACTGGGCACTTCAACACCTTCGCGTCCGGCGGTATCACACTCGGTCAATATCAAGACTTGCATGAACCCCCGCTGGCCGTCTTGCTTTGGGCAACTGGCGAATACGAAGGCATGGTTGCGGAGGAATTCGGCTGGGATGCCGACGGCAACTATGTGATCAAGATGGTTGAAGGCAATAGCTGGAGCGACGGCAGCGCGATGACCGCTGACGATCTGATGGCGACCTTCAACATTTTCCGCCTGCGCGGCGATACCGTCTGGGCCAATATGAGCGGCATCGAAAAGGTCGACGGCCACACGGTCAAGTTCGTCATGGATGCGCCATCCAGCCTGGCGGAACGTATCATCCTTACCACAAACCTGCGTCCCGCCAGCGTCTTCGGCGACATCGCCGATCGCGCGGCAATGATGGATGCGGGCGGCGACGGCTGGGACGATCTGCTGCAAGATCTGACGGCCTTCCGTCCGGAGGCGCCGGTCTCTGGCGGCCCCTACACTATCTTGCCCGATACGATCAACGAAGCTAATTTGATGATGGAGTTGAACCCGGGCGGATTCGCCGGCGATATCCAGAATTTCGACTCGGTGCGCATGTGGAATGGCGAAACCGAAGTTGTGACACCGCTGGTCAGCAACGAAGAACTCCATTACATCACTCACGGTATACCGCCGACGACTGAGGAAGCCTTCGCTAACCAGGGCGTCGACATCGTTCGCTCCGGCATGAACAACGGTCCGGGCATCTATGTGAATCACGCCGTTTACCCGCTGAATCTGGTTGAAGTACGCCAGGCGATAGCTTACGCGGTTGACCGCGTCCAGAATGGCGTCGTCAGCCTCGGCGACTCCGGCGTCGCCGTCGAATTCATGACCGGCATGAGCGATGGACTCTCCGCAGCCTGGCTCAGTGACGACACACTCGATGCGCTCAACACCTACGACCATGACCTGATGAAAGCCGAAGAACTGCTGCAAAGCGTCGGTTTCAGTCGCAACGACGATGGCATGTGGATGGACGACAATGGCGATCCGCTGGCCTTCGAATTGACCTTCCCGCAAGAGTTCGCGGACTGGTCTGCCGCGGCTGAAAACGCTACCGCCCAATTGAACGACTTCGGTTTCGATATCACCAACCGCGGCGTACAGTTCCAGCAGCACCCGCAGGACATTTACTCGAGCAACTTCGAGATGGCTATTCGCAACTGGGGACTGGGTGATCCGATTCCGGGCCGCAGCTACCTGCAGGCCTACAACCGCTATAACGGCCAGGGTACGATGGCTGGTGAAGGCGGAGGCGATGGCATGAACTTCGACAATAATGTCGACTACAGCGGCGGGATGGTGAATGTATTTGACCTGTCTAACAGCAGTTCACAAGGTGTAGAAAAGGCGGACCAGGCGGAACTGGTCACGCAATTGGCCGTCTCCTACAACGAGCTGCTGCCTGCGATCCCGCTTTGGGAACGCTATACCAACAATTCGCTGAATCGCAGCTTTATCAGCGTACCCGATGACAGCGACCCGATCTTTGCCAACTTCGGCGGCGGCGCTGACAACTGGATGACCTATCTCATCCTGAAGGGCGTTACTGCGCCGGCCGACATGTAGTAACACTATTGCATTGCGAGCTTTTAGCCAGCATGCTGAGGGGCGGGTCAACAGCCCGCCCCTTTGAATCAACCGCGAAAGTAACGCATCCGCATCCAGCCGTGGCCGCAAATTGCGTCGCTAACCATACCAAGTATCATAAAGAGTAGGCTTAGCGCCGGAGACTAGAATTGGCAAGCCGAAGTCTCGATACACCCCTAGAGACACCGGGCCGCGACAGAATAGTCGACGCGCTCCGCAGCGTGCTCAAGAATTACACCGTACGCGTCGTCGTACAAGCGATCGTAACCATTTGGGCGGTCGCGACGCTGACCTTCTTGCTCGTTCGCGAGATGCCGGGCAACCCCATCGACGTTCTCATCGAACAGATTCTCGCGCAGGAAGGCATATCGTACCAGGAAGCCTACGATCGCGTCGCCGCCAGC
>JAGWBC010000246.1 GCA_021296115.1 Anaerolineae bacterium | reverse complement strand
GGTAGTCTGCTCGCGATCGCCAGTTCACAACGGTGTTGGTACTGACGTCAAGCGCTGTGGCAATTTCCTGCACGGTCTTGTCACCGTTTAAGTGCATAAGGCAGGCTTTGGCTTGTTTCTTAGAAATCATCGCTTCTCCCGTAGATCTACTTAAACTAAACTAACTATACTTGGGTATACACAAGTTGTTAAGCCTCAACATCTTACCTTTGTCGAGCAAGTGCTGTTCGTAGCCATTTCCTTTACCACAAATGGTAAATCAACAAGTGTTTTACTCTTGGCATTACGCCAGTAGAATTGCTTTGTATAGAAGGAAAACGACATGCTGGACGATCAAAAATATGCCTTTGACGCCGAGGCGCACCGCGAGCAGCTGATTCCCTTGCTTGAGATCATCTTGAGCGCGCCGGGGCGGCTCAGCTCGCGCGAGCATCAGCAGTTGATGCGGCGTCATCCCAAACCGGGCATCTACAGCCTGGCCAACCTGGTTGATGGCTGGCGCGTATTGGCGGGGCAGGCGGGACTGCCAGACTATGACGAAGCGCTGCTGTACAAGCTGCGCCGCAAGCCCGTCCGCACCATGTCGGGCGTGACGCCGCTGACCCTGCTGACCAAACCCTTTCCCTGCCCGGGTACCTGCATTTTCTGTCCCAACGATGTGCGCATGCCCAAGAGTTACCTGGCGGACGAACCCGGCGCCCAGCGTGCTGAGAAGAACGCCTTCGACCCCTATTTGCAGACTTGGATGCGCTTGCAGACCTACCACAACCTGGGCCATTCGACCGACAAGATCGAGATAATCATCCTCGGCGGCACCTGGTCCTTTTATCCCGAGACCTTCCAGATCTGGTTCGTCAAGCGCATATTCGACGCCATGCATGACTTTGGCAAAGGCATCGACCGGCGCGCCGAGGTAAGGGCAGCGCTGCGTCAGAAGTCGATGTTCACCGGTTTGCCAATCAGCGACCTGACCATAAATGGCGCTGCGATGGCCGCTTCATACAACCGGACGGTGCAGGAGGTCTACGCCGCTGAGATGCGTCGGTCGCGCGGGTTGGCTGACGAGATCGCCGCCGGCCAGCGTCAACGCGGTCCCGCCGATGAATACGCGACCTGGGACGAGTTGGAAGCGGCGCAGCGCGAAAATGAGACGGCCGCCTGCCGCGCTGTCGGCCTGGTCATCGAGACGCGCCCCGACCACATCAGCGCCGAGGAAGTCATCCGCGTGCGCCGGCTGGGCTGCACCAAAGTGCAAATCGGCTTCCAGAGCTTGAATGACCGCGTGCTGGATCTGAACAAGCGCGGGCATGATGTGGCGGCCACGCGACGGGCGGTGGCATTGCTGCGCGGGGCCGGCTTCAAAATCCACGCCCACTGGATGCCCAATCTCTACGGCTCGTCGCCCCGGGACGACCTGGAAGATTACGGGCGGCTCTTTGACGACCCCGATTTTCGCCCGGATGAACTCAAGATTTATCCTTGCTCGCTGATCGAAAGCGCCGAGCTGATGCAGCAATACCAAGCCGGCGACTGGCGACCCTACAGCCACGACGAGCTGCTGGAGCTGCTGTTCGAATGTTTTAGGCGCACGCCCGAATACTGCCGCCTGACCCGTGTCATCCGCGATATCCCCGGCACCGACATCGTGGACGGCAACAAGGTGACCAACTTCCGCCAACTGGTCGAGCGGGAGCTGGAGCGACGCGGCGAGCGCAGCCTTGACATCCGCGCCCGCGAAATCCGCAAGAAGTCGGTGACCGCCGCCGAACTCAAGCTGGACAGCCTGAGCTATGCTTCGAGTATCGGCGAGGAAGTCTTCTTGCAGTACGTTACTGACCAGCGCGATATCGCCGGTTTTCTGCGACTGTCGCTGCCCGCTCAGACGGACGCGGCGCTGCTCGATGAACTGCGCGGCTGCGCCATGATCCGCGAGGTGCACGTTTACGGCTTGGCGCTGGGCATAGGCTCAACCGGCGAGGGGCGGGCGCAGCATGCTGGCCTCGGCACAAGCTTGATCGAGCGGGCGGCCCAAATCGCCGCCGAGCGCGGCTATCAGCGGCTGGCCGTCATCTCCTCTGTCGGCACCCGCGAGTACTATCGCAAGCGCGGCTTCGCCGATGGCGCGCTTTATCAGATTCGGGATCTGCGCGAGGACACAGGGCAAGAGCGCTCGCATCCGCCGGAATCTGCGCCCAGGCAAGCCACGACTGTTCACACGGCATCCCCATAGCGGTGAAGCGCAGCCATGCAACCGATGCGAACGATCGATGTCATACAAGGCCAGAGCAGCCGCAACCAGAGCCTGCGCCTCTTGATGATTCTAATCATCGCCGGTACCTTTCCTTTTTATTGCTTCGCTATCTATTTCATCGGCAGCTCCCCGCTTGATGTGCCCGCCGCCATCCGCGCGACCGATACGCCCTCGGGCCCCGCGCCGACATTTACAGCCCTCGGCGCCAATTTATTTCTGACGCCATCCGCGACCAGCGGGCCGCCGGCTTTGGCGACCAATACGCCGCTGAGCTTGCCCATCCGCACGCCGATACAATTCGTGCCGCCCACGGCGATTCCCGCGCAGACCATCGTGGCGCAGACGCTCGTGAGCCCATCGCCCATCGTCACCGCAGCCCTTGCGACCGCGACCGCAACCGCCACAGTGCTGGACACCGGCGCCGGACCGGCCGATGCCGACTTTGACGGTGTCGCCGACGCTGCCGATGAATGCCCGGACAATTATGGTTATGCCGATAATCGAGGCTGCCCCTATAGCGACGACGAAGACCGCGACGGCATTCGCGATGCGGCCGACGCCTGCCCCAAGGAATTCGCGCCCGGCACTGCGCGCGGCTGCCGCGACTTTGATGACGATGGCCTGGATACCGCCGCCGACGAATGCCCAAACGAAGCAGGACCCGCAGCCAATCAGGGCTGCCCGCTGACGGGCGAGGCCGGCGCCTGATCCTGAAAGCGCTAGACTTAGCTCACGTGAACACGCCCGTTTGAAAGGTTAACCATGGATAGAATCAGCGTTGCTGTCGCGCAAGTCGCCTCGGTCTTCGCCGATAAGGCAGCCAGCATCGCCAAAGCAGCTGACGCGATCGCGGAAGCGGGCCGGCAAGGCGCTGACCTGGTTCTGCTGCCCGAGGCGATGATCCCGGGTTATCCCCGCGGTTTCAGCTACGGCGCTTATGTCGGCAACCGCTCACAAGCCGGCCGCGAAGATTTCGCGCGCTTCTGGAAAGCCTCAGTGACCGCGAACGATGCTGAGACGCGGCCCTTTCGTGAAGCGGCGCAAGAGGCCGGCCTTTACGCGGTGGTCGGCATCTCCGAGCGGAGCGACGCCGGCAACGGCGGCACGCTCTACAACTCGATGCTCTATCTGGGCCCGGCCGGCGACATCCTGGGTGTGCATCGCAAGCTGATGCCGACCGGCAGCGAGCGCCTGATCTGGGGCAGCGGCGATGGCAGTACGCTGACCACGGTGGAATCGCCCTTTGGCACGATCGGCGGATTGATCTGCTGGGAGAATTATATGCCGCTGGCGCGGATGGCGATGTACGCCAAGGGCGTCAGCATCTACCTCGCCCCGACAGCCGACCAGCGCGACTCCTGGCAGGCCACCCTGCGCCATATCGCTTGCGAGGGGCGCTGCTTCGTGCTCGGCTGCAATCAATTCTTCACCAAGTCGATGTACCCGCAGGGCCTGGCGCTGATTGACGAACTGGCCGACTTGCCCGAGGAACTTTGCCGCGGCGGCAGCGCGATTGTCGATCCCTTCGGCGATTATGTCTGTGAGCCGCTCTACGGCGCGGAAGGCGTCCTTTACGCCGAGCTGGATTTGAACAAGATCCACCAGGGCCATCTGGACTTTGATGTGGTGGGTCATTACAACCGTCCCGATGTCTTCAAATTCAGCGTCAACGAGGCGCCCAATCCAGCGATGACGATTGAAGCTGCCGACACGTTATAACGTCCCAGGGCGATCGCTTCAAACTATTTTTGCCACCGAGTACACCGAGGATGGGAGTCTCTATTATGAAGAGCTTTTCCTCTGTGCTCTCTGTGTTCTACTTTCACAACCCCTCAATGAACCAATGTAGAAACTGGCACAACTTGCACTATTTTTGTAGAATTTT
>JAGWBC010000245.1:5624-8162 GCA_021296115.1 Anaerolineae bacterium | reverse complement strand
TCGGGCTTTTCAGCATGATGGCGTCGCTGCGCTCGGAGAATCAGCCGCCGCTGGAAGACCGCTGGGGCACGGTGATTCTGATGATCGACATTGGGCGCTTCGGGCCGGTTGATGTCTTCCAGAAGCAAGTCGACACGGTGATCGACTTCGTAAAGACCGACCCGCTGGAGGGCGAGGTGTTGTACCCGGGCGAGGTCGAGGCGCGCAACCGGCGCGAGCGGCTGGCGCAGGGCATAGACTTGCCCGCCGCCACCTGGAGCGAGATCAGCGCCTGCGCGCAGGGGCTTGGCGTGTCCGTTCCATCTCAGTAGTTTCAACAAAGTGATGAGAAACTGTAAATTAGTCGGTTGTAGGGGCGACATTGTATGTCGTCCGTAAATTCGCGAATACAACATCGGGCGATTCACAGAATCGTCCCTACGTTGCCCCGTTACGACTTTAGATCCGCTGAATGCACAGAGAGTAGTACGGTTGTAGGGACGAGCCGGCGGCTGGCCCTTACGCACAATAAACTTTTACGCGAGAGTGGCCGCGAAATGCGCTATTTCACCGCGCCCATAGTCAAGCCGCGCACGAGATAGCGCTGGAAGAAGAGCGCCATCAGGAAGGGCGGCAGCATGGTCACCACGGCGGCGGCCGACATATCCTCCCAAGCGACTTCGTACTGACCGATGAAGAGCGTGAGCACGATGGTCAGCGGCTGCGAGTCGTCCGTGCGGCTGAAGATCAGCGGGATGAGGAAGTTGTTCCAGGTGGTGAGCATGGCAACCAGGAATACCGCCACCATGCCCGGGCGCGCCAGCGGCAGCACGATGCTGTAGAGAATACGCCAGCGGTCGGCGCCGTCGACGCGGGCGGCGTCTTGAATCTCGCCGGGGATATCGCGCACGAAGGTGGTCATCATCCAGACGGCCAGCGGCAGCAGCAGCGTGACGAAGATCAGCACCAGGCCAAGAAGGGTATCCACCAGCTCCAGCCGCGACATGATGAAAAACAGCGCGATCAGCGAGACCCAGATGGGCAGCGGCAGCATCAGCATGATGAGCAGAAAGACGGCGTTTTTGCCGCGGAATTCCATGCGGGCGAAGGCGTAACCGGCGCCGGTGGCCAGCAGCGTGACGACCGCGGCCGACGCCACGCTGATGATGACGCTGTTGCGCAGGCCCGAGCTCATCAAGCCGGCGGTGGGCGAGAAGCTGCCATCGCGGAATTTCGCGCCCTGGGTGAAGATCGTATGGTAGGACTCGAAGGTCGGCTCGCTGGGAAACCAGATCTTGTAGGGCTGGGCGTAGAGTTCGCGGCGGGTTGAGATGCTGCTGACCGCCACCCAGTAAATCGGCGCCAGCGCCCAGATCAGCACGACGGCGCACATGACGTAGATAAAGCCGAGGCGCAGGCGCTCTTGCGCGCGGAGACCCAGGTTCATTGTTCCTGCACCCCTTGGCTGTAAACGCGCATGACGAAGATCTGCCGTCGGTCTACCCCACCCCCGGCCCCTCCCCGTAGCAACAGGGCGGGGTGACTTTGGCGCGGGCTTGGCAATAAGGCTTGATCTGCTACGCATTCGCAGGCAATAGCAAATATGCTCGCAGTCTGCTCCAGCGTCATTGCTCTTGCACTCCCTGGTTGTAGACGCGCATGACGAAGATTACGCCGACAGCCAGCGACATGGCCAGGATGATATAGGACAGCGCCGCGCCCAAGCCGATGCGCAGATCTCGAAATACCAGCTCGTAATTGTAGAGCATCAGCGTCTTGGTGAAGGGGTTCATGGCGCCGCCGGCCGAGCCGCCTGCGGTCAGGGTCCAGACGACATCGAAGATTTGGAAAGCGGCGATAAACTCGACCACGAGGGCGATGCCGAATGAGGGCAGCAGCAGCGGAAAGGTGATATAGCGCACGCGATGCCAGGCGTTGGCGCCATCGACCTTGGCGGCGTCGAAAAGGTCATCGGGGATGCTCTGCAAGCCGGCCAGCAAGATGATGGTGGGGAAGGCGTAGCGCGTCCATGTCTGCACCACGCAGACCCAGAAGAGCTGATGATCCGGCTCGCGCAGCCAGTACTGATACTCGCCGATCAAGCCGAATTGATAGAGGAAGCCGTTGAGCGCGCCATATTCGCCGTTAAGCAGCCAGCCCCATAAGAAGCCGTTTACCACGCCGGGCAGCATCCAGGGCAGGATGCTCAGCGTGCGCACGATGCCGCGGCCGGGGAAGCGCTGGTTCAGCAGCATGGCGATGCCAAAGGCCACGGCCATCTCCAGCGGCAGGGTGATGAGCACGACTTTGAAGCTGCGGACGGTCACTTCCCAGAATTCGTCGTCTTGGACCAGCTTGAGGTAGTTGTCCAGGCCGACGGCTTTGGGCGGGCGGCGGATGCGCAGGTTGCGGTTGGTCAGGCTCTGGCCGAAGGTGTCGACGGCCGGGTAGTAGATGAATAGCGCGATTAACAGGACGATCGGCGTCAGGACGACGGCGATGTAGACTGAGTCGGATGAGGTGAGGCGTTTCATGATTTGTACACATGGCGGGCGAGCC
>JAGWBC010000245.1:1791-5519 GCA_021296115.1 Anaerolineae bacterium | reverse complement strand
GCTACCGCGCCAACTGTAGGGGCAAGCCTTGGCTCGCCCGTCAACCCGCTTGCCTCAATCGACATACAGACTATCCTCTGCCCATCTCGCTGGGTTCTCGATGATATACCGTCTTATCTCGTTTAGCGATTCCTCGTCGCGCACTATGTGATCGTAGTAATTCCGTTGCCATACGCGTTGACCCCGACCGATCAGCCCTGACCAAGCGCGTCTGCTGACCGCTGCCTTGTAATGGCTGACGATTGCGCCCAGCGAACCAGACGGGAATCCGCGCGCTTGCTTCGGGTGATGCATTTCCACAGGATGGCTCAAATCATCATCTAGTCTGTCCATAATGACGAACAGACCGTGCAGATGATTGGGCATTATGACATAGCGGTCCAATTCGATATTGTGGCGGGCCCGTGCGACATGGCACCATTCCTCGCGCGCAACCTCGCCCAATCGACTGAGCGCCATTTCACCATCAATGATGTCGCCAAACAGCTTCATCCTTCTGTTTGTGCAGATTGTCACGAAGTAGACGCCGCTTCGCCGATAATCGTATCCGCGCAATCGAATAGAGCGGCGTCGCGTTTCGGAACGGGTACAATTTGACATTGCGACCGTACCCTGCGCAGTGCATGTGGGCGAGCCGAGGCTCGCCCCTACGGATTGGTATGATGCGGATCTGGGGCTGCCCAACGACACCCCCTACAGATTCGACGTCAAGTCGGGCGTTTCTACTCGTACTCTGCCTTGAGCTCGTTCCACTCTTCAGCCAGGCCATCAATGATGTCGTCAGCCGACATGCCGGTGGACATGCCTTCCTTGATGCCTTCGCTGACGGCTGCGGCCCAGGGGCCCCACCAGAGCGTAAAGCGCGGCAGCTCGTTGGTGTGCATGCTCTGCTCGACGATGGCGTCATAGCCCTGGATCTCGCCGGCTTCGTTCAGCGCGCTGCTGATGGAAATCCGCGAGGGATAGAGGCCGAAAGCGTTCCAGATATCGGTCATGTTCTGGTCGCCGACATACCACTTGACGAACTCCCAGGCCGCTTCCACATTTTCGCTATCGACCGAGATGCCGATGCCGGCGGGGAAGCTCCAGGTATTGCCGACTTCGGGCAGGACCATGTACTCGACATTGGGCGCTTGCATGGACGATTCGGCGTTGCCGCGCACGACCGAGCCCTGCCAGCCCTGGTGGAAGACGCCGACGCCGCTCCAGAAGAGCGCGTGCTGATTGATGCTGCCGGCCAGAATTTCGGGGCTGATCAGCTCGTCATCGAACCAGGTCTTGAGCAGCGCCATGGCTTCACGGGCTTTGCTGCCTTCATCGGCGAAGACCGGGTTGAGATCATCATCAAACATAGGGTCGCCCATGCTCAGGGCGATCAGCCACCAGGACCAGTTGATGGCGCCCATGGCGATGGGATTGTCATCCAGGCCGGCATCACGGACCGCGCGCGCCTGCTCGTCCAGCTCGGCCCAGGTGGTGGGCGCGGCGTCATAGCCGGCCTCGGCCAGGGTGGCGGCGTTGTAGTCCATCATCACCAACTGCAGGTAAGTCGGAATGGCCATAACGTCGCCGTCGACGGTCCAGAAATCAAGCTTCTCGAAGTCGTCGGCATCCAGGTCGCTCATCTCCAGCAGGTCGTTAAGCGGCAGCATATTGCCGGTGGCGACCACGTTGGAGGGGCCCTCTTCGGTGATGAAGATCACATCGGCGGGCGCTTCGCCGGCGGCGGCGGAGACTTGCACGCGGCTATAGAGATCGGCCATTTGCACCGATTGAATCTCAACGGTGATGCCGCTCTCTTCCATAAAAGCGTTTAGCGAATCTTCGTTGGGCGGTACGCCCCAGGGCGGCGCAAGGAAGGATATCGCGCTGTCCTGCGCCTGCCCAGCGAAGCCGAGGCTAAGCAAAAAGACCAGTAGAACAAGGGTAAGAATGCGATTGTGAAGCTTCATGTTGGGATTCCCCTCTCAGCTTTTATCTATCTCAGATTCTACGCGACAAGCGGCGTCGACGCAAACTGGCGCCTGTTTACCGAAGGACGGTTAATCATTACAATCCAAATGTATTCAAGCGAATAGGAGCGTTGCCATGAAAATCAGCGATATCGAAATCCGGCTGTGCAAACATCAGGAAGAAGTGATGGGCGTGAACGAACTGCGCGATTCGCATAAGTCCGATTTGCACTTCCTGATGATCACGATGAAAACCGACGCGGGCGTGGACGGCGTCAGCATGGGATTCGCCGGCATGGGGGCGGAGATGGCCGGGTCGATCGCGGCTACTTCGCTGAAGCCCTTTTTCCTGGGCAAGGACCCTTTCGCGCGCGAGCGGCACTGGCACGACTTCCGGCGTTATGAGCGGCACTGGCATTTGACGCCAATCTACTCCTACGGGCCCTTCGACATCGCCCTGTGGGATATCGCTGGCAAAGTCGCTGAGCTGCCGCTTTATCAGCTGCTGGGGCACTATCGCGAAAAGGCGCCGACCTATGTCAGCTCAATGTACCTTGATACGCCGCAGGATTACGCCGAGCAAGCCATCGAGTTTAAGCGGCAGGGTTTTCACGGTTACAAGCTGCACCCGCCCGGCGATTATCACGAAGCGCTGGAGGCGTATCGGCTGTGCCGCGAGGCAATCGGCGATGATCCCGCATTTAAGCTGATGGCCGACCCGGTGACCGCGCATAGCTACTACGAAGAGGCGCTGCGCATGGGCCGCGAGCTGGAGAAACTGGATTATTACTGGTTTGAAGAGCCGCTCTACGATGTCGACTTCAACGGCTTGCGCAAGCTGACGCGCGACCTGGACATTCCCATCTGCGGGACGGAGGTGCTGGCCGGCTCGCATTATTCCACGGCCGAGTGCATCGCCGGCGGCGTGGTCGATATCGTGCGCAGCGATGTTTCCTGGAAGGGCGGCGTCACAGCGGTGATGAAAACGGCGCATCTGGCCGAGGCTTTTGGCATGCGCTGCGAGGTGCATACGACCATTTACCCGGCGCTGGAAATCGTCAACCTGCATTGCTGCTGCGCCATCGCCAACTGCGAATTCTTCGAGGCGCTGATCCCCAGTTCGCTGCTGTCGCTGGGCATTAAGAACCCGGTGCATATCGACGCCGAGGGCTATGCGCATCCGCCGCCGGGAGCGGGCCTGGGCATCGAGTGGGATTGGGATTTCATTGAGAATGCGACCGTGGCGGTGATGTAGGTTGATGATTCACCACAGAGGCACAGAGGAAATCTAGTGTAGGGGCGCAAAAGCTAATCCACGTGGAAGACTTCTTCGATGGTATGCCACCATGCGCCCTCGGCGCGCTCGGCGACCGGCCGCTGCATGGGGCCGCAAAGCGCCCACCATTCCTGCGTGGTCGGGTCCGCCGCGATCTTGGCCATGTCGGCTTCGTAGTCGGCGCCGATGTATTCAAAATAAGCGAATAGCATATCGCCGTAACGAAAGATGGAATAATTGCGCATATTGCATTCTTCAATCTTCTTTAGGACCCCGGGCCAGACATCGGCGTGCAGGCGGATATAGTCGGCGGCATGCTCCGGCCGCAAGCCGAGTACTTGTCCGAAACGCTGCATGGCGCTTCTCCTCGTCGGATTCGTCACTTATAAGAGCGAAAGCCTATGCCAAAATGCGCGCTGACGCCAGAGTCTATCGCTCGACAGATTGAAGCTTAGCCGGGCGCATTAGGGACGGGCGGCATGGACTTCGCGCCGGCAAAA
>JAGWBC010000245.1:0-1680 GCA_021296115.1 Anaerolineae bacterium | reverse complement strand
CCAGTCCGGTTCTGGCTTCCTCAATGGCCGCTCGCAGGAAGCGGTCCATCAGCCATTGTCCGCGACTTCTGAACCGGGCGCCGGCATCAATGACACATAGTCGATGAAGTCTTCTTCCAGCGCGGCGATGAAATGCGCCAGCAGGCGTCCAGTGCGCTCGATGTCTTTGAGGTCGAGCGTCTCCACCGGCGAGTGCATATTGCGCAGGGGAAGGCTGAGCAGCGCGGTGGGCACGCCGCTGCGCGAGACTTGAATAGCCCAGGCGTCGGTGCCGGTGCGGGCGGGCATGATATCGGGCTGCCACTTGATATCATGCCAGGCGGCGATGTCTTTCAGGCGCTGCACCATGCGCGGGTGGAAGTTGGCGCCGATGCCCAGCTGCGGTCCGCCGCCGAGTTTGCCGCCGGGATTGACGCCCGGCTGCTCGGCGAAACCAACGTCCAGGGCGATGGCGCAATCGGGCCGGATGTGATTGGCGGCGGTGGTCGCGCCGCGCAAGCCGACCTCCTCCTGCACGGTGGCGGCGGCGTAGACATCCCAGCTGTGATTCATCTTGCGCAACATTTCCAGGCAGGTGGTCATCACGGCGATGCAGGAACGGTCGTCCATGGCTTTGGAGGCGGCCTGGCGCCCCTTGAGATCGATCATGGGACCTTCCATGGTGACCAGATCGCCAACCGAGACCAGCTGCTCGACTTCAGAGGCTGGCAAGCCGACATCCACCACCAGCGCGTCAATCGGCAGGAACTGCTTGCGATCGGCGGCGCTCAGCATATGCGGCGGCATGGTGGCGACCACGCCGGGCAGCACGCGTACCCCGTGCACCAGCACCGTCTGCGCCAGCATGACGCGCGGGTCAATGCCGGCGATGCGATGCATATAGAGGAAGCCGTCTTCGATCTCGCGCACCATCAAGGCGATTTCGTCCATGTGCGCGGCCAGCATAATCTTGCGGCGCGGCTCGCCGTCCCCGCGTTTGATGCCGATGAGGCTGCCGAGGCGGTCGCTGTCGAATTCGTCGACCAGGTCGGCCCATTCGTCGCGCAGCAGCTCGGCCACCGGCGCTTCGTAGCCGCTGGGGGCGTGGACTTCGACCAGACGCTTGAGGTGGGCTTTGGGGTTGTACATAGGCGCTCCCTGAATTTCTCGCGATGCGGGACCGTAGATTGGTCGATTCTACCACAGTCGCCGCAAGACAGGACGAGGCTGGGAGTGGTGGACAGGGCAATCGCATCAAAACCCATTTCGCCTCGTTTTCCACATAAAATATACAATTTGTAGGGGCGACACTGTGTGTCGCCCAAGAGATAGCGCAAATATTGTGGGCGATTCACAGAAACGCCCCTACAAATTACGAAAGTTTTGGAATAATAGTCGATTTTTGAGCAAATTCATTTTGATGCAATTGCCCTGGCTCCAGCAGGTTTCATTTGACAAAGCGGCGAAAAGAGTTTATATTTCTACACATCAATACATTGCGAGGCGGGGCATGCAAGTCGATCAACTCACCGTCAGCATAATCGTACATGTGCTGTCTATCTTGAGCGCGGTTTGGTGGCTGGGCAGAAGAATCGGCGATGCCGCAACCAAAGACGATATCAGACGATTCTTGAATCGCGGCAGTACCATCAGCTGGCGGGAAACCCGGAGTCAGCGATTGAGGAAGAACTTGATGCCCAG
>JAGWBC010000244.1:3298-8650 GCA_021296115.1 Anaerolineae bacterium | reverse complement strand
GTCGTCTCGGGCGCGCAGAACGATATTGACCGGCGGGCGCGGACCATCGGCCAGCGAAATGACGATTGCCAAGATGGATTGGGTGGCGCGGCGCAGGTAATCGGGCTCGATAAACTCAATCGTATCGGTTGGGTCGGCGTTGCGCTTTTCTTCATAGGCGTTGATCAGGCGAATGGCGGGGTAGCCCAGCTCGCTGAAGGAGAAGTGATCGCCATAGCGGTTTTCGCGGTCGATTTCGTCTTGCACGCGCAGGTCGAGCTTGAGCTCGTAGTTGTAGCCGAGGAAATTGGCTTCGCGGGCCATCTTGCGCGAGACTGAGCTGTCATTGGGGCCGGCGGAGAAAACGCGCAGCTGTCGGTCATTGCGGTTGCCGTTGAAGTCGTGCACATTGCCGATGGTATCCACGTTGATCATGCCGATCACATCAATGTCCTTGTCGCGCACCCAGACGGCAAACGGGATGCTGCCTTGCCGGTTGAACTCTTCCGCTGAGAAGAGGACAAACATGATGGTTGCTCGGTATTGCGCAATACTCAAAATGCGCGCGATTTCCAGCAGCGCCGCCACGCCCGAGGCGTTGTCGTTTGCGCCCGGCGCGTAGGCCCGGCCATCGCTGCGCGGCTCGCCAATGCTATCGTAGTGCGCGCCGATGATAATGGTGCCGGCGTTGACTTCGCTGCCGCTGATCGCGCCGATGATATTGTGCTGCCTGGTCTGTATAATATCGGTGACAATGGCCTCAAAACTCTGCTCAAAGGTGTAGAGATTGCCGCCGGAGGCCGAACCAAATATTTCCAGCTGATCCTTGATGTACTTGCGGGCGGCGCCGATGCCTTCGGTGACCGATGTCTGAGCCGAGCCGATGTGGCGTGTGCGGAAGTCTTGCAGGCTGCGAATATGCGCCATCAGCCGGTCGGATTCGACCTGTTCCAGCAGAGTCGGCAGCAATTCGTCGCTGGGCGCGACGGCGGTGACTTCGATATCATCGATGACGACCGGTCGCACGGCGGCGTATCCCAGGGTTGCCTGCGGCGTGAAAGTGGGCAAGGGCGCCAGCGTCGGCGGCGCATTGCTACTAGCGCCAAGGTTGCAGGCTATCATAAGCAGCATCAAGCCTGCCAAGAGCGCCGCGCTGCGAAGATGGATGTGTGTCCGGTCCATAGTGGCGATTTTAGCATAGATTGTGAAGCGTATTACTGTCGCAGGCGTCAGCAGCGACTCGCGTAGAGAAGGCGCAAGGCAGTCGGCGCGGTCGCAGGGCAGCAGTTGCTGTTAGGCTTGTCCGCTACTCAGAATCCGATGTCGATACGGTTGAGCGGGGCGGGCGCCGCGCTTTTGCGGGTTCATGACACTTTTACCACCGAGGGCACAGAGAGGGATATCGGGCGATATGGAGGCAGGTCGAGTCAAGGATAGCCCGCATCTACGCCGATTCTTTCTTTGTACTAAGCATGATGCCTTTCCTCTGTGTCCTCTATATAACTCGGTATACTCGGTGGCAAAGATGTCGAAACTTCGCGTAAGTCGAGCGAGCGGCGGCGTCACAGTACCGGACAAGCCTTATAGAATGGCGGAATTGAACTGGGAAGCGGAGGAGGGCAAATGAACCTGCTGATCATAGGCGGCACGACATTCGTAGGGCCGGCGCTGGTTGCCGAGGCCCTGGCCAGCGGTCATCAAGCGACCCTGTTCAACCGCGGCTTGAGCAGCCCAGAGCCGCTCGCCGGCGTTGAGCTGATCAAGGGTGATCGCGAGACCGATCTGCATCGCCTGGCCGGGCGACGCTGGGACGCGGTGATCGACACTTGCGGCTATATTCCGCGCCTCGTCGAGCTATCGGCGGAAGCGCTCAAAGGGACGGTAGGACACTACACCTTCATCTCGACCCTGTCCGTTTATCCCCTGAATGGCGCCGCCAATCGCGATGAATCCGCCAAGCTGCTGACGCTGGACGACCATTCGGCGGAAGAGGTCACTGACGAAACCTATGGCCCACTGAAGGTCCTTTGCGAAGCGCAGGTACAAGCGGCTTTTCCCGGCTGCAATCTGATCATCCGCCCCGGTTTGATCGTGGGCCCGCGCGACCCGACCAATCGCTTCACCTACTGGGTGACGCGCGCCGCCAGGGGAGGTCCCGCTATCGCGCCGCCAGCCGATCAGCCGCTGCAATTCGTAGACGTGCGCGACTTGGCGGCTTTCACGCTGCGGCGGATAGAGCAGCGCGCGTCGGGCATTTATAACGTGACCGGGCCGGCTGCGCGACTGACGTTCGGCGAGCTGCTGCCGCAGGTCAAGCAGGCGCTCGGGAGCGATGTGCAGTGGCAGCACGCCAGCGACGACTTCCTGCGCGAAAATGACGTGGGCGAGTTCATGGAACTACCGCTTTGGGTCAGTCGGGCGCTGGCGGAAAGTTTCATGACTTTTAATATCGACAAAGCCATTGGCGCCGGCTTGAGATTCAGGCCGATCGCCGGGACGATTCGTGATACCTACGAATGGGCGCTGACGCTGCCCGCGGATGCGCCCAAGCCGGCTGACCTGCCGCGCGAAAAGGAGCTGAACTTGCTGGCCGCCATTAGCGGCTAGAGGATGCCCGCATCCTCAATCACTTTGCTGATGCGAAAGTCCGGCAAATCCAGCACAACCAGAGATGGCATTTTGAGGCTTTGCCAAAGCTGGAAACTGTCAATGGGATTGTATTGTGCTGCAAACAATACGATTACGGTCCCGTGGCTGATGACCACAATGTTTTCTGCCTTGGTCGAGCTTTCCAATATGCTTTCGATGCCACGCCGAAAACGATGTTTGGCTTCTTCTGCCGTTTCGTCGCCGAAGGCCAGTTCATTTGGCGCGGGGAACAATCGTTTCATCCGCGCATGGAACTCCGCTAGCGATCCATAGGGCGCATTTGATTGTCGGCTGTGTTCGGCAAGTAAAGGGCATTCGCTGAGGGGCACATCGTTCAGTTCCAACGCAACGCGCTTTGCTGTTTGTATGGCTTTGGGCATGGGACTGCTATACAAGCGCTTCGCTCGATAGGGCTTCAGATGCTGCGCCAAGGGGCGGCAGCGGCGCAAGCCTTCTGCTGTAAGCGGCCAATCAGCGGCCGGCTGCAAGGGATTGTGATCGCTGTTGCTATGCTTAACCAAGACCAATTGAGGCATATTGGCGCTCTCGATCCGCCTGATGCAGCATACAAGCGCATTAGGCGACAGCAAACAGGCTCACGGGTTTAGCGCGGGAGTGGCGCCAGCTGCAGAATACGACACGACAACTGAGCGCTGGCTAGTCGAGATAATCGCGCAATTTGCGACTGCGGCGCGGGTGCCGCAAACGTCGTAGCGCGCGTCCTTCAATCTGCCGGATGCGTTCGCGCGTCAAGCCGAATTTCTGCCCGACTTCTTCCAGCGTGTAACAGTGCCCGTTTTGCAGGCCGAAGCGCAAGCGCAGGATGCGGGCTTCACGCGGGGTCAGGGTGTTGAGCAGTTCCTCGATCTTCTCCTTGAGCAGCTTGCTGAAGGCGCTGTCAGAAGGATTCGGCTCGCGGTCGTTTTCGATGAAGCTGCCGAGTTCGCTGTCGTCGTCCTTGCCCACCGGATGCTCGAGACTCAAGGGGCGCCAGGACACTTTCAGCATCCACTGCACCTTGCGCGGCTCGCATTCCATTACCTCGGCGATTTCCTCCACAGAGGGCTTGCATCCGGCGCGATAGAGCTGCCGAATGCGATCGGTCATGTGCACCGGCACGCGAATCGTGCGTCCTTGATCGGCGATGGCGCGGGTGATCGTCTGCCGGATCCACCAGGTTGCATAGGTGCTGAAACGGTAGCCGCGATGGTAATCGAACTTCTCCACCGCTTTCATCAAGCCGAGATTGCCTTCCTGGATCAGGTCCAGAAAGGGCACGCCTCGGGACATGTACTTTTTGGCAATGGAGACGACAAGCCGTGTATTGGCCTTGATAAGATGATCGCGGGCATTGAGCCCGTCTTGAATCAGGAATTGCCACTCGGCCCGGCGCTCGTGTTCGGGCGCTTCGACCAATTGGTCGGCGGCGAGCTCGCCCGCTTCCTGCCGCATCGCCAACTGCACCTCCTCCTCTGTCGTCAAGAGGGGGACGCGCGCCATTTCCTTGAGATATAAGCCCACCGTGTCGCTGGAGGCTATTTCACCCAGGTCGTGGTCTTCTTCTTCGTCCTCGATCCCGATATCTTCCCCGAAGTTTTCATCCAACAGGTCCAAGTCAGCATCTTCGAGGAAAAACTCGAAACTGGTCTTGTCGCCTTTTTCATCTTCCAGGTATGCCATCAGGTCGATATCCGACTCAAACCTTCCATCATACTCGTTCACTGCAACACCCCTCAGGTACAGAATGCGCCAACACCCCATGTATAGCGCGCATCCCTTGGCATATGGCTACGATAGTAATTGCTTCAATACTGCCAATCGTGGATCAATTACGAGTCCTTCGTCCGCTTCCGACTCGAGAGGTTCTCGCGATTCACCCGTTTCATTTAGATTGTTTCCGCTTATCGCGCTCAATCCGCGACAGCTATTATTACATACCGCCCGATAGCTCTCTTCAATGAGTACCTCCTCCCGCAGCAGCGGGGCAAGATCAATATCGCCATTGCTTTCGATAAAGAATACGCTTTTGCTGGTGTCTGAATGCGCGGCAAATAGCTCCGCGACATCCAGCGTAAATGTGTGGGTGAACGTGTCCAGGCAGCGGTCGCATTCGCGGGTATGGGCAACCTGCAAAGCGCCCTGCGCCAGGATGCCTTCTTTAGTTCGCGTCAGGATGAGCTTGCCGTTCAAGGCATCCAAATACAATTCGTCGGCGACTTGCAGCCGCTGAGAAAATGTAATAGGAATCTCTTTAGCGTTGCCGGGGCCTTCCGACAGCAGGTATCCCACTTGGATGCGCAGGAGTCGCTTTTTGAGATAACCGCCAGGCAACACGCTAACGCCGCTCCCCTTAGATGTTGGGCAGTTCAGCAACATGTATGATGTGTAGATAATCTATATCCTTAGAATTATATAAGCTCATCTTGGCGGCTGTCAAGCGAATTGACCTGCCAACCAGCACTTAATTCAGCAATAATGTGGTCTTGCGGACAGAAGTGTATCGAAAAGTAGATGAACGTTCAATTAATCGGCGCTGCAAGGACTGCGCATGACGCTTCAGCCTGATCCATCAGCTTACGCGGCCGGCAATCCGCCAGCGGTATTCTTCATTGCCCCGGATAACAGCTTTGAGCGGCAGCATGCCATGCTATCCGGATACGATACCATAGCGCTTTCGGCGGCGCAAGCAGTCGTGGAGGGCTTGATAAACCGGCGCGCGGCGAT
>JAGWBC010000244.1:466-3082 GCA_021296115.1 Anaerolineae bacterium | reverse complement strand
CCCCCATTGGCGGGGCAGGGCCTGCGGGCATTCAACGCGGGCGAATTCTACCATCAGCACGACCTTTTTGAGGCGCAGTGGGTCGAGACGGCGGGCCCGGTTCGTGATCTGTATCGTGCCGTCTTGCAAGTTGGGGTGGCTTATTATCAGATCGAGCGCGGCAACTATCGCGGGGCGCTGAAGATGCTGCAGCGCAGCGTACAGTGGCTGTATCTGCTGCCCGATGTCTGCCAGGGCATTGACGTGGCCCAACTGCGCCGCGATTCGTACCACGTGCGCGCCGAGTTGCAGCGGCTGGGGCCGGATCGTCTCGACGAGCTTGACCGCGGCCTGCTCAAGGGACTGCGCTGGCAGCCGCCTCAGGCATCCAGCACATAGCGGGCGAACCAGTCGAGCATGGCCTCATTGTGCGCGCGCCGCAGGTTAACCGCGCCGCTGATCGAAGCGCCGTGTGAACCGCCGGGCTGCCGCAGCATTTCGACGGTACAGCCGTTGGCTTTCAGCACAGTGTAGAATTGCTCGCCTTGTTCGGCTGGGCAGCGCCAATCCAGTTCGCTCTGCACCATTAGCGTTGGCGTGGTACAGCGGTGCGCGTATGTGATGGGCGAGCATCTCTCGTAGACTTCGGGGATCTCCTGCGGGTGGCCGCCCATTTGCTCAACGCCGAAATAGATGCCGATATCGCTGGTGCCGTAGAAGCTGCGCCAATTGGTCACTGGATTTTGCGGAATCGCCGCTTTGAAACGCGTAGTCTGGCCGACGATCCAGCAGGACAAGTTGCCGCCGCCCGACAAGCCGCAAACGCCCAGCCGATCGGCATCCGCCAAACCCAGCTCGATGGCGTGATCGACGCCGCTCATCAAGTCCTTGTAGTCCAGATTGCCCCAGTCGCCCTTGATCGCGGTCGAAAAGCTGTCGCCATAGCCGGTGGAGGCGCGATGGTTGAGGAAGAGCACGCCATAGCCGGCGCCGGCCAGCATCTGAAAGTCGAAATGGAAACCGAAGCCGTAAGCCAGATGCGGGCCGCCGTGGATGTACAAGATTGTCGGATAGGGCGCTTCGCCCTTAGGCGGCTTCATGAACCACCCATCGACGCTGACGCCATCCACGCTCTGCCAATTCAAGCGCTGTGTTTGCGGCAAGGCAAGCCCGCCCAGGAAGTCCGCGTTGAGCTGCGTCAATTGTCGGGAGGCGCCGCTGGCGAGGTCGGCCAGATGCAAATCGGGTGGAGAATTAAACGTAGTGCGCGCGTACAGCAATTGATCGCCGCGCAGGTCCAGCGGGAAGTCGACGCTGTCGCCACAGGTCACGGCTTCAATTGCTTCCGCTCCGCTAAGCGCCACGCGGTAGATATGGTCTGTGCCGCCGCGCTGCACCGTAGCGTAGGCCGACTTGCCATCTGCGGATAGCCTGACGTTTTGCAAGCTAAGCGAGGCCACCGGCATATCCAGCATGATGCGCCCGCCTACGCCGACATCCAGCCCGCCGCTGCGGCATTCGATGTCGCCCGATGACAGGTCAAGCGCGTAAAGGTCCGATTTTGTGCCGATCGGCTTGCCATCATCGGGTCGGCCAACAAATACGATGCGCGTCCCGTCTGGGGTAAAGCTGGCGCTTTCGATATTGGCCCAATCGGCGAGCACGGTGCATTGCTTGCCCGCCAGATCGACCATCATCAGATTAGGGGTCAGGGCGCCTGAGTCATCCTGGCGCATGTTGGCGTCATAGAGGATGCTGCTCCCATCGGGCGACCAGCGCGGGTTGCTGTTGTGATTGCGATCATCGGTCAGCCGGGTGGTTTCGCCGCCGGCCAGATCATAGACGTAAATGTCATTCACTTCATCATCGAGATAGCCGATGGCGTCAAAACGATAAACGGTGCGGTCGACGCGGTAGGGCTCGGTGGACAGGTCTGCCGCTTCGACGTCGGGCTTGGCGCAGAAAGCGATTTTGCTCCCGTCCGGCGACCAGGCCAGTCCCCCGCTGATGCCGCGTTTGAAGCGGGACAGCTGGCGGGCTTCACCGCCGTCCGCTGGCAGCAGATACAGCTGTGACTTACCGTCGCGGTCGGATACAAAGGCGATTGTCTTGCCGTCCGGCGACCAACGCGCTCCAACATCGACCGAGCGTCCGCTGGTCATTTGCCGCCCATCGCCCGAAGCGAGATCGAGCAGGTAAAGGGTGCTGTATTCTTTGTCGTCTTCCGCATCAATCTTGTTGACCGTGTAAATAATCTTGGACGCGTCCGGCGACAGCGCGGCGCCGTTCAAGAAGTGCAGGTTAAGCAAATCGTCTTGCTGGATCGTTCTTGTCATGAGTATAGGTTCCTCGAAAGTCACTAGTTGGGTTAACGCTACTGCGCCCATTCTAACAGCTTAGCGCGCTAAATTCAGGGACTCCGTGAAAGCGGGGCTGATGAGCGCGGGCTGTCGGTAAGGCGAGAGTCGGGTAAGATTAGACCATGCTCTGGTCGGCGCTCGAAGATTGCGCCTGGCGAGAGAATATCGGCGATGGACACGACAGTGGAGGATGCCGGATGACAAATGCGCAAGACTCGAAGTCGCTATCGCAGGCGCGTTATACGCGCTTTGCTGATGGCTACGTCACCAGCGAGAC
>JAGWBC010000244.1:0-312 GCA_021296115.1 Anaerolineae bacterium | reverse complement strand
CATATCGTCGGCGACAAGGGAGTAAGCAACGTCTCTTTCCAGGAAGCGGACGCGGAAGACCTGCCTTTTGAGTCCGACCAATTCGATCTCGTGACTTGCCGCATTGCGCCGCACCATTTCCCGGATGCGCAGCGCTTCTTGCGCGAATGCGCGCGCGTGTTGCGGCCGGGCGCCCTCCTGATACTGCAAGATCAATTGCTGCCGGACGATAACGAAGCGGCGCAATTTGTGGACGCCTTTGAGCGTCTGCGCGATCCCAGCCACAATCGCGCCTTCAATGAAGCTGAATGGACGAGCATGTGCGCCGCGGCC
>JAGWBC010000243.1:3751-5420 GCA_021296115.1 Anaerolineae bacterium | reverse complement strand
AGGTGACCACATCATTGGGACGGAATTCATCCACCATGAAGGGACCAGTGCCGATGGGCGCGAAGTTTTGGTCGGTGCAAGCCGACATGTTGGCGCCCATACAATCAGCGAATTGCGCCTGCTGCAAAATCGGCGCGGATTGCGAAACGAAGGGGTCGTAAGGATTGGGCTTGGCGACGCCGAAGGTGATCTTGATCTGGTTGCCGCCGATGTCTTCCATGCTGACGACGTCGTTGTAGAAGTGCTTGGTCGAGCAGCCGCCTTCTTCATGGGTGCAGTATTCCCAAGTGAAGATCAGATCATCGACCGTCAACGGTGAACCGTCAGACCAGACCACGCCATCCTTGAGCTTCCAAGTGATGGTGGTCAAGTCCTCGGAGACGCCGCCGTTTTCCAGCGTCGGAATGAACTCCGCAAGGTCGGGCACCATGGTGCCGTCGGGCGCGATGCTGGCCAAGGGTTCGAGGATGAGCGCGGCCGCGTCAAAGTCCTTGGTGCCGCCGGAGAGGTAGGGGTTCAGGATCGAAACCGCCTGCCAATAAAGAATGGTGACTTCGCTGGTGTCTTGCGCCACGCCAACGCCGCCGAAGAGCGTGCTGACGATGAACAAGAGCGCCAATACAGAAAGTTTGAGTCTCATGGTCTTGCCTTCCTATGCCTGTAATTTGTCAGAAATGGTAAATTGGCAGCGCAATTATACACGTAGATTGTCAGAAATAACAAATCTAATCTTGGTTTGATTAAGTTTGCCTCAGGCGAACGGCCTTGACGAAGCGACGAAGCCTAGGGCGAAGGCGGGCGCCGCAGCAAGTTGATGAGGATGGCCAGGATCACTTTGATCATGTAATAGACGGAGCGCCCGGCCGTGATGGACGAGCGTCCGTGCTGGCGCGCGATCATGCGCACGGGCGTTTCCATCTGCCGCAAGCCGCTGCGATGAAGAATGACGATGGCTTCCGGCTCCGGGTAATCATGCGGGTAGACTTGCGCCAGCAGCTTGATGGCGCGGCGATTATAAGCCGAGCAGCCGGAAGTGGGGTCGGTGACGCGCTGGCCGATGATCGATGACAGCAACCGCGCCAGGATTGCGCTGCCCACGCGGCGCAGAAGCGGCGTTCCATAGTCGCCTCGCTCGCTGATAAAGCGGGAACCGATGACAACATCGGCATCGCCGGCATTTAATGCAGCCAGCAAAGCGCGATTGCTCTCCGGCGCGTGCTGCCCGTCGCCGTCGTTGCGCAGGACGATGTCGTAGCCATGAGCCTCGGCGAATTGGAAACCGGCCTGCACGGCAGCGCCGATGCCCACGTTGTAAGGCATGCTCAACACCCGAGCGCCGGCATCCCGCGCTGTGGCGGCGGTCGCATCACCCGAGCCGTCATTGATGACCAGGATTTCCGCCTGCGGCAGCTCGGCTCGGATGGCGCTGACGGTCCGCGCGATGTTAAGCCGCTCATTGTAGGCGGGCAGAATCACCAGAATGCAGGCGGGACTCATCGTTAGAAGCTACTCCTTCGCTAGCGATGGTAAACGACAGGCGGCAGGTTGCAAAGACAGAGCCTGCCGCAGGCTGTCTTGGGGACAATCGCTTCAAATGGAAATTGCGCCATCAACAATTTATTATCATCAATCGAAATCTGTTGGGGCGAGCCTTGGCTCGCCCAGCACA
>JAGWBC010000243.1:0-3743 GCA_021296115.1 Anaerolineae bacterium | reverse complement strand
ACATGTAACTCTGTGGCGGAAAAACTGTGTCATGAACGCCAGGGAAATTTTATCCACAATAATCCCCACTGCCCCACGCGGACAGTCTTGCGATGGCGGCGCCCCCTGATGTAAGCTGATAAGTGAACTTATCCCGCAGAATCGCAGTTCCGTCGCTCAACCGCGGGGCGGCAGCGTCGCCAAATTCAGAATGACAGGAAGAAGCTCATGCGGGATCTGGTATCGCTAAGCGCCGGCATGGGCAACTTTTATGAATGCGTTGAATTGGCCTGCCAGCGCGGCTTGGGCATTGAGTTCATGGCCTTATCCGTGCCGCAGATCCTCGATGGCGACTGGCGCAAACTGGACAAGGAATACAAAGCCGCTGTCGCCGATGTGCCCGGCCCGCTGACGATGCACGGTCCTTTTATGGATTTGACCTCCGGCAGCCCGGATGAACGCATCAATATGGTGTCCTACGGTCGCTACGAGCATGTTATTCGCATCGCCGCCGGCCTGGGCGTCAAGCAAGTCGTCTTTCACGCCAATTACATCGGCCTGCTGCACAACGACTTTTATCGGCAGGGCTGGCACCAACGGAATGTAGATTATTGGGGCCCCTTGGGTGATTACGCCCAGGCCTATGATGTCGTGGTCGCCATCGAGAATATGTGGGAATTCGACCCGACCATAATCGGCAACCTCTTAAGCGAGCTCGATCATCCCTACTTGAAGGCCTGCATCGATGTCGGGCACGCCACGCTTTTCTCCGATCCCGGCATCAGCTTTGACGACTGGCTGGATACCATGCGGCCCTGGGTCATCGAAGTGCATATGAACAACAACAACGGCGTCATGGATGAACATTACGGCTTTGACTGGGAACAAGGCGTCCTGGATTACGCGCAGATTCTGCCGCAATTACGCCAATTGCCCGCCAAGCCGGTACTGGTGCTGGAAATGGATCGCATCGCCGATATGCAAGCCAGCCTACGCTATTTCGAGCTGGGCGAGGCCGATTAAATTGCGCCGGGGCAATCAGGCATCGTCAGTGGCGGCTTCGTCCCGCGCGGTCGCCGAGCGGCTGGCAAAGGTCGGGTCGCATTGGGGGATGACCGTCTCGATATCGGCGGCAAATTGCTGATAGCCGCCTTCCACTGCCAGGCGCAGACCCGGCTCTAGATAAGCCAGCGCGCGCGCGCAATTGCCCAGGAGAATCTGCGAGAAACCCGCCCAGTAATAGTGCTGCGGATACTGGCTGCCCAACTCGATGGCGCGCTCAAATGACAGCGCCGCCTCGTCGATTGAGCCCAATTTGTTCTGCATGTATCCCAGCCAGAAGTGGCAGTCGAGATTCTCCGCATTAAAGTCGACGCAATCTTGCAAGTAGCGCTGCGCCTGCGCCGGATTGCCGAAGGCGCCCCAATGCCCCTTGCCGATGAGCAGCAAGGCGGCTTCGTTGCTGGGGTTGGCTTCCAGCACGTCGTTGAGGAAATCGAGCGCCACATCGTAATTGCGCAGATTGCTCTCCAGGATGGCGATGTCCACCGCGTATAGATTCATGTTGTCGGCCATGCCATAGGCGGTCTGGAAGTCTTGGCGGGCGCCGTCGAAATCGTAGCGATATTCCTGGCGGATGAGGCCGCGCGCGCGATAAGCCTCGGCGCTTTCGGGATCATTAGCCAGCAATTCTTCCACCAGCGCCTCGCCGCGTTCGGCTTGCCCCAGGCTGAGGTAAATCTCGGCCAGATAGGCTTGCGCGCGGCTGTTATCTGGGTCGAGCTCGAGGGCATGCAAAGCGCTGACGAGCGCCTCATTCGCCCGCCGCTGCCAGTCCAGCGCCCAGGCGTGAATGGCCCAGGCTTCGGGGTTAAAGGGATCGGCATTGATGGCGCGCTCGGCGAACTCGGCGGCTTCGGCATAGCGGCTGCTGTTGATCAAGCCCAGGGCGATGCGGCGATAAATTTCAACCGAGTTGGGCAGCGCTGGCGCAATTTCCTGATACAAGCCGGTCGCGTTGCCCAGTGAGCCCCGCCGCCAGTAATTGTCAGCTTCGATCAGCTGATTACGCGGATCGGCCGTCGGCGTCGGCTCGGGCAGGGACATGGTGGCGGCCCGATCTTCCAACTCGCGGATAACGTCGAAAAGCGCCTGCTGCACCACCGGGGCGAAGACCTCCCGATTCAGCGCCACGCCGATGCCGATGAAGATCAGGGCGATAACCAGCAAGTAGAAGGTCAGGCGGCGGCAGCTGACGATGCTGCGCCGTTGGATGCCGCGATACTTCTTGGGCGTGCGTATCTGCACTTGCCGCCTCGCGCCTTAGTTCAGCACCAATTCCATAAACGTGCTCAGATCGGCCAGCAGAAAATCGGGGTCGCTGCCGATCAGGCTGTCGCGCCCGGCATAACCGGTGCAGACGGCGACCGCCACCGCGTCGATGGCGCGCGCCGCCTGGATATCCGCCGGCGTATCACCTATGACGATGAGCTCGGCGCCGTTGAGGTCGCGCCCCAAGTGCTCCCCCGCCCGCTGCCGCGCCAGCCGCGTCAAGTCGTCGCGATCGGGCGATTCGTTGCCATAGGCGCCAACGACAAACCAGTCCGACGCGTAGCCGGCCATCTCCAGCTTGATGGCAGCCGTCATTGAGGTGTTTCCGGTCACCAGACCGATGAGCGTATCGTCGCGCCCGCGCAGCGCCTGGACCAGCTCCATAGCGTGGGGACAAGGGTCGGCAGTATAAGCGCCGCTGATCTCGCGCATATGCCGCGCCATAACCGCTTCGTAGGCGGGCATGTCGCGGCCGATGTCGGAGGCGGAATGTCCGTGCGGCGCCAGCAGATCGGCCAGTATGCCCCAATCGGTCTTGCCGCCGAAGATATGGCTGTCCAGGTCGCCGGTCTGGCCGAAGCACTCTTGCATGGCGCGGCGTTTGGCCTCACGCCCGATGCCGCGGCTGATCAGCAGCGTGCCGTCAATATCGAAGAGGACGACTTTCATTGTCCGCATCCTCATATCCCTGTGGAAATCTGCAATGCTTGTCCGGTACTGGGGAATGAAATCGCGCTTTTTCTACCCCATCCCCCGGCCCCCTCTCGCCATCTCTATGGCGAGCATCCGAAGCATCAGGGAAGGGGGGCTTATCTTGGCGAGTTCCGTAGAAATCTGTTGACATTCGCTGGATACGCCCTCGCTATAGTATCATTCTCGCACTAATTCAGTTGTCTTTGTGTAATATTTTCAGTATCGAATACGCCTTGTAGGCCACAACTCTGAGAGTCGCCCGCGAACAAATACGTTGCCCTGATTACTCCAAACCCTCCATCACGATAAACGAAGCGTCGGCGGCGCCAGCGCGGACCTTGATGGCCGCCTGGTACTCGTCGGAGTTGTACATGCGGCGGACGGCGTCGACGCTGTCGAATTTGAGCATGACGATGCGTTCCGAGCTATCCGGCCCCTCCAGCACGACTTTGTCGCCGCCGCGGATGATGAATTGCCCGCCGTATTTCTCCACGATGGCGGGCGTCAGCTTCATGTACTCCTGGTATTGCTGCATGTCGGTTATCTTTGCGCGCACGATAAGGTATGCGGGCATAGCGCCCTCCTCTTCATTGTAACGGAATTCGGTTTGCGACAATGATAGCGGCGTCGGCGACGGGGATACAGGGCGTTTCGGCTTGAGGGATGGTCAGGCGGGCGGGTATAATCGCCGGGCGTCGAGGGGGTGGATGTGTCCCGGTGGATGCCCCGGTCTTCAAAAT
>JAGWBC010000020.1:13587-32944 GCA_021296115.1 Anaerolineae bacterium | reverse complement strand
GCACCGCACCAAAATTCTACAAAAATAGTGCAAGTTGTGCCAGTTTCTACATTGGTTCATTGAGGGGTTGTGAAAGTAGTACACCGAGGGCACAGAGTTTGCTCCTTCGCCGGGCGAAATATCTGTTTCAACTGATTTACCGCTTCATGAACTGGGTACAAGGCTGCGAGAGCAAAGTCACCTAGACCTGTGGCGGATCGTCCGTCATAATAGGTTGATTAGAGTCGCTTCTGATGGGGAGGACGGCAATGGCGATAGCGGTAATGGCTGTGATTATCCTGCTGAATATCGCGCTGCTTTTGGCGGTGATGCGCATCGGCACGATGGAAGATTTCCATAGCGAAGTCGCGGCGGAAGATTCGTCCGCGGTGCTGGCTTGGCGGGCGCGGCTGGCGGCGCGCGAGCAAGCCCAAGCCCCCGCCGAAAACGGCGACAGCTAACCCCGCGCAAGCCTCGGCGCATGCGGATTGGTCTGATTACCTCCGACCTCAGTACAAAAAATGGCTGGGCAAATTACAGCCTCAACCTGTTTAGACAGCTGCGCGAGCGCGGGCTCGGCGTGACGGTAGTATGCGCGCGCAACAGTCCGCCGGTCGATTTTGAGACGCATGCCATGCTGCCTTCGGTTGCTCCGCCGGAGCGGCACAGCTTCCTCAAGTCACTGCGACAAGCGCCGGACCTGCGGCGTTTGCTGCGCGACTGCGATGTCATCCACAGTACGATTGAGCCATACGCTATTCTGGCAGCGGCAGTCGCCGGGTCGCGACCGCTGGTCGTCACGGCCCACGGCAGCTACGTCAACTTGCCGCGTATGCGCCGCTTCCCGCTGGGGCAGCTCTACCGGCGGGCCTTTGAAAGCGCGCAGTTGATCTGCGTCAGTCGGCATACGGCGCAAGTGGCGCAGTCGCTGCTGACCGGCGCGCGCGCGCATGTGATTAACAACGGGCTGGATGCGGCGCGCTACCTGCAGCGCCCGGCTTTGACGGTCGAGAAGACAGGTCCCACCGTGGTCACCCTGGGCGAGATCAAGCCGCGAAAGGGCACGCTGCANNTCGTGCGCGAGCGGCTGCCGGAAGCGCAATGCCTGATCATGGGCAATCCGCAGGCGGGCAGCGCCTATACGCAGCGGGTGCGCGACACGATCGACCGACTGGGGCTGGCGGACAACGTACATATCCTGGGATTCGTCGAAGCGGAGCTTATGCGCGGCTGGCTGGCGGCGGCGGATGTTTTCGCGCTGCCGGCGATGAACGATGGCTGGTTTTTCGAGGGCTTCGGCTTGTCGGTGCTGGAAGCGAGCGCGGCCGCTACGGCTGTGATCGGCACGGACAATTGTGGTGTGGCCGATGCCATTGAAGACGGCGTCAGCGGGCTGATCATCCCGCAAGCGGGGGTGACGGAGGCGCTGCCGCGGGCGCTGCTGGAATTGCTACTGGATCCGGAAAAGGCGGCGCGTATGGGAGCGGCCGGACGCGAGCGAGCGCGGGAACAGACTTGGGAGCGCGTGGCCGATCAGGTTATTGAAGTATACCGAAACGCGCTGAACTAACTCGCCTTGACGCCGTCGGCGTAGAGGAAGAAGTCCTTTGTGGTTGCAGCCTCGATAGCGAAGCCGTGGCGGCGCAGAATTTCGCTGAGCGCGGACGGCTCGTAATAGATTTTCACGATATCAAAGCGGCGCCCGTCTTCTAGCACGCGCTTCTGCAGATCCTGGCCGAGGTCTTCCGTGCCGGTATGGGCGGTGGCGAGATCGGGTTGGCGCGAGTCAACGATGAAGAGCCGGCCGCCGGGTTTGAGCGCGGCCTTGACTGTGTCCAGGAAGGTGGCGAGTTTATCGGCGGGCACGTGGCTCAGCCAGAAGCCGAAGAAGACCATGTCGTATTGGCGCTGCGGCCGCCACGCGAATAGATCCGCCAACTGATAGTCCACCCGGCCGGATTGAAGTTTGGCGCGATTGATAGCGATCATCTCGGGCGAGGCGTCCAGGGCGGTGACGCGCTCCCCGATTTGGATGAGCTCGCTCGTCCAGATGCCGGTGCCGGGCGCCAGCTCCAGGATGCGAGCAAAACCCGATTGGCTGTGCAATTGGTCGCGGACTTGCTGGGCTTCGTTCTCCCATTGGCGCGTATGGAGTTCCCCGCGGTCGTAACGGCCCCGGCGGTAGAACCAGTCATCGTATTCGGGCGCTCGGGCGCGGTAGTAGTCGATTTGGCGCTGCAGCAATTCGGTCATCTGTTTTCCTGGCTGCATCTCCTACGCTTGCATATAGGGATCGCGCGGCGACCGACCATCGGGATCATTCAGCTCTGCCTCTGGCGGCGCCGGGATATGCCCACCCAGCAGTGGGTCGTCAGTGTCGCGCATCCAATTATCGAGGCGCGCGCGCATATCAGCGAGCACGGCGGCATGGCCCGGGTCGTCGATCAAATTGATGCGCTCGTTGGGATCGAGCAGGGTGTCGTAGAGCTGCTCGGGCGCGGGCGCTTGCTCGCCGAAACCGAAGTCGACAATTTCGGATTTGGCCAGCCCGTCATCGATATTGGACAAAACGGGCGACTCGCGATTGTCGTAACGGCGGATGTACTTGTAGCGCTCGCTGCGGACGGCGCGTTTGGGTTCGTAGGCGGCGTGGTAGCTGACTTCGGCGAAGAGCTCGTCGCGGATGGAATCGGCCTCGCCGCGCAGCAGGGGCAGCATTGAATGCCCTTGCAGCCAGGTCGGCGGCTCGATATCGAGCAGGTCGCAGAGGGTCGGGAAGATGTCGATATGGCTGACCATGGCGTCGATGGCGCGGCCGCCCTGGAAGTGGCCGGCGCCCTGCATGATCAGCGCCACGCCGATGCCGGCGTCGGTCAAGCTGCACTTCATGGCCGGGAAAGCCAGGCCGTGGTCGGTGGTGTAGATGACCAGGGTATTCTCGCGGATGCCGGTCTCGTCCAGCGCCGCGAGCACGTGGCCGATCTTGTCGTCGAGCGCGCGCGCCATGGCGATGTAGTTGGCCATATCCTGGCGGACGCGCGGCGTATCCGGGAAGAGCGCCGGCGGCTGGACGTAAGCCGGGTTGACATCGTGCTCGATCGGGTATTCGCGGTGAGTCTCGAAGAAGCCGACGGTCAGCCAGAAGGGCTCGGATGGCGCGGAGCGGATGAAGTCGGCGGCGGCGGTATGCGCCAGGTCACGCTCGGTGGTCAGGATGTGATCGTAGCCGACGGCTTCTGCGCCGCGGTGAAAGTCTGCGTTGGTGAGATGCTGAATGCCGGCCAGGGCCGATGTGTAGCCGGCCGCTTTCAGCGTGTGGATGATGTGCTGGCTGAAATCGCCCAGGACAAAGCCGCGATTTGCCAGGCCCAACATGCCGGCGCTGTGGGGCGCTTGGCCGGTGAGCAAGGCGGCGCGGCTGGGCGAGCAGGTGGGCGCGGCGCAATAGGCGCGGCGGAAAAGCAAGCCCTGCTCGGCCAGGCGCTGGAGATTGGGCGTGGGCACGGCGTGGCCATAGGGCTGCAAGTAGCGGCCGGTGTCGTGAGAGTGAATGTAGAGGATGTTTGGCTTGGGCATGGGCGGGCTTGGTCACATTTCTCTTTGAAACACAGAGATCACAGAGGTCGCAGAGTGAAACTGAGTAAGTTGAGGGCAAGCCGCCAAATCGCCCGTACACAAGATTTCGCAAACGATTGCTAAGCGTAGGTTAAGCCGGCGTCCACGCTTCCAGGCCGCGGAAGGGCATGTGGATTTCAGGATCGAATGCGGGTCGGTCGGCGTATTGGTTGCTGTTGCCCGCGTCGGGCGCGCCCCGCACCAGAATGGCGCGGTCGCCTTCGCGCTTGACTCGGGTCGATGTCGGGATGTAGCGCAGGGTCAGCCCGATGCGCCATTTGTCGGAGGTATTGGCTTCCGAGCCGTGGATGATCTTGGGATTGTGCACCGAGACATCGCCCGGCTGCAGCTCCAGATCGACCACATCGGTGTCGTCGATCATCGACGGATGGATGCCGGACGCCAGCACATTTTTGCCATCGGGCACATCGATCATCTCTTTGCGCGAGAGCAAGCGGTTGTTCTGTGTGCCGGGCAGGACGCGCAGGCAGCCGTTTTCGCGCGTGGATTCGGTGGCGGCCAGCCAGATGGTCGTCACTTCCATAGGCTCGAGGGGCCAGTAGCTGCCGTCCTGATGCCAGAGGACGCGCTGGCCGTGCTTGGGCGGTTTTGCGATATAATGCGCCGCCCACATGGCGCAGTTTGAGCCGATAAATTGCTCGACGATATCCACCAGACGGTCGTCGCTCACCAGCCGGTGCATGAAGGGGTCGGAGACCAGCATGTCGTGGCCGAATTTCTCGGGCCGGACGCCAGGGTTGCGCTCGGCCAGCCAGTGGACGTGCTCGGCCGTTTCGCGGGCCAGGTCGGCGTCGATGGCCTTGCGGACGATGACGTAGCCTTTTTCGTCGTATTCTTGTTTCAGGTTGTGCATTCTCATCCTCTCAGTGCGAGTGCAAGTACCACTTGAACGGCGCCCAATAATACAGCCGCACCTGCAATACCGAGTGTGATCACCCACTTTAAGGCGTCAATATTGGCTTGCAGCCGGTTGACGCTTTGCTCCAGTTCCAATCGCAGCTTGCTAATGTCGTCTTTTGTCGCCAAGTGTTGGTAACTGGCTTCCAAACCGGCAATGCGCTCGCCGTGCTGATGTACAATGTTGCTTTCCATGGACGATCTCCAATAGCATTATCATCTCAATTATGACATACCGGTTGCTATCGGTCAAAGTGTAGGAATAGCCCTATTCAATGTCAACCTCGCCCTTCTGCTTGCGCGGAGGACGCTGCGCTTTGAGCTCGAGGGTGATGCCGCCGAAGATGGGCGCGCAGACGTTGTAGATCGAGACAGTCACGGCAGTGGAGAGGCCGCCGGCGACAGCAGCGATTAGGGCGGTCTGCGCCAGCAGTGGGCCGAGCACATCGGGCGGGATTTCGATATCGAGGAATTTGAATACGGCGTTGAGCAGCAACAGCAGGATGATGGGCAGGACGGCGGCGGCAGCGGCGATGATGGCGGCGATCTTGACGGCGGATAGGAAGCCGATGCGTTTGAGTGTGTAGGTCATGAGTAACTCCGTCTGATACCAGGAGATGCAAATCAAGAGTATAGCCTGTATGCCATCATACGCGCCAATTCGCACGGGCGTCGCGGCTAGCCCAGGATCTGCCTCGCCCTGCCGAGGTTGCCGACCTAGTAGTACTCGGCGGGATGGTGGGTGAACAACTCGGCCAAATTGCGTGGATTCTATGTTGCCTGGGCTTACTTCAGCTTCGCCAGGAAGATCAACTCTTGTACGACAATGCGCAATGCAGACACATGCTTGTCAATATCGTCGCGATTGGCTACGAAGCGCCTTTTGTGCGCGGACCAATTCCCTATCGCGCTCAGCTCGCGCAGGACAGCGCCATTGTCGTCAAGCGCCCACCTGGATTCGCTGCAGGCCATTCGTATCAGCCCAGTCAGACGCAAGAATCTGCCATTCTGTCCTTTGATTTTGTTCTTCATATCGTTTGCGACATAGGCTTCGAAGATGAGCATCTCGAGCAACCGCCGCAACATGACCGCGCAGGCATCGTACCAACCGCGCTCATAGGCGCCATTGATCTGATCTACCACCCTGACGAAGTTGCCCGGCGCGCCGCTCACCAACGCGGCATCGATAATTCTATCGGTATCAGGCTTGGCGCCTTCAGCCGGGGGTCTGGTGAGTTCGTACACTTTCCTCTGAAAGCGCTTGGCGGCATCCAATTTGAGGATGGCGTTTTCATACATGGCGTTCAGTCTACATCTTTGTCATACAGATATCGTGCCATGTTCTTAAAAATCTCCCTGATCTGCTCGGCATCGGCATCAGGATGAATATGAATTTGAATATCCGTATGTATGGTTGGATAATCGGGCGCCGACGCAGGTGAAGGAGCGGTCACGGCTGCGGTTGCGCTGGCGCCGGAGTCCATTGGCTGCTGCTTGGCCGGAACATGCGCTTCTTGTTGTCTGGACGAGCCATCACGCTCGAAATCGGCGAGGGAACACAAAGCCTTGAAGGTGCCGACTGCTGAGTTAATTGCCTGGTCGCCAGTGGAAATATGTTTCTGAAAAAAGCCCTTGAGCTCGGCGTCGGAGCGTTGATTGGCATCGGGATAAAGCTTGAAGAGTTCACGATAGCCATCGGCGATCCCTTCGGCAAGCACAGTTTTCGGATACTTTTCGGCCTGGTAGGCGCGCCATCGATCAGTCGGCTTGTTGGACTTGATAAATCCGATGAAATCCAGGATTCGTATGATCGGTCGATGATTGGCGGATTTGAAGCCAACCTTAGGCAGCCAGCGCGTTGACACTGATTTCGGCGTGCCCAAGGACGGTATCGTTTGCAGGAATTCCTTGAGCTTGGCCGCCGTCTTGATGTATGGATAATCGGTCATGTAGATGCTGTTTCCCCGCAAAACACTAGCGCCTTCATAGTAGGGCATTCACCGCCTTGTATCAATAACCGCTGCCGCGCAAGCCAATCCGGCGTCCGGAGCGACCTTGGGTTGGCGGAGTTCCAGCCTTTGGCGCCGCGCATTGTAAGGAGGTCAGCCAAGGATCTGCCCCGCCCTATCAAGGCTGCCGACGGAGTAGTACTTGGCGTCAGGATGGTGCGTGAAGAGGGCGGCGGTGCTCTGCTCGGGCAGCCACTGCCAGGACTCGGTCAGGGACATGCCCAGATCGCTCTCCAGCTGCGGCAGCAGGCGCAGGACGATCTCGTGATCGGCCAGCTCGGGGCAGGCGGGATAACCCCAGCTGTAGCGCTTGCCGCGGTTCGCCGGGATGCCCAGCTGGCCCTGCACGATGTGGGTCAGGTAGTTGGCGGTCGCTTCCGCCGCTTGCACAGCCAGGCCGTGAAAGTAGTAGGCTTCGCTATATTCGTTGGCGGCTTGCAGGCGCTCGACTTCTTCTGTAGCGGCATGCCCGACCGTCACCGTCTGCAGGACCATGACATCGGCGCGCCCGTCCTCCTTGAGCGGCGCGAAATAGTCGCTGATGCAGAGGGTCTCGCCGTCGGGTTGGCGCGGGAAGCTGAAGCTGGCAGCTGCGCGCGTTTCGCCTGTTGCGGCATAGGCCTCCGCGTCCCAGACGATCAACTGGTCGCCGTCGCTGTTGACGGGCAGGAAGGCATAGACGGCTTGCGGCTGCAGGGTGGCGCGGCGCTTGGCCTCTTTGGACATGAGCAGCAAGCGCTCTTCGAAGTCGGCTGAGAGCTGCCGCCACTCCTCGCCTTGCGTATTCTTCGCGCCCCAGGAGAGGCGGAAGAGTTCCGGCTTGTGCAGGTGCTGCAGGACAATCTCAAGCGGCATTTCGCGTACGACGCGGCTGCCCCAGAAGGGCGGGCTCGGGATATTGGGCGCGGCGTGCACAGTCTTGCGGGCGCCTGTGCGGCGGGCGCGGCGTCGGCGCGGGGCGCGCTCGACTTCAGCGTACGCTTCATCGAAGACTTCGTCGAGAAATTGTTCATGACGCTCGGCGTCGAGAATTTGATCGACGACCGCCAGGCCTTCAAAGGCGTCCTTGCAATAGAAGACGCCGGCCAGGTAAGGCTCCTGCGACTCTTGCAGGAAGAGGATGCGCCTGCCGAAGCGCCGGTTGATGGCGGCGCCGCCGACCAGCACGGGAATATCCAGGCCGCGCCGCGCCAGCTCGTTGACGATCAGCGGCATCTGCTTGGAGGTGCTGACCAGCAGCGCGGACAGCCCAATAGCGTCAGCATTGTATTCCAGGGCCTTGTCGATGATGGTGTTGGCCGGCACTTGCTTGCCCAGATCGTGAACGGTGTAGCCATTGTTGCTCAGGATGGTCTTGACGAGATTTTTGCCGATATCGTGCACATCGCCGTAGACGGTCGCCAGCACGACGATGCCCTTGCTGACGCCTTCGACTTTGTCCATAAATTGTTCCAGGTAGGCGACCGACTTCTTCATGACCTCGGCGGATTGCAGCACGAAGGGCAAGATCAGCTCGCCGGCGCCAAATTTATCGCCGACTTCTTTCATCGCTGGCAGCAGCACGGTGTTAAGCGCGCTGACGGCGTCCAGGCGCGTCAGGATGTCGTCAATCAGCGCTTCGACGCCCTCTTTCTTGCGATGGACAATCTGCCAGTGCAAGGCTTCTTCGCTGGACATATCAGCGGTGGGGTCAATCGCTTCAGCGCCGGCGACTTGCACCTCGTTTTCTTCAAAGTACTGAATGAAACGCGGCAGCGCATCGGCATCGCTGTTGAAGATAAGTTCTTCGGCGACTTGGCGTTGGTCATCGGGAATCTCGAAATAAGGCGTGATATGGGCCGGGTTGACGATGGCCATGTCCAGGCCCGCTTTGACAGCGTGATAGAGGAAGACGCTGTTGAGAACGCCGCGCGCGGCCGCCCCCACCCCGAAGCTGACATTGCTGATGCCGAGGGCGGTCATGACGCCGGGGAGCTGTTCCTTGATGAGGCGAATGCCTTCCAGGGTCTCGACCGCGTCATTGCGCAGCTCTTCCTGGCCAGTGGTCAAGGGGAAGGTCAAGGTATCGAAGATAAGGTCTTGCGGCGACAGACCATAGTCACTGCGCGAGATGTCGCTAATGCGGCGGGCGATTTCCAGCTTCTTTTCGCGGCTATGCGCCATTCCCGCTTCGTCGATAGTCATGGACAGGACGGCTGCGCCATGCTTGAGCGCAATGGGCAGGATGGCGTCGATGCGCTCGCGGCCGTTTTCCAGGTTGTTGCCATTGATGATGCCGCGACCCGGATAGAGCGCGAGCGCCGCTTCGGCGACATCAGCTTCGGTGGTGTCGATAATCAGCGGGACTTCGACCGCCATTGACAGCTTCTTGACCAGTTCCTGCATCTGCTCCAATTCGTCATCGCGTTCGGTCAGGGCGACGCAGACATCGAGCATGTGCGCGCCGCGCTCCACCTGGCCGACGGCGATGTCGACGATGCTGTCGTAGTCGTTTTCGAGCAGCAGGCGTTTGACCTTGCGGCTGCCTTGGCTGTTGACGCGCTCGCCGATCAGCGTGGGCGCGGGGTCTTGCATCATGCGCGCCGCCGTCATGCCGCTGGAAGCGCGCGGCTGATAGATGGCTTCGCGCCGCAGCGGCGCCAGTCGCGCTCTGTTCTCTGCCAGAACGTCGGCATAGGGCGCGCCGTGTACCGTCTCATAGAGCTTGGCGATGTGCTCGGGCGTCGTGCCGCAGCAGCCGCCGACCGCGTTGACGCCCCAGCGCGCAAATTCGCCCACCAGCTCGCTGAAGGGGTCGGGCTGCATGGGATAAACCGCCTCGCCGTCGACATTGATGGGCAGGCCGGCGTTGGGCAAGACGCTGATGGGATAGGGCGAGCGCTCAATCAGGTATTGTATGGGCAGGCGCATGTATTCGGGACCGGTGGAGCAATTCATGCCCAGCACGTCAATCGGCAGCGGCTCAAGCGTGGCCAGCGCGCCGCTGATATCGGTGCCGAAGAGCATACGTCCGCTAACGTCCAGCGTGACCTGTACTTGCAGGGGAATGCGCTGACCGAAGGCGGCGAAACAGCGGTTGATGCCGTGGACGGCCGCTTTGACCTCGAGGATATCCTGGCTGGTTTCCAGCAGCAGCAGGTCGGCGCCCCCCTCAACCAGGCCCTGAGCCTGCTCGCAGAACAAATCGGCCAGCTCGTCAAAGGTAATGTCGCTGAGGTCAGGGTCGTCGCCGGAGGGCAGCTTTCCGCTGGGGCCCATACTGCCGGCCACGAAGCGCGGCATGCCGGTCTCGCGCTCAACCTGGTCGCAGGCGGCGCGGGCGATTTGGGCGGCTGCGCGGTTGATCTCCAGGGTTTGATCGCCCAACCCGTGCTCGGCAAGCGTAAGGCGATTCGCGCGGAAGGTGTTGGTTTCGACGGCTTCCGCGCCGACGCGCAAGAAAGACTCGTGAATCTCGCGGATGACATCCGGTCGCGTAATGACGAGGTAGTCGATGCAGTCCTGGTATTGCTCGCCGCCGAAGTCTGCCGGAGCGAGGTCGTAGGATTGGATGCTGGTGCCCATGGCGCCGTCAAAGATGACGATATGATCGTCCATGGCGTCGAGGTAGCGGCGGTTGGTGAAGCGCTGTGATTTGTTTTCCATGGCTTCAGTTTAGCATAGCTGGAATTGCTGCCCTAGCCCTGACGACGCTGCAGGGCAATCGCATCAAGACTGGAGATTAACCACAGAGATCACAGAGATCACAGAGAAAAAGCTCGATATCGTCAGGGCCTGGGCTGGTCCGCTTCTCATGCAGAACTTATCAGCAGCTGGTCAACGAATTTCTTCCTGATTATTCAAGAAGCGAATGGCCACCTGATCACACAACTCTCTGCGCCCTCTGCGTTCTCTGTTGTTCAAATAATCTGAAACGATTGCCCTGACGCCGCTGCGCCGCTCAATTGGCAAGGGCTCGATATGCGTTATAATCACGCGCTAATTGCATGACTCCGAACGGACGCCACATGATATCAGCCGCGGCGGAAATCGACAGCGAAAGCAAGCGTCACTCAGCTTTCGATTATGGGCGCATATTGCTGATCTGCAGCGGGCATTTTGTGCACGATATCTATTCCGCCTTCATCTCGCCGCTGCTGCCGCTGCTGATCGACAAGCTGGGCTTGACGCTGCTGATGGCGGGTTCGCTGCCGGTCTTCATGCAGGCGCCATCGCTCCTGGGCCCGCTGATCGGCTACTTGGCCGACCGCATTTCGGTGCGCTATTTGGTGATTTTCGCGCCGGCGATCACGGCGACGCTGGCGACCATGATCGGCTTCATGCCCACCTACGGCACGGCGGCGCTGCTGCTATTCTGCGTGGGCGTGAACATCATGGCTTTCCATGCGCCGGCGCCGGCGATGATCGCGCATGTGGCCGGCGACAAAGTCGGGCGCGGCATGAGCTTCTTTATGGCGGCAGGCGAATTGGCGCGCTCGGTGGGCCCGCTGCTGGTCGGTTTCGGCGTGACAGAATGGGGCATGCAAGGCTTGTGGCGGCTGATGTTCTTCGGCTGGCTCTCGAGCGCGGTGCTGTTTTGGCGGCTGCGCGATGTCTCAGCCAAGCGGGAGCGCCGCAAAGGCAAGAGCAAACCCATGCTGAAGCGCTTCGCGCGGGTGTTCGGGCCGCTTCTGGGCGTGATGCTGCTGCGCAATATGGCGGCCAGCAGCCTGGGCATATTCATGGTCGTGTACCTGGTCAATATACGCGGCTTCGAGCTGACGCTGGCGACGGGCGCGCTGGCGCTTTATGAGTTTTCCGGCGTTGGCGGCGCGTTGATGGGCGGCACGCTCAGCGACCGCTTCGGACGGCGCCGGATGGTAGCGGGCGCAGCGATCGGCTCGGCGCTGTTGATGCTGATTTTTGTGCATGTCGAGGGCGCGCTGATGATTCCGCTGCTCATCGGCTTGGGTTTCACCGCGCTTTCGGTGTCGCCAGTGTTTCTGGCGCTGGTGCAAGATCAGCTGCCCGAGAACCGCGCCACCGCCAACGGCGTGTTCATGCTCTATGCCTTCGGCGTGCGCGCCATCAACGTAATTATGGTGGGCGCGCTGGGCGACGTGCTGGGCTTGCAGAACGCTTTTGTCGCGGCGGCGCTGATATCGCTGCTGTGCCTGCCGGTCATCGTGACGCTTCCAGCGACGCCGGTGGTCAGCCACGAAGACTTCTAGCGCGCGGGTGGATTATCCGCCCACTCCGTTAGCAGCGCTGCCAACTCCGTTTCGCTGTCGACGAACTTCACGAATCCGTCCGCAGTTTGCAAGACGCCGTCGCGCAGGCCTTCGGCATCGACGTCGGGCGATCCGATGACAGCGGCGCGGCCGGTCAGGCGGGCTTGGGTCACGCGGCCGAAGCTGCGGAGATGCGCCCCGGCGCCGGCTGGCAGCGCGATTCGTGTGCTGCCGCGCAGGTCAATGACGCTGTCGACGGGATGTTCAGCCGACATCAGGGTGAATGCCGACGCGCGCGCGGCATGATGGTAGTCCCGCCAATTCCAGTCGCCCTCGGCGATGTAGGTGATAGCGCGCTGGGTTTCATCGCGCCACTCGAAGCGAAAGGGCATATTGAGTTGCCTTCTGGCGCCTGCTTGCTACTGAGATTATAGCGCAGGCTGCAACACGTGCTGCTTGTCCGCTGTGATGGGCTGTGCCAAAATGCAGGTTGAAGCAATGTTGATTCCGGTGGCATAGACTAGTTGCAGCAGGCATGGAATTACGCTTTCGCTTGATACTGTTGACCTTGGTGGGGCTGATCGCGGTCGCGGTCTGGACCTTTCCCGTCTGGCGCGGTTACTTCCGGCAACGCGGGGAGAATGACGCCTTCCCCGGCTTGGAAATCGACTTGCAGGACGACTTCCTGGCGCTGCCGCGCGCTAAACGCGAGGCGCTGCTGGATATGCGCGCGAGCAGCCCGGAAATGGCGCTGGAGATGGTGCTGGTCAACATCGCTGATGTCGAGCTGGCGCCACTAGACGAGAGCGCCGAGGCGGTCAATGAGGCGCGCGCGCTGGTCAGCGGCGAGTTTCAAGAGCTAAACGCGCTGCATTGGGGCGCGGGCCGCGCCACCATATATGAGCTGCCTGATTCCCGGCGCATACTGCGTTTTGAAGATTTCGTTTCCGCGCCGGGCAGCAACGTTCGCGTTTACCTGGCGCGTGATCCGCAGCCGCTGAGCGCGCTGCAACTGGAGGGCAGTTCGCTCGACCTGGGGCGGCTGAAAGGCAATGTGGGGGATCAGAATTATTTTCTGCCCGATGACCATGATCTGAGCGTGTACCAATCGGCGGTGGTCTTCTGCGTGCAATTTAATACCACGATTACGGTCGCCCGCCTGCGCTAGCGCCCCAATGCGTATATCAACACCGGGATGCCGCTGATGTCCAAACGAGAATTGCTGCTGCTGTCGTTGCTGTGTTGCGCCTGTTTGCTGGCGGGTATCGCCGCGCCCAATACCAGCCGAGCAATCGGCAAGCCCACGCCGACGCCGACGCCGACGGCTCTTCCGGAAGACTTCGATATTGACCAGGCCTTGGACGACCTGCTATTGCTGCTGGAAGAAAAAGCATACGATGAAGCCATCGCGCTAGCCGATGGCATTTTGGGCTCGGACGAGGAATCGTGGAAAGCGCACTATTATCGCGGATTCGCCTACGAACGGCTTGACAAGCTCCACCAAGCGCTGCGCGACTATGACGCCGTTCTAAATATCCGCCCCTGGGACAGCGGCTTCTGGCGTTTGCGCGGCGAGTTGCATCTGAAACAGAGCGACCCGCGGCAGGCGCAGAGCGACTTCAAGCGCTCGCTATTCTATAATCCGCGCGCGCAGCAAACCTACAGCAGCCTGGCGAACTTGCACGAACGGGATGTGAATCCGGCGATCCGCGACTTATACCGCGCCATTGTCAAAGCGCGCCGCGAGAATGCGCAAGGCTCAAGCAGCCGCGCCATCGATACGCTGACGGAAGCCATCGAGTCATTCGAACGGGGCGCCATACCAAGCGAGCTCGGCTACGCCCATTACACGCGCTCCACCTTTTGGAAAGGCGAGGACAAACTGGACGAGGCGCTGGACGATCTGAGGCTCGCGCTGGAGCTGCAGCCGGACATGCAAGATTATTATCTGGCGCGGGGTGGCATCTACGCCGAGACAGAGCGAGACCAACAGGCCGGCGCTGACTTCTACAAGCGCATGACGATGCTGCAGCGCGAGAACATCGAACTGGAGATTGATTTCGGCGAGAGCGTCACGGTGGCGATGGCGCAGGGCTTGGTGGCGCGGATTCGTTTCGCTGGCGAGGCGGGCCAGCCGGTCACGATCGCGGCGCGGGACAATCTGGCCGCGGGCGTCGATCCGCTGCTGGCGCTGATCGACAGCCACGGAGATCCGCTGACGGGCGACGATGACGGCGGCGGCGAGCTGGACGCGCTGATCAGCGGCTACGAATTGCCGGCGGATGGGGTCTATACGCTGGCGCTCAGCCATGCCAACGGCGGTTACGAGGGCAAGATTCGCGTCAGCCTGCGCTGAGGTCGCGCGGGAGCGGGCAACAAAAATGTGCTTGCCCGAGAAGATGAGTCAGGAAACCGCAAGACACCCAGATTTTTCCTTAGTGCTGCTGCCGTTAGGCCCTGACACGGTTCGGAATTTTCTGCCGCAAGGGGCCCGACTCATCATCTCGAGCAAGCACAGCGCGAGTATAGTGGGCGCGGCGCGGCGAGTCAATATGCCGTGGCGCGTGGCGAAATCTGTGCCGGGTGATTCACCACCGAGACACAGAAGTAGTTCCAAGAAAGTAATGAGAATGCCGAAATCGCCGTTTTTCTACCCCATCCCCGGCCCTTCCCCGAATCATCAGGGAAGGGTGACGTGCCGTTGTGATTGGAAGATTCAGCGAAATTCGCATCACTTAGTTGGTTCTACTGAGGGCACAGAGAAAGCACATGGGGACAACCAAGCAGCTCGCCCGCGCCAGTTGCGGAATGCGGCCGCCTTCGACATAATACCAGCCACATTCAATCTGCGGAGGCATAGCTCATGTCTGAAATAATCCGATTTGATCTACCGCAAAGCGCGATCCCCAGCCACTGGTACAACGTGCAGGCGGACTTGCCGCGGCCGCTGCCGCCGGTGCTGCATCCGGGCACGCATCAGCCGGTGGGGCCGGACGATCTGGCGCCGCTTTTCCCCATGCAGTTGATCATGCAGGAGGTCAGCCAGGAGCGCTGGATTGAGATACCTGACGAGGTGCGCGACATCTACAAGCTGTGGCGGCCGACGCCCCTGCTGCGGGCGCGCCGGTTGGAAAAGGCGCTGGATACGCCGGCGCATATTTATTACAAGTACGAGGGCGTATCGCCGTCCGGCAGTCACAAACTCAATACGGCCACGGCGCAGGCCTGGTACAACAAGCAGGAAGGCATCAACGGGCTGACGACGGAGACGGGCGCCGGGCAATGGGGCACGGCACTGGCGCAAGCTTGCAGCTTCTTCGACATGGAATGCGTGGTCTACATGGTGCGCATCAGTTATGAGCAAAAGCCCTATCGGCGGGCGATTATGCAGAGTTTCGGCGCCAGCGTCACCGCCAGCCCCAGCGACCAGACCAATGCCGGGCGCGCCATCCTGGAGCAGGACGCCGACAGCACCGGCTCGCTGGGCATCGCCATCAGCGAAGCGGTTGAGGTGGCGGCGACCAGTGGCGGGGTATACAAGTACTCGCTCGGCAGCGTGCTGAATCATGTCTTGATGCATCAGACCGTGATCGGCCAGGAGGCGCTGCAGCAGATGGAAGTGGCGGGAGAGTATCCCGATGTGGTCGTGGGTCCCACGGGCGGCGGCAGCAATTTCGCCGGCATCGCCCTGCCCTTCTTGCATCAGAATTTGACGGCGGGCAAGCAGACGAAACTGCTCGGCGTGGAGCCAGCGGCTTGCCCGAGCTTGACGCGCGGGGTATACGCCTACGATTTCGGCGATACGATCGGCATGACGCCGCTGGTGAAGATGTATACCCTGGGTCATGGCTTTGTGCCGCCGCCGCTGCACGCCGGTGGATTGCGCTATCACGGCATGGCCTCGATCATCTGCGAGCTGTGGGATCAAGACCTGCTGTCGATGCACGCCATCCCGCAGATGGAGACCTTTGCAGCGGCCATCACATTCGCCAAGGCGGAAGGCATCATCGCGGCGCCGGAAGCGGCCCATGGCATCGCCGGGGCGATCCGCGAAGCGCAGGCCGCCAAAGAAGCCGGCGACGAACGCGTCATCCTCTTCAATCTGTGCGGGCACGGCCACTTTGATATGAGCGCCTACGACGCCTATCTAGGCGGGCAACTGTCGGATTACGAGTACCCGCAGGCGGAAATCGACCGCGCGATGGAGGCGCTGCCACAGGTGGGCTAGCGAGCAGGGCAACACAGGCGCAGTTTCCGTTTCGGGCGCTTCCCGTGGCTGAAGGGCCCAGATGAATGTCGGCGGTCGACTTAAGCTTCGTCAAGTCCGATTGGCCTCTGCTGACATGAGAGCCACGTTACGGAGCAGAATCGCCAGCGCGCTTGCTATCGCGTCATGGGAGACGGCACTATAATGGGGATGAGCTATTTCCGCTGCGAAAGGGCGAGACCCTATGAAGCCAAAACTGCTCATCCTTCTGCTACTGTGCCTGCCGCTGCTGGCTGCCTGCTATCGCCAGACGGAGGAACCCTTCCAGCAAGTCGACAGCGCCGAGGTAGTGAGCGCCCTCACGCCGACCAGCATTCAGGATGTGATCGAGGATGGCGAAGTCCTGTCGGACGAAGGCGCGGACGCCTCAGCCGAGACGCGGCAGTACGTCACCCCCGAGACCGTGCCGGGCCAGGTGGAGCAGCCGACGCTGGAATTGCCGACCCCGATTTTAATCGCCGCGACCTCGCCTTCGCTGACCGTTACGCCATTCCTGCGAGCCACCCCAACGCTGGCATTTGAGCTAGAACTCGATCCCGATCACGAGTGTGTTTATACGGTGCAGTCGGGCGACAATCTGTTCCGGCTGTCGCTCAACTGGGGCACCACGGTGCAAGAAATCATGGACGCCAGTCAAATCGACGACGATGCGCTTTCGATCGGTCAGTTGCTGCTGCGGCCGGGCTGTGATTATGCAACGCCGGCGCCGCGGCCTACCGTAGAGCCGCAACCGGCTGCCGGCGAGTTGGTGGAAGCTGACGGGACCCAGCCGGCCGATGCAGAGCCGGAAGCGCAAGAATCGCCGACGCCGGGCCCGAAGGTCCATGTGGTTTCAGCCGGAGAGACCATCGAGAGCATCTCGCTGAAGTATCGCGTGGATGTCAACGAATTGGTCACGTTGAACAACCTCGCCAACCCGAATCAGCTGTCGGTGGGGCAGGAATTGCTGCTGCCGGAGTAGTCAGCCGCTTACTCGCGCTGGAATGTCGCCGGTGTAATGCGATTCAGAACGGCCTGCGACAAGCCAAGCACATGCCCATAGTCATCTAGATTCAGCAGCGCTGTCGGCGAATGAATGTAACGACAGGGCGCTGACAGCGTCATGGTGGGCACGCCGGTCTGCGCGGTGTGGATTGCGCCGCCGTCGGTGCCGCCGCCGCCGACAGTCTTCACTTGATAAGGTATTTCGTTCGCGCTTGCCGTCTCCTTCAGGAAGGCCATCACGCGCGGATCGCTGATCATTCGCCCGTCAACGAGGGTCAAGACGACGCCCTCGCCCAGGCGCGTCGCCGGATTGGTGGGCAGGTCGCCCGCCTCGGCTTCCAGCTTGGGATTGGGCACATCGTAGGCGGGGGTGCCTTCCAGGACAATTGCGGCGTCGGGCTGCAAACGCTGCGCCGCCACTTGAGCGCCGCGCAAGCCGATCTCTTCCTGCACGGTGAAGGCAGCGCATACGGTCACTGGATAGGGTCCCCCGCGCAGAATATCGACCAGGATGGCGCAGCCAACGCGGTCGTCGAAGGCTTTGCCGCGCACTACCGTCTCGCTTAGTTGCTGGTAGCGCCCGTCGAAAGCGATGCGGTCGCCGGGCTCGGCGGCGCTCTTGTCGTTGTCGCCGACGTCAATTCTCAGGCTATCTATGGCCATGGATTTCATATCGCGCCACATGTGAATCGGCTTCCACAAAACGACGCCTGGAGTGCGCTTGGCGCCGATTTTGACGCGCAGGCCGGGCAGTATGCGCGGGTCAATGCCGCCGACATTGGTGAACTGGATGAGACCGTTGCCGTCGACTGCCGTCACCATCATGCCGATCTCGTCCATGTGCGCGGCGATCATCACTTTGTAGTCGGGATAGACCGTACCCGTCTGCGTCGCGGTCAGGTTGCCGAGCGCGTCGACCTGGATATCGGCGGCGCAGTCACGGATGGCGGCGAGAACAATCGCGCGGACGTCGTCTTCTTCGCCGCTGACGCCGATGGCGTTTGACAGCTCCTCAAGTAGCATGTGCTGACCTCTAAAACTGATTGGCGCGGACGCTTGAAAGAGTATAGCGGATTGTCTCCGGCGCCGTAAGATGCCGACCGGCAGACGAGGCAGTCAGTTGACTTGCTGGTTGCGCGGCTGCCGAGACAAAAAGCGGACGGTGCGAGACCGCCCGCTTCCGGGGATCTATATGGGCGCGGCGCGCTAATTGCCGGGCGCTGGCGTCACGGTCCCAGTTAAGGTCGGTTCGATTGTAGGGTTCAGGCTATTGATGATGTTGGAAAAGATATTGCCGATTGCCGGCCCCAGCAGTGCAAGGATAACGATGACTACCACCGCGACCAGTACCAGAATGAGGGCGTACTCGACGAGGCCCTGTCCTTCCAAGTTTCGTGGGTTAAACCGCATGTGAGAACTCCTGCGATAAGTGTAGGGGCGAGCATGACTTGAGAACGATCGCTTGTTCACAATATAGCATAGCTTGAAAAACTAGGCAATCAGCTAGGGCCGGCTTAACCGAGCGACGGACCTGCCAAGAGCAGGCCATTTATTGCCCGGAGAGAAGATTGATGGCGCCGGCGAGAAAGTCACCGAACGATGGGCCGAGCAATACCAGCGTGATGATGATTACAACCGTTATCAATACAAGGAGTAGAGCGTATTCGACGAGACCTTGGCCGGGCTCGTCTCCTGGAAGATGCTTCATTATCGGTGGCTCCTGGCGCTCGGCGCAGTTCGGCAACGTTGGATATAGGTTGATATGCCGTCAAGTTATCATCAATAATATCAGCTAGTCAAGTTGTGAAACATTAGAGATTCGGCTGCCTATCGCGGCGAGAAGCGAGCGATCTTGACCAGTTCGCCTAGTCGTAGCGCAGCACATTCATGACGCGCTCTGTGAGGGCGACGCGGGCGCTGAGAAAAGTGGCGACCCAGCCAATCAGCAGCGCGGCGATCGTGAGCGCTATAGCGGTGACGCGGGCGTCTGTCGGCAGTGGAATGGTGATGCCGCCGCTGGCTGCAAGCAGGCTGATAAGCAGGGCGCTGGCGCCGATGCCGAGAACAGCGCTCAGCAGACCGACCAGGCTGGACTCGATGAACATCACTTTTAGAACTCGGCGCGATTTCAATCCAATGGCCTTCAGGATGCCGATCTGACGGCGGCGCTCCAATGTCGAGAGCGCAACGGTGTTTGCCATGATGGCGGCCGCGGCGAGCAGCGACAGCAGCCCGACGATCGTAGGGATAGCGGCGAATTGCTCAATCAGGCGTCCGATCAGACCGTCAATGAATTGCACGTCAATCGCCAGCGCGAAGATCAGCGAAGACAGCTCGGCCAAGGCGCGGTTCAGCTCGGCTTGCGGCACCTGGAA
>JAGWBC010000020.1:13036-13569 GCA_021296115.1 Anaerolineae bacterium | reverse complement strand
GGCGGCAGCAGGGCCGAGGGTTCGCCGAAGGACGCCATACCCTCCGCCTCTCCAGTTATGCCGACCACTTCCAAAGCGATGCCGGCGGCGCTGTCGATCTGGAGGCTGTCGCCGACTTCGATTTCGAGCGCAGCCGCGACAACCATAGGCAGGACGATGCGCGGCTGCCCGGCGTCGTCCGGCGTCAGCATTCGCCCGCTGGACACAGCCGGCTGTCCGCTGTAGATGTCTGGCTTGTCGGAGCGCCAGACGGCGATTTCAAGAGCGCCGTCGCCGTCAATGGCCGCGCCGTTGAGATGCGTGATCTGACTGCTGAAGTTGTCGATGGTCGTGCGGTAGTCAATTTCAAGGTCTTGCAGCGCGTCGTCAATGGCGCCCTTGATCATGCTGGAGGGCAGGCCGGGAAAGGGGAAAACGAGCACATTGCCGCCGAAGCTGCGGCTAAGCTGGATGTTCAGCAATTCGCGCGTGCCTTCGCCGACGAAAGTGATGCTGCTCAAGGCGAACATGCCGGCGCTAAGCGCGAGAATGGT
>JAGWBC010000020.1:4300-13006 GCA_021296115.1 Anaerolineae bacterium | reverse complement strand
ACGCTGCCGAAGGTGGGCGCTTTGCCGATCACAAAGATGATCAGCCAGATCAGCCCAATCAGCAGGGCAAAGATGCCAAACGCTGCCGCTACGCCGATTACGCCGACCAGATAAGGCGAGGGCAATTCGCCGTCGGCGCGCGCGAAGGGCGGCCGGCCTGGCTGTGATTCGTTGAACTCGCTGGGCTGCTCGGCTGCGACGGCGGCTTCTTGGGGCGCGGAAGCAGCGGCGGCGCGCCTGGCGGTCAATTCAAATGAGGGGCGTACGATCTGACCCACGACCAGACCGAGGCTGATGGTGACGAAGACCAGCAAGGCCAGCGACTGCAAGACACCCAGCGCCACCAGATGGTTCTCATTGGGCCGCAGGATGATGCTGGGCCGGACTTTGACGGCGGTCAAGATAGGGGCGACGCCGAAGATGGCGGTCACGATCAGTCCGAGCGTGAAACCGAAGACCAAAGCTTCCGGGTAGATCTGCCAAATAAGCGGCTGGCGCAGGGCGACAGCGCCGTATTCGTTGACGATGACGCTGAGGCCGATGCCGACGATGATGCCCAGCAAACTGCCGATGACACCGAGCATCAGCGCTTCCGTGAAGAACAGGGCGGCAACTTGATGACCGCGCAAGCCGAAGGTCTTGATGGCGGCAACTTCCGAGGTGCGGCGGCGAACCAATACCAGCATGGTATTCATGATGCCAACGCCGCCTACCAGCAGCGCGCCCAAGCCCATCACAACCACAAAATCGCTGAGATACTGCGAGATGACTTCGTAACGCTCGAGAAAGTCATAGATATCGGTCGAGCGGACGCCGGGCACAAGCGCCTCGACTTCTGCGGCAAGTTGGTCAAGCGCTTCTTCGTCGGGCGGCGCGGCAAAACGCAGGGCGATGCGGTTTGGCGCGAATTCGTCGTTGATAGCCGCTTGCGCGTTCGCCAGGTCGAAGTAGGCGAAACCAAAGAAGGCATTCAGGAAATTGGTAACGCTGCTCTCTTCCGCCACCGAGACAATGCCGCGGACGGTGAATGGTTCTTGCGTGCCGCTGACGCGAACGCTGTCGCCGAGGCTGATGCCGCCCTGCTGCGCCAGGTTGTCGCTGATGACCACGTCACTGCCGCCGGTGAAGAGATCAGCCAGGGGCGTATCGGGCGGGTCGATAGCGCGGATGGTATGCGTCGGCGGATAGGTCTGCGGGTCAATGAAGTTGCTGCCGATGAAGCTGGGGCGGCCAAATTGCCCCTCGCCGGCTTTGGTAATTTGCATATTGCGCCCGCTCATGAACGCGGAAGTCTGTGCGCCTTTCGCGTCAGCCCAGGCCAACAGGGTCTGGAGTTCCGCGGGCGAGAAGGCGCGAGGATCGTTGCTGCCGAAGCCACCGAAGATGTTGTCGTTGCGAATCAGCAGATCGCCCTTTACTTCCACGCGCACGTTGTTGGTCAAGGTATCGCCGACGGCCAGGCCAAGCGAGCGCAAGGCGACCACTGTAGCGACGCCGGCAGTGATGCACAATATCGCCAGCGTCGTCCAGCGGCCGCCGCGGCGAATATTGCGCAGGGAATAAGTGAAATAGAAGCGCAATCGGTGCAACACGGGCGCCTTCCCAAGCATCGTTCATTCAAGTGTAAGCTAAACGCGGCGCGCATTGTAGGCGCGCTTGGCCGCTTGAAACCTTATCTTGCATACGTAAGGCGACGGCGGCCGGTTGCGCGGCTGAAGCTTGTCCCCCGGCGCCCGGTCGACTATATTTGTAGCTCTCGCAAGCCGGACTCGACCTCAAGGACAAGCAAATGAGCAAACCACTGATCGGCATCACAACGGGAGGGCGCAGCGAAGGTTATATCAAGTCGCGGCATTACCGCGAATTCTTCAGCACGCCAGCGCCTTATGTCGATGCCGTGCAGCGGGCCGGCGGTATTCCGCTGCTGGCGCCGTCGGCAGTTGCCGATTGGGAGCAGCTGTTGCCCCTGTTGGACGGCGTCGTGGTGACGGGTGGCACGGATATCGATCCCGCGGAGTACGGGGGCAATCGTCGGCATCCGAATGTGCTATTGCCCGATATCGAACGAGATCGCAGCGAATTGGCGTTGGCGCGGCGGCTGCTTGAGGAGCGGGAGACGCCGACGCTGTGTATCTGCCGCGGCCTGCAAGTCTTAAATGTAGCGGCTGGCGGTACTCTGCATGAGCACATCCCCGATATCCGCGACGACGATATCCATCGCGACGAGGCGGGCTTGTGGGCCATGCAAGCTGTGCATGTCGAGCCGGACAGCTTGATCGCCAAGGTCATGGGGAAGACAGCGCTCCTTACGTCGTCGGGCCATCATCAGGCGGTGCGCGACTTAGGCACCGGCTTGCGCGTGGTGGCGGAAGCTGAGGATGGCATCATCGAGGCTCTGGAATCACAGGCTCATCCCTGGCTGATCGCCGTGCAGTGGCATCCTGAGGTGACGGCGGCGCATGACAAGAGCCAGCAGGCGCTGTTCGACGGCTTGATCGCCAAAGCGCGCGAGCGACGGCAGGAGAGAGTACTCGGCTAGGCGCTCGGCCGCCGCTAATCGACTGTAACCCTTTCGATTATGAGCTCTCGTTCAAAACGCGCGCCGCTGCTGATAACTTCGCCCGATACGCTGGCGTGAGTCTCGAAGTTGTAAAGTATCAACTTCGCTTGATAGTCCCCCGGCTGCAGGCTGGCCATGTCGATGCGATGATAAGCAAGCGGCGCGTCGCCGAGCACGAAGTCCTGATTATAGACCTTGCTGCCGGCAGCGTCGAAGAATTGAATGGAGACCGAATAATTCTCCGCCGGCAGTTGCTCCCACAAGAAATAAACATCGAGGGCTGTGTCGCGCATTTCCGCGATCACATTTGCCAGCCGGGCATCGATGTCGAATTGTACGCCAAGTGGATCGGCGGCGGTTGCGAGAGCGCAAGGGAAACCAGGCAGCAAGTAAAGTCTCACAACAGCGCTGCCAGATTCAGCCAAGACGCCGCAGGGAGCAAGCGCCGACGAGACCCAGTCTTCGTATGCATCCGCGACGGTCGGACCGGTATAACGCGGATCGTAAGCGAGTAAGACGATATCGGTCGCCGCCAGCGCCGACTCATGGTCGATTAGCGGCAGGCGGGGGCTCGACCTACGCCCGCCGACGAGATTTTCCAGACGGAGTGGCACGAGGTTCACAAGTCCTTGATCCAGGCCCGAGTAATAATCGAAGAGATGTCCATCAGTCATCTCATAGGAGTGAATGCCCAAGACCGATACGTGATTTTTTAGCAAGGCGGGACCGCTTCCGTAGAGGTCGGCAAGATTATGCTGCGCTCCCATGCTCAAGATGGCGCTGCTGTTGCAATTGAGATGCAGATCGTCGACCCGGTAAATTGATACCGAATCGTCTTCGTAGGCGGCCGGTAGATAGAGCAGCGACTTTGCTTCCGCCGCAACATTGCGCCAATAGCGATGCAAGATGATATGCGTGAAGCCGTCTGAAAGCAGTTGATCTTGGGCGGCAAGGAATTTATTGTGATCGCCAGGCAGACAGGCAGCTGCACCCGCTTTATTCCAGGCGCTGAGTATGAAATTGCTGTTGATGTAATCGAAAGCAGTCGCGGGCGTTCGCGTTGGGCGGCCTGCAACGTGAGGGTAGCCATTATAGGTTTGGTAAAAGCCATAGACTTTGTGCGCGTAAATTGCAAATGGCAGGTTAATCAGCCGGATAGTCTCTTGGTCCGGCTCCCCTCGCAGCCATTCTATAAATTCCAGCCGCTCCGCCGGAATAACAGCCGGGTACTGAGGCTTGTATAGCTCAAACGCCGTTGCGCCAGTTAGAACCAGTATGAAGACCAAGCGGCGCCGCGACTGGATCTGCCGCAGGATATTTGCCAGTCCAAAGCAGGCGAGGACAGCAAATGGGAAAAGCGTACCGGCGTGGAAATTATCCACGGCCCAGAAGGGCTTGAAGAGATGAGGAAAGGCTTGAGTAAGATAATGCTTGGGAAGAATAACATTCGGGTAGTCTGTGCCATTGAAGGTAAGAAAGGAGCCGAGACGCATAATCAAGAAGAAACCGGCAAGCAGCAACCAGGGCAGCAATCGCCGGCGTTTCTTTTGGCGGATGAAAGCCAAAGCGGCCAGAAGCATTGGAATGTAGCCGAGGAAGACCACGCTGTTCCAATGGCGATCAAAGGGCTGAAGCGGAAATATGCTGTCGAGTATCGGTTGCGTTACGGGATGCTGAGTGTTTACGAAATAACCCAGCAAGTCTTTGCCAACTTCTCTACCCGCACTTTTGGACAGCGCGCTGGAGATCCCCTGCGGGTCGACAAGCATCGGATAGAAACGCAAAGCGAGGAACGCGCCGATGACGAGCAACATAATCAAGATGTGGGACCAAAAGACAGGTTGGTTCCAGCGCCGGAATGCAAAGTACAGCAGATAGGCCAACAACATTATCAAGAGACAGACGAGCGTATACATGCCAATGAAGGCTGTCGCGCCAACCAATGCGCCGGCAATGAGCAAGAGTTTCAAGCGGACTTCAAGCAGTCCCCGGTGAAGGAAGTAGAGCGATAAAGGGATGGTTGCGATGAAGGCGATATTGGCATGAGCTGGTCGCGTCAAAATGAAAGCGCCCGCGCCAAAGACCACCGCGCCGAAAAGAGCGACCCACTTGTCCTGAAACAAGTAATTCAGGTAGATGTACCCCGCTGTGGCTGTGACAAACGACAGTATCAGAAAGGTCGCGTTAAATGCGTTCGAGGCCGGCATGGCCGCTTGCAAACCGGCGAAGATAATCATGTGCGGCAAGCTAAAATTGTGGAACGCAAGCGACACGCCGGTCGGATGAAATAGTAGGTCCGTGTAGTAGAAATCGGCCTGTCCGCCGAGCAGCAGCTTGAGATACCAGGCATCCCAGAAGAGCATGTTCGCGTCAATATTTCGCGTCGCCAGCCAGAAATTGCCTGTATCAAAGACTTGAGCAAAGTTGGGCCAGGTCATCAAGATGATGATCAGCGGCAAAATGATGAAGAAATGAAGGTGATTCCGCAGCGTGCCGGACAGCTTATTCAAGTGCACAGACAGCAGCCCTTGCCATGCGTGGTCGATAAACTTGCCTGATTGCTCATGGAATTTTACAGGTAAGCGGCATATGTTGCTTATGGGCGGCCTGTCATCTTGAAAGGACAGACCCTATGCCGATGTCAGCCATCTAACGGCGTCCTTGGCGAAATAGCTGATGATCATATCGGCGCCGGCGCGTTTGATGCAGCTGAGGTTTTCCAGCGCCGTAGCCCGCAAATCCAGCCAGCCTTTTATGGAAGCGGCATGGATCATGGCGTACTCCCCGCTGACTTGGTAAGCCGCCAGCGGCAAATCGGCCCTCCGGCGAGCCTCGGCTAAAATGTCGAGGCTGGGCAGCGCCGGTTTGACCAGCAGAATATCGGCCCCTTGCTCGACATCCAGCGCGATTTCTCGCATTGCCTCGCGCCGATTCGCGGGATCGAGTTGATATTGCTTGCGGTCGCCGAAGCTCGGCGGGCTTTCAGCGGCATCGCGGAAGGGACTGTACAAGACGCTGGCCAATTTCGTGGCATAACTCATTATCGCCACGTGGGCGTAGCCATCGCCGTCGAGCGCCGCCCGAATCGCTGCGACCATGCCGTCAACCATGCCGGAGGGCGCGATGATGTCAGCGCCGGCGCGCGCGTGGGCGACTGACGCGCGGCCCAACAGTTCCAGCGTCGCGTCGTTCAGCAGGTAGCCGACGGGCAGGTTGGGATCAAATTGGGGGCTGCCCGGCGAGTTGACGATACCACAGTGTCCGTGGTCGGTGTATTCGCAGAAGCACATGTCGGAGATGACGACAAGAGCGGGCGCGGCTGCTTTGATGATGCGAATCGCCTGCGGGATAATGCCGCCCTCGCTGTAATTATCGCTGCCGCAAGCGTCCTTTTGCGCCGGGATTCCGAAGAGGATCACAGCGCGGATGCCCAGGGCGGCGATGGCCTTGGCTTCGGCCGGCAAGCGGTCGAGCGTCCACTGGAATTGCCCGGGCATGGATTCGATCGGAACTTGCTGATCGGCGCCATGACGGATGAATAGCGGATAGATGAAGTCCGCCGGGCCAAGCGTTGTCTCGCGGACCATGTCGCGTATAGCGGGAGAAAGACGCAGCCGCCGAGGGCGCGCTTGCGGCCCCAGCGCTGATACGAGTTCTGCTTTATTCGTCTCTAGCGATATTTCTGTCATAGCGGACGCGCTGCTTTACCTCAGCCTCATGCTACCAGGATTCCCAATGCGCGACATCGTCTATGAGGCGGCGGCCGCCTGCTTGCAGGGGACGGCTTGCGCCGTCGGCATCGGCGGGATAGCCGAAGGAAATCACCAACCGCGTCTGATAGTCGGCCGGAATGCCGAGCAAGACTCGCGCCTTGTCGGGTTGGTATATCGTGCCCAGGCAGGAGCCGACGCCGATCTCGGTAGCGGCCAATTGCATGTAGGCCGCGCTCTGGCCGGCATCAAAGAAATGCCACAATGTACGCTCGTTCTGCGTCGGCACGACGATCACGACGCAAAGCGCGGCGCCGGCGACATGCCCCATGCCCGCTCCCAGCTCGGCAATTTGCGCCAAGCGCGCCTTGTCTTGCACAGCGATGAAATGCCAGGGCTGGCTGTTCTTGGAACTCTGCGAACGCCGGCCGGCATTTAGAATGCGGTCGATGTGGGCGGGCTGCAGCGGCTCGTCACGAAAATTACGGATGGCGCGTTTACTCTGGATGGCATCCCAAACATGCATAATTGTCCTCATTCCGGCTTAATCAGGCGGCACGACGCTCGCGCAGGCGGCTAGTCGTCCAATTTGGCGGTCGTAACAGGCATGGCTGCGAGCAATGTGCCATAAGATTGCATTTCGTTGCGCAGCATGTCGTTGATTTCGGCCTCGTAGACCATCTGCGCTTCGACATCGGCTTCCATGGCGAATTCTATCATAACCTCGGCGACCGAATTCTTTACCGTACGTTTGATCAAATCCTCCAACTCAGTAACGGTTAGCTCAGCGATGGCTCGTTTGTCCATATCACTTGGGCAGATCAGTCGCGCCGCTTCTGATCGACCCAGCTCCTTTCGTCTGCGGATACTTTGATTGTAGCCCCGATTAGGCGCTTTCGCCTTTGCAGTCAGGAATTTTTACACGCTTCTGACATTTGGCGCTCTGTTCGCTCAATGTCATATACGGCGTGACAGAGCAAAAGGCGCAGAGGCGGCCTGTACGCTGTCACAGCGCGGCACGAGCTCGGCCCGGCCTGCGGGAACAGGCGACCTTGCCGAATGCAGCCGTCTGTGTGACACTGCGCGTTGAGCGTAGAAGCTGCATGGGAGCGGAAAATGTCGCTGCTATTAGCCGGCATCATTATGTTTGGCGGCAGCATCGTGCAAGGCACGATCGGCTTCGCGCTGGGCATGATCGCGGTGCCGCTGCTGGTGGAGGCGGGCTTCAGCTTGTCGCAGTCGGTCGCACTGACGACACTGGCGATCGGCATTCAGGTGCTCTTCGGGGCCTGGAAGCTGCGGGCGCATATCCTCTGGAGTGAAGTCAGGCTGGCGGCTATCGTACGCTATCTCACCGTGCCGATTGGCGTTCTGCTGCTGCTATCCGTCGAGAGCATGGATACGGACAGTGTCAAGCGCTTAGTCGGGCTGGGTGTTCTGCTCGGCGTACTGCTGCGGATAATCGCGCGCAGCGAGACCGTCCGCGAGCTGCCGACAGCGGTCTCGGCGGGGGTGTTCGGCCTCAGCGGCGTTTTGCAGGGCTTGGTGGCGATGGGCGGTCCGCCGCTGGTGCTGTGGATGACCACGCGCGACTTTCGGGCGAATCAGGCGCGGGCCTTCACCATGACGCTTTTCTTGCTAAATGCGCCGCTGCAAGTGCTGCTGCTGCTATTTCTATCCAAAACGATGACTGTTGACGTGCTTTTGATATCGCTGATCCTGACGCCGGTCATCTATCTGGGCACCTTGATCGGCGTGCGTATCGGCGACCGATTTTCCAAGCAGCTGCTCAATCGAGTGGCCTTGATCGTTTTGGCTGTCATCGCGACGAACGCCATCATATAAGAGGTATCACAAGGAGACTGCCGGGCGATGAAGGAGCGAGAGGCGCTGTCATTCAGCCGCGAAGAGATGCGCGAGTTCGGCTATCAGGTCATTGACCGGCTCATCGATTACTACGATACGCGCGCCGAGCGACCGGTGGCGGGGACGCTGGATCATCAGGCGCTGGACGCCATCTTGCGCGAGCCGCTGCCGCGGAAGGGCGAGCCCTGGCGCGAGGTGTTGGAGCAATTTGAAGCGCAAGTGGTCACGCCCACCAATCATGTCGATCATCCGCGCTTTTTCGCTTATATCCCGCTGGCCAACAATTTCGCTGGCGTGATGGCCGATACGCTGGCCGCCGGCTACAACATCTTTAACGCGGTCTGGCTGCAAGGCGCGGGCGCGGCTCAGGTCGAGCGTTTGACTGTCGACTGGCTGCGACAGATCTTCGGCTTTCCGCCGGAAGCAGGCGGTACATTTGTCAGCGGCGGATCGGTGGCCAATTTGACGGCGCTGGCGGTTGCGCGTCAGGTGCGTCTGCAAGGCGATATGCATGGCGCCGTCGCCTACTGTTCCGATCAGATTCACTTCGCTATCTCGCGGGGCTTAAGA
>JAGWBC010000020.1:0-4238 GCA_021296115.1 Anaerolineae bacterium | reverse complement strand
CGGCGATAGCTGAGGATCGAGCGGCCGGGCGCAAGCCCTTCTTAGTCATCGCGTCGGCGGGCACGACCAATACCGGCGCGGTGGATCCCTTGGACGAACTGGCGGATTTCTGCCAGCGCGAAGACCTTTGGCTGCACGTCGATGGCGCTTATGGCGCGCCAGCTATGCTGACCGAGCGTGGCGAGCGGACGCTTAAAGGGCTGCAGCGGGTCGACTCGCTGGCTCTGGACGCGCATAAGTGGCTGTTTCAGCCGATTGAATGCGGCGTCGTGCTGGTGCGGGAGCGGCGCTGGTTGAGCGAAACATTTAAGGAGCAGCCTGAGTATTTGAAGGATGTCGAACAAGACGGCGACGAGCTCAACTTTATGTATCAGGGTGTGCAGCTCACGCGGCTGTGGATGAGCTTCAAGGTTTTTGGCTTGGACGCCATCAGCCGGGCAATCGAGGCGGGCTTCGACAACGCCGAACTGGCTGAGGCGCTGCTGCGTCAGGCGGGCTGCTGGGAGATTGTGACGCCGGCGCAGATGGCGATTGTGACTTTCCGTTACCAGCCGTCCGGCGGCGATGAGGAGCTGGCAAATCGCGTGACGCATGACCTGGTTGGCCGGCTGCTGGAAGACGGCTTTGCCTTCGCTTCGGGCACGCAACTGGGCGGCAAGCCGGTCATGCGCATGTGCTGCAACAATCCGCGCACTACGCCGCAGGACTTGCAAACGACTATCAACCTTATGAGCGAGTTAGCAGCGAAATTGGAACTGATATATTATTAGTATTACTTGCATGCGGAGCACTTTATTCGAAAGGACCATTCATGCGGAGCTCCAACCCTCGTGACCAACTGAAGCTCAGCGCCAATGAAATGCGTGAAATGGGTTACCGCATCATCGACATGCTGGTGGATTATACCGGGGCGCAAGCCCAATTTCCGGTGACGCGAGCGCTGGATCACGCCACCTTCGATGAAATCCTGGAGGAGCCGCTGCCAGAGGACGGGTCGGATTGGCGAGACGTATTGGAACAGTTCGAGCGCCAGGTGCTGACGACAATAGACCACCTGGATCATCCGCGCTTCTTCGCTTATATCCCGTCATCCAGCAACTTCGTCGGCGCCATGGCGGACACGCTGGCTTCCGGCTACAACATTTTTAACGCCTTATATCCACTGGGGACGGGCGCGGCGGTAGTTGAAAGAGCGACGATTAACTGGTTGCGCAATCTCTGCGGCATGCCGGAAGAAGCGGGCGGCTTGTTCGTCAGCGGCGGCTCCGTCGCGAATCTTACGGGCTTGGCGGTGGCGCGGCAAATCCAGTTGGATGGCGATATGAGTGAGGCCGTCGTCTATTGCTCCGATCAGGCGCACTTTGTCATTTCACGCGGGTTACGCATCCTCGGTTTCGCGCCGGAGCAACTGCGCGAAATTCAATCCGACGCCGATTTTCGGCTGCCGGTAGCGGCGCTTGAACGAGCGATAGCGGAAGACCGGGCAGCGGGCAAGCGGCCCTTCTGCATCGCCGCCACAGCGGGCACGACCAATTCGGGCGCGGTGGACCCACTGAATCAATTGGCCGATCTTTGCGAGCGCGAGGGCCTTTGGCTGCATGTCGATGGCGCCTATGGCGCGTCCGCCTGCCTAACGCAATATAGAAGACAGGCGCTGGCCGGCATTGAACGCGCGCATTCGCTGGCTTGGGACGCGCATAAATGGATGTTCCAACCGGTTGAGTGCAGCGCAATTCTGGTGCGCGATCGTCATTGGCTCAGCGATACCTTCAAGGATACGGCGCACTTCCTGTCTGATGCCGAGGCCCACAGCAAAGAAGAGGTCGGCCAGGAATTGAACTTTATGTATCAAGGCATTCAGTTAACGCGTTATTTCCGCGCGCTAAAATTCTGGATGAGCTTAAAAGTATTTGGCCTGTCAGCCGTGAGACAGGCGATTGAACGCGGATTCGAACTGGCTGAATTAGCCGAATCGCTGCTGCGAGACGCGGGCCGCTGGACGATTGTGACGCCGGCGCAGATGGCGATTGTGACCTTCCAGTACCAGCCGGCTGATGGCGATGAAGCATTGGCGAACCGCGTGACGGATGAGCTGCAGGGCGCCATGGCCGCGAATGGATTCGCCTTCGCTTCGACCACGCAGCTGAAGGGCAAGACGGTCATGCGCCTGGTAACGAACAATCCGCGCACGACGCCCTCCGACCTGCGGCAGACTGTTCAGATCATGGGGCGGCTGGCCGCGGATTTGGAAAGGCAGTTGAGAGAGGCTCCTGCAGGAGCGGAATAATAAATCGTCGACCGCGCCATCTGTACGGACTGTACAGATGGCCCTTCCTTGCTACAATACGCGCGCCTTTGTACCGGGTAAATCTTGATTCCCGTTTAATCTGAGGACTAGCCCTTGGACATTGAATTCCTGGCGTTTTCCCTCGCCAGTTTCCTCTTCATCGCCCTGGCGGCATTTCAGATCGGGAAGCTGGCCACTCGTTTCCACCTGCCCCTGATCACAGGTTATCTGGTGGCCGGGATCATGGCCGGTCCCTTTATCTTTCGCTTTATTGAGAGCTTGAATGTCGAGGCGCTGCGCTTCCTGGACGAGACGGCGCTGGCTTTCATCGCCTTCGCAGCCGGCAGCGAGATGGCCCTGGATGAACTGCGCGGTCGCTATCGCAGCATCGGCTGGAATACGCTGACGCAAATTGTAGCGGTGTACATCTTGTGCGGCGCGGCGATCCTGCTGCTGGCGGATCACATCCCATTCATGCGCGATTTGCCACCGGCCGGCCGTATCGCGGCGGCGCTGCTTGGGGGGACTATACTAGCGGCGCGTTCGCCCTCGTCGGCTATCGCCATCATCAACGAGATGCGGGCGCGCGGGCCCTTCACCAAGACTGTGCTGGGCGTGACCCTGGTAAAGGATGTGCTGATCGTCGTGCTTTTCGCCATGAGCACGTCCATCGCGGCGACTTTGCTGACGGGCCGGCAATTCGACATCGGTTTTATCATCCTGGTCTCATTTGAGGTGCTGGCGTCGATCGGCTTGGGAGTCGCGGTGGCGCAGCTGATGGGGCTGATTTTGCGCAATCACTGGGAAGACTGGCTGAAGATTCCGCTGCTGCTGCTGATCGGCTATCTGGTGTTCTATTTGTCAGGCGAAATAAGGCATTGGAGCCACAACAACCTGCCGGTCGAGCTGCTGTTTGAGCCGCTGCTGATATGTATGGTGGCCAGCTTCTGGCTGACGAACCGCAGTCCCTATCGCAGTGAATTGCGCCATTTGCTGCATCAAGTGGAGATGCCGATCTTCGTCATCTTCTTCACGCTGATCGGCGGCGCGCTGGATATCGGCATCGTTATGGCGCTGCTGCCGATCACCATCGCGATTTTCGCGGCGCGCTTGCTGGCGCTCTTCGTCGGCGGCTACCTGGGCGGCTTGGTCGCGGGCGATCCGGCGCAATTTAACCGGCTGACCTGGATGGGCTATATCACCCAGGCCGGCGTCGGCTTGGGCTTGGCGAAAGAGGTGGCGAACGAGTTTCCGCTGCTGGGCAATGATTTTGCGACACTGATGGTGGCGGTGATCGTCATCAGCCAGCTCACCGGGCCGCCCTTCTTCAAGTTCGCCATCCGGCTGGTGGGCGAATCGCATTTGCCCAAGGACATTCAGCCGGACGAAATACTGGATGTAGTGATTGTCGGCATCGAGAGCCAGTCGCGGCAACTGGCTGAGCGGCTGCTGGCGCATGGCTGGCGCGTCAAGCTGGTGGATGTCGATCAGTCGCACGTCTCGAATGCGCCGGCCAGCGACGGCCTGCGGCATGAGCACTGGCTGCCGGAATTTACGGCCGCGGAGATCGGCAAGATCATCGAACCCAAGACCGAGGTGGCGGTAACTTTGCTGCAAGATGATGCCGAGAGCCTGCAACTCTGCCAGATCTTCTACGAAGACTTCGGCATCACGCGGCAGATCGCCCGGCTGAACACCTACAATCTGCTGGAGGACTTCCGCGAATTGGGTGTGCATGTGCTCGACCCGGCCAACGCCATGGTGCACCTGCTGGATCATTTTGTGCGGGCGCCTCAGCTGGCCGCGATCGTCTTTGAGGACGACCCCGATCACGATGTGATACAGGTGACAATCACCGACCCGGGCATAGACGGCTTGCACTTGCGCGAGCTGATCTTGCCCGATGACGTCTTGGTGATGGCCGTTGTGCGGCGCGGGCATTCGATTGTTC
>JAGWBC010000242.1:751-4544 GCA_021296115.1 Anaerolineae bacterium | reverse complement strand
CATCCAATTCGCGCAGGCGCTTGGCTTCACCTTTTGCGGCTTCAACGATCACCATTTTGCCAACCGAGAAATCGCCGTGTTCTTCAGCCTGTCCATCTGACCGCAGTAGAGCGCCTGTTTTTTGCTAAACTAGAGACTGATTAACGGTCCATCGTAGCGTCTCGGGTAAACCTTGAACTTGCTAACGACCCTGCTGCTAACAGTCAACGAAACATTGACCGCGAGCAACGCGATTATCGCGGTCTCGCTGCTGCTGTTTAACCTGACGCGGAATCTGAACAACCGCGTGGCCAAGTCATCCGCGGTCGTGCTCGCTTGCGTCACCGTTGCCTACATTTCCGACTCTTTCATAGCCTTGGGCCCGGACAACGCCGCCCACGAGATCGCCTCGCGTCTTCAGTGGATCGGCATCGCCTTTGTACCGGCGGCTATCTACCATTTGTCGGACGCCCTGCTGGCTACCACCGGCTTGCCATCTCGCGGTCGCCGGCGGCGGGTTATCCGCGTTCTTTACTTGATTGGCGCGGGCTTCCTGCTGTCTGTCGCCTTCTCCGACTCGCTAGTTCAATTCGTCGACGTACAAGACTCATTGAGCATTCAGGCGGGCGCGGCCTTTCTGGTATATCTGCTGTATTTTGCCTTGGCTAGCGGATTTGCTTTCAATAATGTTCAGCGCGCGCGAAAACGCTGTCTGACGCAGTCGACGGCGCGCCGAATGGCATACCTGCAGATAGCTTTCCTGACGCCCGCCATCGGTATCTTCCCCTACTCCATTGTCCTGCCGGCAGGCGCTGTGTTTACGGTATTCGGTTTGCTGGTCATCAATACCGCCAACATCATCATCATCTTGATGATGTTCTTCCTGTCCTATCCACTCTATTTCTTTGGGTCGGACATCCCCGAGCGACTGGTGAAGAAGCAATTACTGGATTTTCTGCTGCGCGGGCCGGCCACCGGGCTGATTGCACTGGCCATGATGAACTTCACTGCACAAGCAACTCGGATTTTAAGTTTGCCTGGCGAAGCTGTCGCGCCGCCCGCCATCGTTGGCGCTGTGCTGCTTTGGCAGTGGTTTGTGTCGCTCGCTCTGCCATTTTTCGAGATCTTCTTCATTTATCGTGATGAGGACGAGGCGCAAATCACAAAATTGCAGACGCTCAGCGACCGCGTCCTGACGCATAACGACCTGACCCAGCTCATAATAGCGACCACCGAATCCATCTGCGATCACTTGCGCATTGACCGTGCCTTCGTCATCAGCTTTGAGCACGCGCAGCCCGAGTTCATCAGCAAAGTCGGCGAGCTGGAATTTGCCGAAAGCGATCTATTGGAGGATGGCGACCTGCTGCAACGGATTGCGCAATTATCCGATGACGCTGATGCGACGACCCATTTGCAGTGGCGCGAGTATAGGCTCATCCCCCTGCTCAGCCGCCGAATAAGCGGCAACGGGTCCCATGCCTTGACCGTCGGCGCGCTCGGCCTACCCGAGGGCGAAAACCTGCTGGATAGCGACGCCGCGACGCCGTCAAGCAGCCTGCAACCTTTTGTCCGCCGCGTCGAAACGAGCCTGGACGATATGCGCCTGCAAGCCGAAATCTACAACCTGCTTGAGGGGCTGCTGCCGCAATTCCAGATGACTCGGTCGCGCGCGGGGCTAGTCGAGTATCGTCAGTCAAGCGCGCTTTCATCCGCAGCGATTAGCTTGCCGGAACGCGCGGAATTGTTCGAACAGGTGCGCGCCGCGCTTCGTCACTACTGGGGCGGCTCCGGCATATCGCAGAGCAACCTGATTCAGTTGCAAGTTGTCCAGGACCGGGTGCGCATGGCCGAAGACACGCCGGTACATGCCTTGCGCAAGATATTGGCGGACGAAATAGACGCGCTAAAACCGCAGGGCGAGCGCAAAATGATGAGCCCGGAATGGACGCTGTACAATATCTTGCAGCTCCGCTTTCTCGAAAGCAGACGCGTGCGCGAAGTCGCGCGGCGCTTGAGCATGAGCGAGGCAGATCTTTATCGCAAGCAGCGCATCGCGATTTTGGCGGTCACCGATCAGATCCTGGAGCGGGAACAGCGCGTCCGAGCACCCTAGGCAGCCGGCCGCGGTTTGCCTCACAATTCCTGCTGGATTCTCCCTTGCCATTCTGCAATCTGACTATACTGAATAGAGTTAATCCAATTGGCCATCAGCGTAAACGCAAGTGGATGAACAGACACTAGAGTCACAGCAAGCGATCGCTACTGACGTCGACATCGCGCAGCCGGCAGCCACGACGCAAGACATCATCAAACCCCTGGACGAGGCGGACCAGGAATTCGACTTCTGGGAGGACCTCAAGGCCAGCCTGCCGCCCTGGATCAATGAAGTCGTCGGCTTTGCGATGATCGTCTTCGGCATCCTCTCATTTGTATCGCTTTTCATCGCATCAGACGCGCTGGTCGCCGTGACCTGGGCCGATATGCTGGTCTCGCTCTTTGGCGACGGCGCCATTTTAATCGCCGCCACTATTTTCACGCTCGGCGTCGTGCTCTGGCTGCCCAAAGCGGGCATCCGCATACAGCTTAGCTCGGCGCGCCTTTTAGCGCTGGAAATCATCTTTCTCAGCATTCTGGCGGTCTTGCACTTGTTACAGAGCGACAGCGAGTTGCGCGCGTTGGCGCGGGCCGGGCAAGGCGGCGGTCTGATCGGCTGGGGCTTGAGCTATCCGTTCTTCTGGATACTGGGTCGTAGCGCGGCGCTGTCGTTATTCGCGGCGCTAATCGCGATTTGCGCGGTGGTTGCTACGGGTCTGCGCCGGCGACACATCGTGGCCTTGTTCTCGCGTTTTGGCATCCGCCTGCAAGTCTTCAGTGAAACCACCCGGAGAGCGGCGCTGCCGGTGCAGAACGCAGAGGCGCAGAGTCTCTATCGCAAGCTGGCGGAATCGCCCGGCTATCGCACGCGGATCATGCGCATTCGCCCGAGCCCCGATAAGCCGCTTGTTGAAACCCACGGCAGCAGGCAAGCTGCCGACTCGGCGACGGCCGTGGAACGGATTCGTCCAGCTACGGCCGCCAACGGCGCGTCAGAGGCAGCGGCGCCCGGCCAGAAGACGGCAGGCGCGTCTCCTCAAGTTGATGAAAATAGCGAAACCGTATCGAGCCCGGTCGATCTTGGCAGCTCGTCCCGGGAGCAGGCCGATTCCCCGGCTCGCCCACAGTGGAGCGGCTCCTTGCCCGCTACGGATTGCCTGACGCCAGCCGACATGGTGATGCCTGAGGAATCTGAGATCAGCCACAACGCGATGCTGATCCAGAATACGCTGCTGGAATTTGACTTGGAGACCACCGTCATCGATGTCCAGGTCGGGCCGACTGTCACGCGCTATGCCTTGCAGCCGCACAAAGCCGACGGCAGCGATCGCATTCGCATGAGCAAGATCGCGTCATACGCCAAAGACTTGTCGCTGGCGCTGGCGGCCAAACGGCTGCGCCTGGAAACGCCGGTTCCCGGCACCAATTACATGGGCATTGAAGTGCCCAACAAGGAGCCGGCCCTGGTTGCCTTGCGCAACGTGATGGAGAGCGAAAATTATCAGCGGCAGAAGCTAAACGATCGCTCTCCCCTGCTCATCCCCCTGGGCAGAAACGTAACCGGCGAGCCGGTCGCCATAGACTTGGCGCAGATGCCGCATCTGCTAATTGCCGGCGCCACCGGCTCGGGCAAATCGGTCTGCATGGCGGCGCTGGCGACCGCCCTGCTCATGCAATACACGCCGGATCAGCTGCAGCTGGTCATGCTGGACCCCAA
>JAGWBC010000242.1:0-673 GCA_021296115.1 Anaerolineae bacterium | reverse complement strand
GAGATGGACCGGCGCTACAAACTGCTGGAAGCGGACGGCGCGCGCAATATCATGATGTACAACGACAAGCGGCAATCGGCCGAGTCTGCCGAGGCTAAGCTGCCCTATCTGGTCATTATGATTGACGAGATCGGCGATTTGATGCTCAAGAACGCGGACGACACCGAGCGCGCGATCACGCGGCTGGCGCAGATGGCGCGCGCGGTCGGCATGCATATGGTCATCGCCACGCAGCGTCCCAGCGTTGACGTCATCACCGGCCTAATCAAAGCCAATTTCCCCTCGCGCATCGCCTTCTCGGTGGCATCCGGCGGCGATTCGCGCGTGATCATCGACCGCCCGGGCGCGGAAGACTTGCTGGGCAGCGGCGACATGCTCTTCTTGTCATCTGACGCGGCTGCGCCACAGCGCGTACAGGGCTGCTTCGTTTCCGAGGAGGATTCGCGCGAAGTCGTGGCACACTGGCGCGACCAATACGAGAAGCAAGTCGAAGCGGGAAACTTGCCCGCCAAGCCCATCGGACCCTGGGAGCGCAGCCTGCAACGACGCCAGTTCCTCGCCGATACCGACCCGATGCTGGAAGACGTGCTCAAGCTGGTTGTGGATGCGGGCGAAGCCTCCGCCTCATTGATTCAGCGACGCCTCGGCCTTGGCTATCCACGCGCCGCGCGCA
>JAGWBC010000241.1 GCA_021296115.1 Anaerolineae bacterium | reverse complement strand
ACAGAGTTCGTAGGAGTTTAGACGACTATTCTACTAAATCTGCGGCCTGGAATAGGCAACAGTCACTAGCGAAACGTGAACCACAAATCACAGTTCAAATAAGACAAGAACACATATTTATTGTTTTTCTCTGTGCTCTCTGCGCCCTCTGTAGTTGATTTTCAGTTTAGATTCCCACCTTTTCAGCCACTATCATTTTGATGCAATTGCCCTCTCTGTTTTTCTTTTGCTTTTGCGAAACAGTTTGAATTGTGTTACAGTAGCATAAATATGTGTCTCATTTTTCCGGATACGTGGGGCCTTATTTGGTCGAAGCCTTGCCCGACCGCGCGGCCTACAGTTGACTGAGGCGTCAAACGGTTGGAGCAGCGGCGCCAAGATTGAGATAAACAGGAGATAGTGATGCAAGAGCAAGAGAAGAATAAACCATTCGCCACTATCTACATCCGAAAGCCCAAAATTTCCCGCATTGTCCTGGGTCTGTTGCTGACTGTAGCATTAGTTATTGCTGGAGTTCTTGCCGTTTATGAGATGCAACGCTTGCAGACTCTGCTGCAGGAATCCGAGTCTGACTTGCAGACCGCGTCGGCAAACTTGATGGAGGCGCAAGATCGCCTGCATGCCCTGGGCGGTCAGTTGCAGGACGCCAACTCGAAGGTCGTCGAGTTGGAAAGCCACAGCAGCGCCGTCGAAGACAACTTGCAGAACACGGACAGCGCCTTACAGACAACTGTGGCGCGCTTGCAGGCGGCCGAAATCCGCTTGAAGGAAAAAGACGCTCACATCACCGTAGTAGAAGAGAATTTGCAGGATACAAAGTCAATATTGGACGACAGCGCCATCCAAATGCGCGCGGCAGAGAACCGTCTGCAAGCCAAAGAAGACCGCATCGCCGGCCTGGAGGCGGACCTGCGCGAGTCACAGACGGCTCTGCAGGATAGCCAGAGCAATTGGCAGGTGGCTGTGACGCAATTGGAAGTCGCGGAAAATCGGCTGGCGGAAAAGGACGCTCAAATCGTCAGCTTGCAGGCCAGCTATCAAGACTCGCAGGCGGCGGTTCATACCACGTCAGCGCAGTTGGACTACGCCCAAAGTGAGCTGAAAGAGCGGGACGCGCAGTTCACGGACGCCCAGGAGGAGCTGCAGCGAACCGAGAACGCCTTGGCGGACGCGCGCGGCGCCTGGCAAGCGGTCGCGGCTCAGTTGGAGATTGTCAAGGAGCAATTGCTGGAGAAGGACTCGCTCAACGCCGGTCTTGAAGCGGATTACCAGGAGTCCCAGGCGACTGTGCATACCTTGGCGGCGCAGTTGAGTTTCGCCGAGAACGAGCTGCAGGACCGGGACAAGCAGATCGCGGACATGCAAGCTGAATTGCAGGTCGCAGAAGATGCCTTGTTCGATGCGCGTAGCCAATGGCAAACAACGACGACGCTGCTTGATGTGTCCAAGCAGCAATTGCAGGAAAAGGACGCGCAGATCGCGACCTATGCGGCCGAGCTCGAAGAATCGCAGGCGACTGTACATACCCGTAATGCCCAGCTGGAATTCGCCCAGAATCGCCTTGCTGAGAAAGAGGCTCAAATCGCCAGCATGCAGGCCGCCTTGCAAGACACTGACAGCGCATCGCAAGATTCGCAAGGCAATTTGCAAGCCGCAGCGGTTGAGCTGGACGTGGTGCGGGCTCAGTTGAAAGAGCAGGACGCCCGCATTGCCAGCCTGCAAGCCGAGCTGCAAGATTCGCAAGCGACCGTGCATACCCAGGCGGCTCAATTGGAATACGCCGCGAATGAAGTGGCGGAACGAGATGGGCGCATCGCGGATTTGGAGACGAAACTGCAGCGTGCCGAGACGGCCTCGTTGAATGCTCACGGATCGCTGCAAGCGGCTGAGGCGCAGCTGGAATTGGCCAGGGAGCAAGTAACAGCCAAGGATGCCGAAGTTGCCGGCCTAGAAGCAAGCCTCCAGGATGCGCAGGCAGCCGCGCATTCCACATCAGCGCAGTTGGAATTCGCCCAGAGCGAGTTGCAGGAACGCGACGCCCGCATCGTGACCATAGAGGCAGACCTTCAAACGGCCCAGCACGCTCTGCTGGATTCGCAGAGCAGCCTGCGCTCCACGCAGGATCAACTGGACCTGGCCCGAGCGCAGCTGCAAGACAAAGACGACGAGATCGCCGGCATTGCGCTGGACTTGCAGGAATCACAAGCGCAAGTTCAAACACAGGCCGCCCAGCTGGAATTCGCTGAAGGCCAGCTCAGCGACAAGTCTGCGCAGGTCACGCGCCTCGAGGCGGATTTACAGGTAGCTCAGCGTAGCGCGCAGACTCAGTCGACCAAACTGGAACTGGCGGAACAACAGATCGTGGACAAGGATGCGCGCATTGCGATCATCGAAGCTGAACTGCGCGATGCCCAGACTTTGGCGCAAACGCAGGCGGTCGAGTTGGAGGCGCTCCGCAGTGAATTGCAGCAGCGCGCGACCGAAATCGCGGCCCTGCAAGCCGACTTGCAGGACGCCCGTACGCAAGCGCAGACGCTTTCGCAGCAGCTGAAGGGCGCGCAGAACCGACTGGCGCAGCAACGTGACGCGCAGATTGCTGGCCTGGAGCAGGAGTTGCAGTCATCGGCGGCGGCCCTGCAATCCGCAACGGCGCAATTGGAAGTGGCGCAGAACGAGTTGCTCGAACGTGAAGCTCAAATTACCAGCCTGGGCGACAGCTTGCAGACGGCCTCGGCTCAGCTGGAAGTAGCCGAAAACTCGCTGCAAGAGCAGGACGCGGAAATCGCGATTCTGACGACGGCCTTGTCCGAAGCCCGCACCAATTTGCGGGCGTCTTCGGGTCAATTGGAAGCAGCCGTGAAGTCTCTGCAAGAGAAGGACGCAGAAATCGCTATTCTGACGGCAAACTTGTCGGCAGCGCAAAGCGACTTGGGGACGGCTTCGACGCAGTTGGACGCAGCCGAGCAATCGCTGCAAGACAAGGACGCGGAAATCGTGATTCTGACGGCGGCCTTGTCGGCAGCGCAAAGCGACTTGGGGACGGCTTCGGCGCAGTTGGACGCAGCCGTGAAGTCTCTGCAAGAGAAGGACGCCCGCATCGCTGATCTCGAGGACAACCTGGAGCGTGCCCGCGCGTTGGCGCAAGATTCCGCCTCCGCCCTGGACGAAGCCTCCAACCAGCTGAAAAAGCGTGAGGCGCAGATCGACGCCCTGGAAGGCGACCTGGAAGATACACAAGCCGTGGTGGATGCCAAGTCGGCCGAGTTGGAAAAGAATCGGATGAAGCCCGTGGAAGAACCGGAAATCATGCGGGTGCACGAGCCGATGGGTTTCTATGTCGATCCCCACGATACGGCCACCGGCAACCGCTTGCTGACCGCCATCGCTTGCGTAGGCGGCATGCCGCCAGGTTACGAGCCCCACGTCTACTATCGCATCTATGATCAGGGATTCATCGACACGCTGGTCAGGAGCGGCGACTACAAGAAGGTCGGCGAAAACAAATACAGCAGCGCCGATTGGACCTCCGAAGAAGTCGACATCGAGTTCTTCTATACGCGCAGGGAGACGCTGGATTCGCACCCCTACGAGTGGCTGGATGACAAGGACTGGGTCACCAACGAGATGGCCTGGTTCGCGACGCTGCAAGCCTATTGCGGCGATACCGTGAATCAGTAAGTCGCCGAGGGCTCGGCGCCGCATTCCGCATCAGAATCAGAGGACTGTCGTAGGGCGGGCCTCTTTGCTTATGGCCCTGCGTTACTCGTATCTTTTATGAGCTTATCGGTGACGCGTTCGACGAACAAAGCCGAACCGGCAACGGCAGTTATATTCATTTTCGCGCGCGCAAGGATGTGAA
>JAGWBC010000240.1 GCA_021296115.1 Anaerolineae bacterium | reverse complement strand
AGGACATTGGGTCATGCCAAGACTTTATACCAATATCAAAACATCCACCGAGTTAGCCACTCCGCCGCCTAAGCGCGATATTCACATTTGGCCCCCAAGCGTTATACTGCGGACTGCTCAGCAGCCGAAGTGGCGGAATTGGCAGCCGCGCTACGTTCAGCGCGTAGTTCTCTTCGGGGTGTGTGGGTTCGACTCCCACCTTCGGCACAGAAACGACCCGGCGTTCAGGCCTGGTTTTTTTGTTGCGTTTGCCGGTTTAAATTGCGCCGGCCCGGCGCTGCCGGATTCCGCGCGCTGTACTAAGATAAGAGCTGTCAACTCCGTACAAACTGTGACCTGTTATGACCGAGGCGATAGTCAACAGCGGCGTCGAAGCAAGCGCGCCGGCGCGCAATCATTTTGCTCGTCGATTGACAAGCATTCAACTGATGTTGGCCGTCGCGCTGACCATCGGTTTGGTGCTGGCGCTGAATTTCAGCAGCCGCATCAGCCTGGACCGCGACCTGGCGCGAATACACGCCGAGTTCAGTCGCGAAATCGACGTGCTGCTAGCCGAGCAAAAGCGGCTGATCGCCGAGTTGGACTATGTCAAGAGCGATGCCTACGTCGAATACTGGGCGCGCGACGAAGGCAAAATGATACGCGAGGGCGAGTTCTTGATTCTGCCGCAGAGCGTGGGCGCGGCTGCCGCTGAGCCGACCCCGCCGCGCCGGCTGGTCGAATTCCAAACGACCGAGCCAAAGCCCAACAACTGGGAATTGTGGTGGGCGCTGTTTTTTGATGAGCCGCCGCCAGGTCGCCAAGGCGCATAATTGGCCGAGCGCGCCGAATCTACGTTCGCGGCGCGACCCTCTGGATGAAGGGCGGCTGGACGCCGGCAAAGTCGGCGACGCGCGCCTGTGCCTGGCCGCCCTCAAAATCCAGAATTGTGCCGGGCTGGCAGCAGCTGACTTTGACGACCGCCAGCGCGAAGACGTCCCCGTCCGGCGCCTCGACGCTGCTGGTGAGCGCGCCAACCGCCCGGCCCCCGTAGTACAAAGGCGCCGGCGCGGAAACCAGTCTCGACAAGTTTACTTTGACCATAGCCTTGGCCACGCGCTCGCGGCTCTCCATACGGGCGATGATTTCCTGGCCGGTATAACAGCCCTTGCTGAAACTGATCTCGTCCCAAAGCCCCACTTCCAGGGGAATATAATCTGACGACAATTCCCGCCCGCCGGGGCGTCCGCCGCGTATGCGCAAAATGTTGAATACGAGCGAGCCGGCCAGCCGCAGTCCAAGGGGCTGACCCAATTCAAGCAACTGTTTGTGCACAGCGGCGGCATCATCGGCCGCGCAAATCAGAGACCAATGACCACCGCTAAGTGGCTTGCGCCGCGACAGAATTGTCGAGAATCCGGCGACTACGCAATCACGACTGCCCATGGCCGGCAGATCGCGTAGACGCCCGTCGAGCGCAAAGGCGATCTGGTCGGCTCGCGCCCCATGCAGGGCGAATTGCGCCGTGGCCTTGCTTTGGTCACTGACTGCCGCTTTGTCGCCGAAGAAGATATTGCGCCGCAGAAAGTTGGCCAGGCTGGGGCCTTGGCCGGGCTCGCTGATGAGCAGCAATCCCTCCGGCCGATGAGTGCAGTCGGCTCGGAATAATATGCGCGCGTTGGCGTCGGTGAAAACCGTCGCTCGCCCGTCGTTGACCGGCAACGCGCTCAGATCATTGGTGGACATGCGATTAATCAGGCTCAGCCGATCGTCGCCGCTGACCAGAATTCGGCCCTCGTGTGATCGATCCAGCAGAATCGCAGCGCGGTCGGCCGCCTCATACTCGGCCGACAGGTCGCCGTAATCCAGCGGTATGCCGTCCGGCGCCAGGCGCGCGCCCATATCGCGGTGATAAGGCGCTAAATCGCTCATTTGGGCGCTCCGGCCAACTGGCGCGCTGCTAATTCTCGCTGAACGATGCCGCGCGTTCGGTCGATAGCGGCTGATAAGGAGTCGTTCACCACGACGTAATCGCATTGGCTTTGATAGGGCAATTCCAGCTCCTCCGCCCGTTGCAGGCGCTGATCGATATCGGTATACGGGTCGGCGCGCTCCTGCATGCGTCTCTTCAGTATAGCCAGTTGCTCGTCAATAGTCGCGCCGGGCGCCGTGACGAAAATTTGCACGACATTGTCCGCAAAGGTATCGGCCAGCACCTTGGCGCCCAGTACCTCGATGTCGGCAATGCGAATCTCGCCGGCTGCCAGACCATCGGCGACTGTTTGGCGCGGGATGCCGTAATATTTGCCGGGCGTCACTTCCTGGTATTCCAGCAGCTCGCCGCTGGCGATCATCTGCTCAAAGCGCTTTCTGCTGACGAAGAGATGTTCGCGCCCCTGCGCTTCGTCGCCGCGCATCCGGCGAGTGGTTGCTGTCGCCAGTTGGCGAATGGCCGGGTTTTCCGCCATCAGCGCTTTCATGATGGCGTTTTTGCCGGCGCCGCCGGGTCCGATCATTACAATAATCACACCCGGGCCTGTCTTGGATGTGCTCACAATGTGCTATCCTTAAAAGAGACGCTTGCGCCATAAAGTGTAGCAAGAGGACTGATCTTACTCCATAGTAAAGCATGAATCCGATTTCACGTCGAAGACTGCCTGCTCAAGTCCAAGCGCCGTCGCCAACATACGAGCGAGGGCGGCGGCGTGACAGGTCATAGCGAGAGGAATGCGACATGCCGGCGAGAATCATTGACGGGCAAGCGGTAGCCAAGCGAATCCGCAGCGAGATTGGCGGCGCGGCTGACGACTATGTCAAGAGGACAGGCGCAATGCCGGGCCTGGGTGTCGTCTTGGTGGGCGACGACCCGGCCTCGGCCATGTATGTCCGTATGAAGCGGCGAGCCTGCGAACGCGTCGGCATCCGTTCCGAAGCGCAAATCTTGCCCGCGGCCTCCACGCAGCAAGAAGTGGAAGACGCCGTCCGCGGCTTCAACGAGGACCCGGCCATACATGGCATCCTGGCGCAATTGCCCTTGCCCGATCACATCGACGAAGAGGCCGTGCTCAGCCAAATCAGCCTGGCCAAGGATGTCGACGGCATCCATCCCGTCAACATCGGCCGGCTCGGTATGCGCGGTCGCGAGCCAAGTTTCACGCCGGCGACGCCGACCGGGGTCATGATTTTGATTGACGAGACCGGTGTACCAGTTGAGGGCGCGCAAGCCGTTGTCATCGGCCGCAGCAATATCGTCGGTTTGCCGGTGGCGCTGATGCTGACCAACGCCAACGCCACCGTGACCATCTGCCACAGCCGCAGTCGTGATCTGCCTGCTGTGGTAAAAGGGGCTGATATCGTCGTGGCCGCTGTCGGGCGCGCCGAATTCGTTAAGGGCGACTGGCTGAAAGCGGGCGCAGTCGTCATTGATGTCGGCTCCAACTCCGTGCCGGACGAGACCAGCGAAAAGGGTTATCGTTACGTCGGCGATGTAGCCTTCGAGTCGGCGCGGCAGGTGGCCGGTTACATCACCAAAGTGCCCGGCGGCGTTGGCCCCATGACCATCACCATGCTGCTGGCAAATACGCTGAAAGCGGCGCAACGAATTGCAGACATCAAGCAGTAGCATGAGACCCGGCTGAGGCTGAGACTAAAATTTTGTCGGCAGCCAGTGCAAGTCGCCTATCATGGCACATGAAACAGAGACGATTAGCTCCATGACAAATTTGCTGCTCAAGAACATTCGCTGTTTGGCCACCATGGACGAAGGCCGGCGCGAATTATCAGACGCCTGGATTTTGCTGCGGGACCGCAAAATCGCCGCCCTGGGCCTGGCCGATGCGCTGCCGCATGACCTGCAGCCTGATCGCGTCATCGATCTCTCGAACC
>JAGWBC010000239.1 GCA_021296115.1 Anaerolineae bacterium | reverse complement strand
CCAACACCGTTGTGAACTGGCGATCGCGAGCAGACTACCTAGCGTTTTATCAGAAACTGATGATGGATTACCTCTCCAGCCGTATGGGCAAAGAATTGTACCCAAGCGAGGACGAATACGTTAACGCGGCTCTGAAGGATGTAGAGGCCGGATGCTATCACAAAGGACAGCTTTTCTTGTACAGCGGCTACTCCGTAGTAGCCTGGCATTACGATTGTCAAGTAATCGGTGGCTACGCACCTGCGCACTCTATAGAAGAGTCAATTCTAGCGAATCCTGAGGTCTGGGAAATAGAGAAAGGTCATAACTCGTTTACTTTCGTAAAGTTCACCGTACCGAGAGAAATCCGAGAAGTACTACATAAGTGGACACGCGAAAAGGTATACGAATCTCCCGAACCGCCTGTAAAGTGGGAAGGTCAATTCTAACCACAAAATCAGTCCTTTCACTGTGCTTATTCCATGACCCTGATGCGGCTGCCCGCGCCCAACTTCGCCGAGGGAGTGACGACCGCCACGCATCTGGGCCCGCCGGATTACGCCCGGGCGCTGGAGCAGTACCATAACTATGTCCGCGCGCTGCGAGACTGCGGGCTGGACGTCACCGTCCTGCCGGCCGACGAGCGCTTCCCCGATGGGCATTTCGTGGAAGACCCCTTTGTTATCTTCCGCGACCTGGCCTTTCATTGCCGGTCGGGCGCGGCTTCGCGGCAAGGCGAAGGCGAGTCCCTCAAGGCGCATTTGAGCGATCTGCGCATCGTCGACGCGCCCGCCGATGCCCGCATTGACGGCGGCGATGCGCTCTTCTGCAGCGACCGCGTCCTGGTCGGCATCTCCGAGCGGACGAATCGGGCCGGCTATCGCGCCTTACGCGACGCGCTGCACACTGTATGCGGCGACATACGCGTTGAGCCGGTTTCCTTCAGCGGCGTCTTGCATTTGAAGAGCGGTCTCACGGAGTTGGCGCCCGGCGTCTTGATCCATGACCCGGCGCTAGAGACGGACTTCGACTTGTCCTGGGCGCAAGTCTTCACACTGCCGCCGGAAGAGGGACACGCAGCCGATGTGTTGCCGGTCAATGACACGCTCTTTGTAGCCGCCGATTGCCCGCAGGCGTTTCAAGCGGCGAAACGGCATTGCGGCCCTGTCATCGCGCTGGATATGTCTGAATTCGTCAAGATGGATGGCGGCTTGACATGCCTGTCGCTGCGATACTAAAGCGCTGGCGGGCAGCGCTGGCGCTCTGCTTGACGCTGGGCGCGCCGCTGGCGAGCCTGACGCAGCCTGACTTGCCGCTTTGCGATGATCGTCCAACCGTCATCCGCGGCGAGCTATATACCGATACCCGCCGCTGGTGCCCGGAAGACGTCGCGCACGATCCGCAGCTGGAGCCGCTTTCCTTCACTGCGCTGGAGGCAGCGCCCGATGGCACGCTATACGCTGCGCGCCCCTTGAGCGGCCTGGTGATGGCCATCCGCGACTCGGACGGCGATACCCTGCCGGACGACATGCGGGTCTTCGCCGAAGGGTTGACGCAGCCCAACGGCCTGGCATACCACGAGGGAGACTTATACGTCGCCGGCGGACCGCATATCTATCGGATTTCCGCACTGGGCGAGGTCACGACGCTGGTCGATGACTTGCCGACCGGAACTGGATTTCCGGTCGCGGGCTTGGCTGTCGGCGCGGACGAGCGGCTCTATGTGGCTGTCGGCGCGCCCTGCAGCAATTGCGAATTCGCCGATGCCGAGCGGGGCGCCATTCTGAGCATGAATCTGGACGGGAGCGAGCGACAGGTATTCGCCTCCGGCTTCCGCAATCCGGCTGATGTCGCCTGGTATCGCGGCCAACTGTGGACGCTGGACAGCGCGCCGCGCCAAGAGCAACGGAATGCGCTGGACGAGCTCAATCGGCTGGAAGCGGGCGGCTGGTACGGCTTCCCCTACTGCCTGGGCGCTGCGACGGCGAATATCGAGGGCGGCATCGACTGCGGCGAGGGCATCGAACCAGCTATGCGCTTCGGTACGGGCGCGGTACCCATCAGCCTGGCAGCCTATCCTCATGATCTGCTGCCCGGCACGGAAGACACCTTGATTGTCGTTCTCAGCGGCGAGCCCAGCCAAGTCGACTTTGTCGGCTACAAAGTCATCATGATAGCCTTTGACGACGATGACCAACCACTGGGCGTCACAGTGATTTTTCCCTTTGCCTACGAGAGCGGGCGGCAGGCTTACATCCCCTATCGCGGCCAAGCGCTTTATTGGCAGCAGTTCATCCACCTCAACGAGCTGGGCTTTGGCATATATCCGCAGCAGCCGCTGGCGGTCGCCGTCAGCCCGGAAGGCTGGATTTACATCAGCATCACCGGCGGGCGGATCGTGGCCCTGCGTCCGCGCTACGATTGGCCCGACCAACATCTCTTGTACCCCATCTGGACGCCGATGAACCCGGATCATGATCCGTCGGCGCCGCCGCCCGAGTCCGCCTACTGAGCCCCTCGGCTGAGCGAGAACATTCGGCCAACTCGACTATAATGAGCATGACATCGACCGCGCCGAGACCGACTCAAATGCTCAAAGCACTACGCCTGACGCTGTTCGCCACTGTGATTTGCCTGCTAACGACAGGCGTCGTATTTGCCCGTGAGTTGCGGCAGGGCGAAAATTGCACGATTCCGGCGGACACGGTTATCAAGGGCTCGCTATTTACTTTCTGCCAGAACCTGACCATCGCCGGCCGGGTCGAGGGCAATCTGATCGGCATCGGCTTGCGCGCCACCATCAGCGGCGAAATCGGCAAAAATGTGTATCTGGCCGGCTTGACGCTGGAGCAAAGCGGCGCTATCCAGGGCGATCTGCATTATGTCGGCCTGATGCTGCATCTGGACGCGCCCGCCGCCGAGCCACATCGCCCGGTAGAGGGACAGCTGATCTTCGCCGCGCTATCGGCCGCCTTTGCCGAGAATACGCAGATCGCGGGGCCGGTCACCGGCGTTGGCTACCAGGTCCTGATCGATGGCAGGGTCGATGATGAGTTCAGCTACTGGGGCTCGGCCTTCGTGCTCAGCAATCTGGTTCAGGGCGATGTGTACACTACGGTCGGCAATCCTGAAACCGATGCCGCCGATTTAGAGACCCTGCTGCTGCCGCTGGATATCGAATTCTCGGCGGCGGCGCCCGGCCTCACGATTGCGCCGAGGGGGCGCATCAGCGGGCGCCTGGAATATTTTGGACCCGCAGAAGCCATCATTGAGGGCCGCGTAGATGGCCAAATCGAATACCATTCTACAACTCCCGTGCTGATACCCGACTTGCCGCAGCAGGGCCTGGGGTCGAGATTCTACGACCAGTTCAAACGCGAGCTGACCGTGCTGCTGACGGCCGGTCTGCTGGGTTTGGCGCTGGCCAGGAAGCAGTTTCAGCACCCCCTGTCGCATCTGCGCGGCCGGCCGGTACACAGCTTTGTCATCGGCATGCTGCTGTTCATCATTTCCTTCCCCGTCGTACTCATCCTGCTGATTATCACGACCATCGCGATATTGCTGCCGCTGGCGCTGCATCTGGATGGCGTGGCGCTGGTGGCGGGCGCGTTTCTGGGGCTATTTGACATCGGCGTCATCGGCGTCTTCTATTTCACAGCGATCTTTATCGCGCGCGCAGTCGTCGGCTTGGGTGTGGGCCGTTTGGTCTTAAATGTCGCTTTGGGTCCCGATCAAGCGCGGCGCAGACCCCGACTCAGCGTACTCATCGGCGCAGCGCTTCTGGCGCTATTCGCCTCCCTGCCCGTAGTGGGATTCCTCTTTAATGCCGGCGCGCTGTTCATGGGCTTGGGCTCAATTTCCGGCGCTGCGCATGAGTGGTTGCAGCGTGTTCGCCTCGGGCAGCTTGGCAGCGCCGAGTCTACTGGATTCACGCCGCCGTCCGCGCCAAGCCCGCAACAATCGTCAAGGGTTCCGTTTCCCGCCGCGCCGATCGCTTTGCCGCCGATTGCGAGGGGAATCGGGCTTGACAACTTGCCCGAGGGATTTGATCCCGACCTGTTTTTCGAGGAAGACTGAGGGAATGCCGCCTGCAAAATCCTGTTGTATGACCATGTTCTGCAGAAGGCGGCGCCAGACCTGGACAGCGGCATCAGCCTCGTCGAGCAAGGGCAGCGCTAATCCTTCAGCATTCCGAGCGAAGAAGTTGGCCTGATGCTCGGCGCCGGGGAGACAGCGTCGCCTTGTGGATCAAAGACGAGGCCGACAGAGCAATCGCACCAAAATTTTTTAACCACAGAGTTGATCGCCCGTAATTCGGGGCAGCCACAAAATCACAACCATCCCGCGAATTCTGACGGTAGGT
>JAGWBC010000238.1:5713-6179 GCA_021296115.1 Anaerolineae bacterium | reverse complement strand
GCTACCTGGAGGCGCTGGATGGCGCCACGGTGGTGATCACCGGGGGCTCGCTGCCGCCCGGCATGAGGCCCGACTTCTATTTTGACGCGATTGAGCTGGCGCGAGAGCACGGCGTGCCGGTCATTTTTGATGCGTCTGAGCCGAATCTCGACGCCGGATTACGCGCCCGCCCCGACTTCATCAAGCCGAACGAGCACGAGCTGTCCGCCTTGGTCGGCCGCAAGCTGAAGAGCGATGCCGAGCTGTATGAGGCCGGGCGCGAAATATTGGAGCGCTACGGCACGCAGGTGGTCATCACCATGGGCAAGGACGGCGCGCTGGCAGTCTTGCGGGAACGCAGCTATCGCATCCCGCCGATAGCGGTCGAGGTCAGCAGCCCAGCGGGCGCCGGTGATGCGGTGCTGGCTGGAATGGCGCACGCCATACATCACGAGCAGCCGCTGGAAGAAGGTTTGCGCTTGGGCGT
>JAGWBC010000238.1:1799-5697 GCA_021296115.1 Anaerolineae bacterium | reverse complement strand
CTATGACATCGCCGATATGCAGCGCTTCCTGCCGCAGGTTGAGCTGATCCCCTACCCCAACTGATGGCCTACCGCTTTGAAGTCGCAGTCGACTCGCTGGAATCGGCGTTGATCGCGCAGAAATGCGGCGCCGACCGCGTGGAATTCTGTGCCGACCTGGGCAGCGGCGGCATCACGCCGTCATTAGGCGCGGTTCAGTTGGCGCTCGAGCGGCTGCAAATCCCGATCCATGTAATGATCCGCCCGCGGCGAGGCGACTTCCTCTATACAGACGCCGAATTTGAGATGATGCGGCGCGACATTGAGCTGGTGAAATCGGCCGGCGCGCATGGCGTCGTCTTCGGCATTCTGCTGGCGGACGGCCATATCGACGGCCGCAGAACGCGCGAGCTGGTGGGGTTAGCGCGTCCGCTGAGCGTCACCTTCCATCGCGCATTCGATATGTGCCGTGATCCGCGCGCCGCGCTGTCGCAGCTGATCGATATGGGCGTGGATACACTGCTCACATCGGGGCAGGCGGAAACTGCCGCGGAGGGCATCCCCTTGATCGCCGAGATGGTAGCGCGGGCGGCGGGCAGAATCGAGATCATGCCTGGCGCGGGCATCAATCCGGGCAATATCGGCCGCATCGCCGAGGCAACCGGCGCGCAAACCTTTCACTTTTCGGGCAAGCAGATGGTGGATGGCCCGATGGAATATCGCAGTCCGCGACTGAGGCTGGGAGATCAAGACTCGGAGTATGCGCGGAGTTACGCCTCTATGGAGCGGATTCGGGGGATTGTCATGGCGCTGTAGTTACTGACTACTGCTCGACAGCAGCTCGCTTGCGCTTGGAGCCGGGAGCGTCGGTTGGCATATAGCTAGCCAGCATCGCTTGCGCCACAATGCTGAGACTGCTTGCAAGCAAGGTCGTGACGACACCGAGCGCCACCAGAAAACCGTTGAAAAGGCCGAGTTCAATGACTCGTTCATCAATGTATACAAAACAGGCGATCATCGCGACAAAGACTGTTGCCACCAGGATCGCGGTCCGCAAGAGTTGGAAACGGTCGCTGGCCATCATATTGCCACGCGCCGTTTCAACATCGCGCGCCGTAAAAGCTAGAATCACCAGCGCAATGAAGTACAACTCCGTGCCTCCGAGCATTTCGCTCAAGTTAGTTGTGGGCCCAGGTTGCCCAGAAACTATGAACAGAGCCACAATAATCGGCGTTAACGGCAACAGAAACACATAAACAACCCATCTCAACAGAGACATACGCGACTCCTGCTAGATAAAATGACTTCGGAAGCCGTTCGACTTTGAACTCTAGTTGTCCCGGCAGTTAGACAAACAGCGGCGCCATCTCCCACTCGGCCGCCATCGCCTGCATGACCGCGTCCGGCGTGCGTTCCTGGTAACGCTCGGCGGCGTCCAGCACCAGCGGCAAGACGTGGATATCGCCGACGGTATTCAGGAATACGTCTTCGTTGCCCAAAATCCAGTGCACGGCTTTGTCGATGCTGGCTTGGTCGGTGAGCGGCTCGTACCAGGTGGCGTGGCTGCGCTGCTCGCCCAGATAGGGCCGGCGGGTGATGCCCTTGATCGTCTGCACGGCGCAGTCGCGGGCTTTGCAAATCTCGACCACTTCATTAAAGCCGGCGCGATAGATCGGGTTCTGCATCATCAGGTAGTTGTAGGGCAGCAGCACCGAGTCGAAGTCGAAGCGCTCCAGGCTGCGCTGGTGCATGCGCGCGATGGCGACATCGTGGCCGGTCACGCCGATGTATTTGACCAAGCCCTGCTCGCGCGCTTCCTGCAGATATTCCAGTACGCCGCCGGGCCCCATCGCCACTTCCCACTCGTCTTCGCCGACGAGATAGTGCAGTTGGATCAGGTCGATTTGGCTGACGCGCAGGCGCTGCAGCGAGCGCTCGAATTGGCGCTTGGCGGCATCATAAGTTCGCTCGCCCGTCTTGGTGGCGAGGAAGAATTGGTCGCGATGCGTCTCCATCCAGGGGCCGAGGCGCAGTTCCGAATCGCCGTAGCTGGCGGCGGTATCGATGTGATTGACGCCGTGGGCGAGCAGCAGCTCCATCGTGCGGTCGGCTTCGTCCTGCGTGACATCGCCGAAGGCGGCCGCGCCGAAGAGCGTACGCGTACTCATGTGACCGCTGCGTCCAAAGGCTTTTTTGGGGATGGGCATGGGATTGCCTCTTTCATCTCATCTAGGCAGAGTCTTAGACGAAGCGATTATATCAGCAATCTCAGCCAAACAACTCCTTCAATACGCCCACCGAAGCGCGGAAGCCCTGCTCGAATGTGCCTCCCAGCGGACGGTAGACCGACTCCAGCGAGATGGCGCCGTCGTAAGCGTCGGCGGCCAGGGCGGTCGCCAGGTCCCTAAGGTAAGGCGCCATCTGCCCGCTGCCCAGTTGGCGGCAAGTCACAGTCGCTCGGGCAATGTCCACCACTACATCTTTGAGATGGATATGCCCCAGGCAACCGCCGCGCAGCGCGCTATAGCCGTCCGGATAAGCGACTTCGGTGGAGTAAAGCGCGTTGGCCGGATCCCAGAGCAGCTTCAGCCGCTCGGAGCCCAACTCATCAATCAGCTTGCAAGCCAGCCAGGCGGAGTTGGTGATGGCATTGTTGCCGGTTTCGACCACCAGCGTGATCCCGCGGTCTTCGGCGATTTGCACCGCGCCGCCGATCAATGCCCGCGCCTTGTCCCAGGCGCCGCTCGCCACATTCCACGCTTCCGCGCCGTGGCTGCCGAAGAGGATCATCTCTTTCTTGAAGCTCATGATGCGCACCAGGCCACAATCCAGCGCCTGCGCCATGTCGATGCAGCGGCCCAGCGCGTCCAGATGCGCCAGGTAGGCGGGCGCGGTCGGCGAAATATCGGCCAGCGCCAGCCCGCCGAAGACATGCCGGGAGATGCAGGAGACCTCAACTTCGTGGGCATGCACAAGCTGCTGCACGCGGTTCAGCTGCGCGTCCGACAGGTCGCCGACTTCTTTGTCCCAGAGGAATTGCAGCTCGGCTTGCGTCAGGTCGAATTCGTTCATGACCGACAGCGCATGCTCCAGTTCGCGGCTGATGCCGTCAGTGATGACGCCTAGTTTCGCCATTATTTAACCGTTCCTCATTTCGTGGGTGAGCCTGTGGCGCGCCGCTCAAGACCCCTTACCACTTCACTTCCACGCCGGAGAATCCTTCCAGCAGCTTGACGATGGCCCAGTTGTCGCCTTCGGGAAAGCGTGAAATGCCGGCCTGGAACAGCTCATTGGCGGCGCTGGTGGCGAATAGGGGCATGCCTTTCTCGTGCGCCATGGCCATGCTGATGCCCAGGTCTTTGGCCATGGTGGCGATGTGACTGCCGGTGTCCTCGAACTTGCGCGCCATGATCAACTCGGCGCAGCTCTTGAAAAAGGGCGTATTGCCGACGTGCGTGCTGCTGAAGACCTTGTAGAGCGTCTCGCCTTTGACGCCGGCAGCCGCGCCAAGCGCCAGCGATTCGAAGATGCCGACGAAGGTCACGCCGATGTAGGCTTGCAAGGCCGCCTTGACCGTCTGCCCCATGCCGATGCTCTCGCCGACGTGGAAGATCTGCCCGCCGACAGCATTAAGCGCATCTTGATTGGCGGCGAAGACGTCATCACGCGCCGCGACCATCATCGTCAGCGTGCCGGCTTCAGCGCCGGACTGGCCGCCGCTGACCGGGCTGTCGATCAAGTGCAGCCCGGACCCGGCCAGCGCTGCTTCAACCGCGCGCATCTCCGCCGGCTCAATCGTGGCGGTGACGATGACGGTCGCGCCGCTTTGCAGCGTATCTCGCAATTCGCCCGCCACGTCCATGACTTGCGCGCCGGTCATGACCATGACGAAAATGACATCGGCATGCGCCAGGTCGCC
>JAGWBC010000238.1:0-1794 GCA_021296115.1 Anaerolineae bacterium | reverse complement strand
CCCTGTTCCGCCAGCATCCGCGCGCGCTCGGGGCGCAGGTCGAAGCCGGTCACGTCAAAGCCGGCGGCGAGCAAGTTCCGCGCCATGCCCAAGCCCATATTTCCCAAACCAACTACCGCTACCTTGGTCATTGTATGAAGTCCTCTTTTTTTCTTTGGGCGAGCCACCGGCTCGCCCTTACACACTATATTGGCTTGGTTGTGGGCGAGACACCTGTTCGCCCATTCGCACTACTTGACCGGATTATGAACCAGCGAGGAATTTCACGCCCTGCAAAACGCCCTGTTTTTGCTCGTATTCCGTGTCGTCATAGTAGTGATCTTCCAGCTCGATGCTGACGCAGCCGTCGTAGCCGCTGTCTTGCAAGATGCTGAGGATAATCTTCCAGTCGGAGACGCCGTGTCCCGGGATGGTATAGCGCCAGTTCATGCCGCCGTATTTGAAGGGCGCAGCGAAGGTCGCCTCTTGCAGGTTGCCGTATTGATACAGGTTCTCGTCGATGATCATGGCGTCCTTGCCGTGGACGTGGAAGACATGGCCGACAAATTCCTTGAGAAAACGAATCGGGTCGATGCCCATGCGCACCAGATGAGACGGGTCGTAGTTGACGCCCATATTGGGCGAGCCCACCTGCTCGATGAAGGCGCGGTAGGTCTCCGGCGTGCAGACCAGGGAGCCGGGCCCGGGCCAGCCTTCGATCACCAGATAAGCGTCGTTGTCTTCAAAGGCTGAGCGCAGCGCGCTGTAGCTTTCGACCATGTAACCGAAGTTCTCGGCGCGGCTGCGGGACGGGTCTTCCGGGACCATGCAAATGAAGAAGGTCTTGGCGCCGGCGGCCGCGCAATCGCGGATGTACTCGGCATTGCGCGCCACCGCATCACGGCGCGCGCCCGCGTCGGGCGACATCATTTCGGTCCAGACGGTCAGATCAGCCGAGCCGACGCGCAGCCCGGCGTCCGCCACCGTCTTGCTGATCTCATCGGCATCCCGCCCCAGGTCGATGACTTCCAGGTCGTTTTCCAGCGCCCAGGCGATCATGCCGTCCAGGTCTTGCTCCCAGGCGAAGTTGCGCCGCCGCCAGCCCAGCGGGAAATTGCCAGTTGCAGTCTTCATGCTTGTTCTCCTTATTCAACGAATCTGGCGTATTTTACTCAGGCAACGCGGCTTGAACAGCGTGAGAAACGCAGTGGGCGCGTTCGTGGATATGCTTAGCCTGATTGTAGCAAGAGGCGCGCCGAATCTATAGCGGCTCAAACGCCATAATTGCTTGTTGACAAATAGAATATTTGTTCTATACTTATGACAAGTCAAATTTAATGAAGCGCCGCGCTGAGCGGATCGGCTTGTTACAGAGCAGGCCACGACAGGGGCATTCACAAATCAGCGCGGTAGCCAGGAGTATGCAAATGTCGGCGCCAATGTTGACACCCGGATCCGGCGGCGGTAGCAAGCCCAAGCCCAAACCCGAGCCGCAAAAGCCCACTGTGCCTCTCGTCGTCTATACCGCCTTTGACGCGGACACAGCGGAAACGCTCAAAGAGCGTCTGGAACAAACTATACATCCGGTGGACCAGCCGTCACCGGCCCGGAAAAAGGCGACGCACGACCCGCCGCCGTATGAACATGAATCATCGAAGGGCCCAAAGGCCGCGCCCGCTAATCGGGAAACCCTGATCGCAAGCGAACCGGTCATCCCGGATCTTCCGCAGGATATACCCTGGTCGAGCGAAGCGCCCTTCCCCAGCCTGGATGCCGGCGAAATGTCCGACTATTTTTCAGCGCAGGAAGATAACC
>JAGWBC010000237.1 GCA_021296115.1 Anaerolineae bacterium | reverse complement strand
GGCCTTACGCCTGGTATCAGATTGATTTCCGTGGCATGGTCGGCTGGATCGCCGAGGGCTTCGAGGGGCAGTACTTCGCCGAGCCCTGGCTGACGGGCTAGGCGGCCTGCAATCAACCAGATCGTTTATTTACATCTTACGTTGCTGTGATAAAACAGGGACGTTACATTGTACGGCGCGCCCGATGGCGCAAGGACGGAGCATGAGCGAGCAACACATATTTCAAGCGGAAACCCAGCAGCTGCTGAACATCCTGATTCACTCGCTGTACACCGAGAAGGAGATCTTTCTGCGTGAGCTGATATCGAACGCCTCGGACGCGCTGAACCGGCTGCAATTCGAGATGCTGACCAATGACGCCGTCCAGGACGCGCAGGCCGAGTTGGAAATCCACATCGAGGTGGATGAAGAGGCCAACACGCTGACCATCAGCGACAGCGGCATCGGCATGAATCGCGAGGAGATCGTGGCCGGCCTGGGCACCATCGCCAAGTCCGGCGCCAAAGCCTTCATCGAAGCCATGCAGGACAAACCCGAGAGCGCCGCCGACATCATCGGGCAATTCGGCGTCGGTTTCTATTCGGCTTTTATGGTGGCCAAGCAGGTCGATGTCGTCTCGCGCTCCTATCGCCCCGAAGACGAAGCCGTAAAGTGGGCGGCCACCGGCGGCGCCAGCTACACCCTGGAAGCGGCCGAGAAAGACGCGCGCGGGACAGCGGTGGTGTTGCATTTGAAAGACGATGAGAACGAGTTCACGCGCGAATTCCGCATAAAGGACATCATCCGGCGGCACTCGGATTATGTCGCCTTTCCCATCCGCGTTGGCGATGACGAAGAGCCGACCAACAAGCAGCAAGCGATCTGGCGGCGCAGCCCCAGCGAAGTCGAGGCCGAGGAATACGACAGCTTCTACAAAATGCTGACCATGGATTTCGCCGGCGCCAGCCATCACATCCACATGCGCGCCGATGTGCCTATGCAATTCTACGCGCTGCTCTACCTGCCCGGCAGCGCCGAACAGAATATGTTCAGTCCGCGTAATGAACCCGGCTTGAAGCTCTACGCCCGCAAGGTGCTGATCGAAGAATACAACCGCGAATTGCTGCCGGAATACTTAAGCTTTGTGCAAGGCGTGGTCGATAGCGAAGACCTGCCGCTCAGCGTCAGCCGCGAGAGCATCCAGGCCACCCGCGTCATGGCGAGCTTGAAGAAGACCGTCACCCGTCGCGTGCTCAGCGAGCTCAAACGCATGGCCAAGAACGACCGCGACAAGTACTTGAGCGTTTTTCAGGAATTCGGCGCGTTTCTCAAGCAGGGCCTGGTCATCGAAAGCGAAGACCGCAGCGACCTCGAGCCGCTGCTCTATTTCCAGACCACGCACGATGACGACCCCAGTAAGTTTTATTCGCTGGACGAGGTCGTAGAGCGCATGCCGGAAAACCAGGACGACATCTATTACATCATCGCCGATGACTACGGCAGCGGCGCGCGCAGCCCGCACTTGGACGCCTTCCGCCAGCGCGGCATCGAAGTGCTCTACTTCACGCATCCGGTTGATGCCATGCTGCCCATGGGCTTGACTGACTTCAAGGGCCACAAGCTGGTCAGCGTCGATTCGGCCGAGCTGGACCTGGACGAAGTCGGGCAGGTGGACGAAGAAGCGGCGACGCCCGAAGCGCCGCTGGAGACCGATTCCTTCGCCGCCTTGCAGGAGCGGGTTAAAGCGCGGCTGGGCGAGCGCGTCAGCGATGTGCGCGAGAGCAGGACCCTGGTCGGCAGCCCGGCGCGCCTGGTCAGCGAGGACGACAGCGGCAGCCGCTATATGTACCGCATCAATCGCTTGCTGGACAAAGACTACCAACTGCCGGTCAAGGCGCTGGAGCTGAATCCGCGCCATCCGCTGATGCACAATCTGAGCGGCTTAATCAGCAAGAACGGCGACGCCGGCTTGATCGACGCCGTGGTCGAGCAAGTCTTTGAGACGGCGCTGCTGCAAGACGGCATCCATCCCGATCCCTCCAGCATGGCGGCGCGCTTGACCCTGCTGATGCAAGCCGCCACCGGTTCCGCCTCGGCCGATTTGCCCTTCGCCGATGTCAAGACGGTAATCAGCGAGCCGGCCGTCAATGAGACGCCGCAGATCAACTTGAGCGATTTGGAATTTGAAGATGGCGATTCCGAGGATTCTACCCCCCTCTAAATCTCCCCCCGAAGCATCAGGGGGAGACTTTCGTCGCCGCTGGAGAGATTACGTGATTTGGCATGGTATAACCATTTGACAGGAGAAATCGGGCATAGGAAATGGTCCAGACTTCCAATGCCAATGAGGTCATGTAGGGGCGAGCCTTGGCTCGCCCGCGCATTGAATTGCTCGGTACGCGGAAACATTCGGCAACACACATTTGGAAGGACGTAACATGGCGGAGAACAAAACCCAACGCAATGATGGCGATGTGATGGCTTACCTCGAGTCGGTGCAGCACAAGCGCCGGCGCGAAGATTCGTTGGTCGTCAAGGAGATGATGGAAGAAATCACCGGCGAGCCGGCCGAGATGTGGGGCACGAGCATCGTCGGCTTCGGCACTTACCATTACCGCTACGAGAGCGGGCGCGAAGGCGACTTCATGCTGACCGGCTTCGCGCCGCGCAAACAGTCGCTCACACTCTACATCATGGGCGGGCACGAACGCCACGAGCAACAATTCGCCAGGCTGGGCAAACACCGCACCGGCAGCAGTTGTCTCTACATCAACAAACTGGGTGACGTCGACTTGGAAGTCTTGCGCGAGATAATCAGCGACTCGGTGGCCTATATGCGCAGCGCCAATCACATCGCCGGCGAATAAGCGGGGCAGCAACGGAAATTCGCGCCCCTGCGTATACAAGTACAGGACCATCCGTGAATCGGGCCTTACAGTGTATAATCAGCGGCGAAAGACAGGCGCAATCTTGGTTCTGATGTGATGGATGGATTGAAATTACTCGGTCAAATCGGCAAGGGCATTGTCAAGACGGTGGAACTCGTCGGCAAGGGCATCGGTTTGACCGGACAAGCGATTAATGACGGCTCAGTTGCGGTGAGGACAGCCATGCCAGTGACGGAAGTAACCTCGGTATTTAATACCACAGACGAGACGATCAAGTTCATCAACCAGGAATCCCCGCGCGATACCAAGGAGATCCTGCCGCAGAGCGCCGTATCGATGAAGACGCCGAAGACCGAAGGCGCCTGGGTGCCCTGGTTCCACCCGCCGCGCTTCTCGCCATTCAGCCGCCGGCGCATGGAAATCGTGGTCGACGATGTGCCCGTGATCTATATGTGGCAGCGCGATGACCACGTCTATTGGTGCAACCGGCTGGACAGCCAGGGCAATCCCGCCAAAGCCTACGAGGTGCCGGGCATCTCGCATGTGGGGGGCAAGCGCATGCTGGTGGTGCGCAACGACCCCGAAAACGGCTACAGCGCCTTCCTCAGCGAGAGCGTGGAAGATAAGTAGCGCGAACGCAAAGAGCGGAGTTCGCTTATGATAACGTCTATCGCCACCGTCACCGTCTTCGTCGAAGACCAGCAGCGCGCCAAAGCCTTCTATACCGAGAAACTCGGCTTCACGCTCATCAACGACGCCGAGATCTTCCCCGGCGCCGGCATGCGCTGGATCACCCTGGCGCCGCCCGGCTGCCCGACCGAGCTGTCGCTTTTCCCTATGGGCGAGCAGTGGGAGCACTACCGCGAGGCGATGGGCAAGCCGCAATGCTTCACCCTGCACTGCGACGATCTCATGGCGACCTGCCAGGAGCTGAGCGCGAAGGGCGTACAATTTCTGGGCGATCCGCAAGTCCAGCCTTGGGGCAGCTTCGCCATTCTGGTCGATTCCGAAGGCAACCAGATCGTGCTGGCC
>JAGWBC010000019.1:11878-30752 GCA_021296115.1 Anaerolineae bacterium | reverse complement strand
TTTGTCATGGCGATCAGTTTTGCCATTCAGCCCGGCCCCATCGGCTTTGAGGCGCTGCGCCGCGGCATCTCGCATGGCTTCCATTGTCAGCACCCGCGTATCGACATGCGCCCGACTTTGCGCCGGTATCACGTTGCCGGCCGAGCCGCCTTCGACGACTGTGATCGAGACTGAGGTTCCGTATTTGAGATCATTCAGGCGGTTGATTTCCAGGGCTTGCTGCGCGAACTCGATGATGGCGTTTATGCCCTCTTGCGGCGCGATACCGGCGTGGGACGCCCGCCCCTCGACGAGCAGTTCGTACTTTCCGCCGCCTTTACGCCAGGTTTTGATCGCGCCTTCTTTGGTGGCAGGCTCCGTCACCAGCACCAATTCACATCCGGCCGCCAGCTCTTTGATCAGCATCTCGCTGAAGGGGCTGCCGATTTCTTCGTCCGTCGTCATGAGCAGATGAATCGGGCGATTGGGCAGGGCGCCGCGCTTAATCAATTGCCCTATGGCTTCCAGGATGATGACCGTACCGGCTTTCATGTCCAGAGCCCCCGGGCCGTAGTAGCGCCCGTCTTCAATCCTAATCGGCATGGCTTTTAGCGAGCCGATGGGGTGCACCGTGTCGATATGGACCAGAAACAGAAAGGGTTTGCCCGGCGCCGCCCGGTTCCAGGTCGCTTGCAGAAAGTCGCCGACTTCCACTTGGGGAATCCGCTCGACGGAATCCGCTCCTAGAGAATTGAGCTTGGCTTCCATGAAATCCACCAGGCGGTCCACCTTGGCCTTTTCGCGCGAAATCGACTCCCGCTCAACCATTGCAGTCAAGAAATCAAGCATTTCATTTTGCCGCGAGCGAAACAGCTGCAAGAGTTCAGCCATGTGTTGCCGTCCTGTCAGTCTTCATTTAATGCATTCTATTGGGCTTGCAGTTGGCGTAGCATCCAAGCAAGCAAATCGTCGGCCAGATCGGGCTGACGACCCAGCAGCTCCACACCGCGCCCCGCACTAACTTCGACATACTTGGCCTCGCCCGCCGCGGCCGCCGCGAGAACCGACGCCGCGTCCGAGGCTTCCTTATCATCTTGGCCGGCTGCCAGCCAGATCGGCCTGACGCCATAAGAAGGCATCATATTGACTAGCGTATCCCGCGAGCGAGGGCTCAGCAGGGCCAGCACGTCGCATAGCGAGTTAACAGCGCAGCCCAGCGCCGCGATATCGGCAGCCCGATCGGCGCCGATGACCCCGATGGAACCGGCATCGACGCCCGGCGCCGCGATGAGCGACTGCAGCATCGCCTCGACCTGCCGAGCCGGCGTAAGGGGTTCGGTCTGGACGACCAGCACCGCGAAGCCATGTTGCGACAGCGTCGCCGGCAAGGCGCCCCAGCCGGCCAGGTCCGTGCCAAGCAAGAGAATTCCCGGCTGCCGCAGCCCGACCGGCGCATACAGCTCGCCAAACAAAGTCGTCTCGGCGTCCAGGATTACCGACACGCCCCGCTCGGAGCGCCCGTCCGGAGCGGGCGGCAAGATCGCGCCCGCCGGAAACGACGCCAGGCTCGGGTTTGTCTGTCCTATTGAGCGGCTGTCCTGGCCGTACAATGCCTCCGAATCCAGAACCTCGACGGTGGGAATCGGGTCTCGTCTGGGAATCGCTGTGGCCGTGGGCAAAGGGGCCGGTGTGGCTGGAGTCAAGTATCGGCAGCCAGCTAGCGAGAGCGCTGTGGCGAACAACAGCACTGCGAGCAGCGGAGCCAGTACAAGGGATCCGCCAACGCGGGATCGCAGGACTACGTCATCAAACACCGGCTGCATACACGATCATCCGCTCGCTGTCCGCGTCATAAGGCGCTCCATCAGGTTCGCCATAAACTGCCTTCACGGTGAATCCGGCGCGTTCAAGCAAGAGCTGCATCTCCGGCAAAAAGAAATAACGCAGGCGATGGGGCGCGATGAGCCGCTTTACCGTGCCGTTGCCGTCTATTTCATCATATATCCATTCTACGGTCAGCATTTGCGCTGCTCGGTCCAAATAAGCAAGGGACTGCAGCATGACCAAGTGACCGGTTTCGCGGTCAAGGAAGCTGCGTTCGAAAGTCAGGGCGTCGCTGTCTTCGGCTGCGAAGGCGGGCCCGGCATTTGGCAAGTCGATGACCAAACGGCCGTCCTCGGCGAGGCAAGCGCGCAACTGGCGCAGCAATGCGATCTGGTGGTCTTGCTCGTGAAAGTGCATCAGCGCGTTGTAAGTCAGCAAGATCAAGCTGAAATTACGATCCCACTGCTGGCTCAGCACATCGCCGCGCGCATACGAGACGAAGTCACGCAGTTGCGGCAACTGCTGCAACTTGACGTCCAGTCGATCCAGCATGGCGCTATCGTTGTCGATGCCATGCGCGCGGCGGCCATCTCGCGCCAGGTGCAATAGGACGCGCCCGGTGCCGCAGCCGACGTCAAGAATCTCGCCGCCGTATTTGGCAGCGAGACGGCTGTACATTTCCAGGTCGTCGGTTTTGTCAGTGTTCTCGGAATCGTAGAAGCGCGCAACGGTCGTGTAAAACGCGGACATCTCGGCTCCCGACCGCGTGTACGCGGCTGCCAATCTCTAGTTCAAGTTCTGAAAGATGCCCGCCGCGCCCATGCCGCCGCCGATGCACATGGTCACCATGCCATACTTGCTGTCGCGGCGTTTCATCTCATTGATGATCTGCACCGTGAGTTTCGCTCCCGTGCAACCGAGGGGATGACCCAGCGCAATGGCGCCGCCGTTGACATTGACGATCTGCGGGTTGAGCTCCAGCTCGCGCATGACCGCCAGCGACTGCGAGGCGAAGGCTTCGTTGAGCTCAATGATGTCGATGTCGTCGAGTGTCAAGCCGCAGCGCTCCAGCACTTTGGGCGCCGCTTTGATTGGTCCGACGCCCATAATTTCGGGGCGTACGCCGGCCACTGCGAAGCCGACGAATCGCGCCAGCGGGGTCAGACCCAGCCGTTCGGCTTTCTCGCGCTCCATCACAATGACCGCGGCCGCGCCGTCGCTCAAAGGGCTGGAATTGCCGGCCGTCACTGAGCCGCCGGGCTTAAAGACCGGCTTCAAACCAGACAGGGCTTCGGGTGTGGTCTCGCGCCGCAGATGCTCGTCCTGTTCCAGCACCTTTGTGACGACAGCCGGCATTCCGTCCTCGCCGACCACTGTCTCTTCCCAGGCGAAGGGCACAATTTCCTCGGCGAAGTAGCCGGAATCGGTGGCCGCAGCCGCCTTGCGATGACTGTGATAGGCAAACTCGTCCATATCTTCGCGACTGATGCCAAACTCGGCGACCACCCGCTCGGCGGTTAAGCCCATGCTCATATAGACCTTGGGGTCGTTTGCGGCCATATGTGGGTTGGGGCTGAGGTGATGACCGGTCATCGGCACGGACGACATCGATTCGGCGCCGCCGGCAATCACCACATCGGCTTGGTCGGCGATGATACTGTTGGCGGCCAGGGCGATAGTTTGCAGGCCGCTGGAGCAAAAGCGGTTGATAGTCTGGCCAGGGGTATCAACCGGTAGTCCCGCGCGCAAGGCGATCACGCGGGCGAAATTCATGCCCTGCGAGCCTTCCGGCATGGCGCAGCCCAGAATGACATCATCGACCTCAGCCGGGTCGAGTTTGTCCGCCGTCTTCGCCATCAGGTCGCTGATGACTGCCGCTGCCATCTCGTCCGAGCGGGCATTTCTGGTGTTGCCGCGCACCGCCTTGCCCACCGCCGTTCGCGATGCCGCTACGATCACTGCTTGGCGCATTGTCTGATCCTCACTTTCGCGTCGCCGCCTAACAGCAACGGCTTACGATTCCAATTCCTCAATTCGCAACCGCGCGGACCGTCAATTCCGCAGCGGCTTGTTCGTCTGCAGCATGTGCATGATGCGCTCTTGCGTCTTGGTCTCCATGATCAAGCTCAGGAAGGCCTCGCGCTCGAGATTCAGCATGAATTGTTGATCCACCCACTGCGGCTCGGACAGCGCCCCGCCCGTCAAGATGTAAGCCAGCTTGCGGGCGATCAGGGCATCGTGCTCGCTGGCGTAACCGGCTTCCTGGTATCCCGCCACACCCAGCAGCAGCGCCGCGTAGGCGTCTCGTCCTGCTGCGTAGACCGGTTCCGGCTTTTTCGGCTCGTAAGTTTCGCTCAGCGCCAGCGCCAGCGCCAGGGCCTTGGCCTCGCCCAAGAGATGCGCGCGGTTCATCACGATCTTGTCCGTCTCAGCCAGGAAACCCAGCGCTTTGGCTTCTTTAGCGCTGCCGCTGACCTTGGCAGTCGCGATACTTTCGAAGGCTTTCTGCAGGCCGGCCAGCACATCGTCTGACCCACGCCGCGCCAATGGGCTGACCAGTCTCCGCGCCATTTCCTTGCAGCCGCCGCCGGCCGGGACCAAACCGACTCCCACCTCGACCAGCCCCATGTAGAGCTCGGCATGGGCGACCACTGCAGCGCCCGACATCACCAATTCCGCGCCGCCGCCCAGCGCCATATTGTGCGCGGCAACGACGACCGGTTTGGGCGCATAACGCAGCGCCTGCGTTAAGTCCTGCAAGCTGACCAGGGTCTTCTCGATGCCTTCCAGCCCAGCCATCAGCGCCGAGGGGTCGAGATTGGCGCCGATCGAGAAGCGTTCGCCGTCATTGCCGATGACCAAGGCCGAGTAACGCTCGTCCTCAAGCAATTCCAGCGCGCGCCAGCCCGACTCGATCAAGCCCGCGGTGATGCTGTTCTGCTTGGTGGTAAACTCCCAGAGCAAGGCGCCGTCGTCCATGTCGTAAACGCTGCCGTCGCCATTGCTGTATACTTCAGCGCCAGAAGCGCGCAAGTCGGCCGTTGTGATTTCGCGCGTATCATATTCCAGCGGCAAATAGGCGCGATCCGGCGGACTGTAATAGCCGCTGACCTTGCCCTGCTCGTCCCGCTGGTAGAAGGTCGCATAGCCGTCAGCGATCATGGTCTTGACCCAATCCGCCACCGGATAGCCGTCGGCTTCAAAGCGGTCGATGGTCTCCGCCACGCCGATCGCATCCCAGATTTCGAAGGGGCCCAGCTCGTGCGCGAAACCCCATTTCTGCGCGTTGTCCACGTTGACGATGTTAGCGGTGATTTCCGGCACACGGTTGGAGGCGTATGCCAACAGAAAGGCGTGCAGATGCCACAGATATTGGCCGGCGCGGTCATCGGCGTTGATGAGCAGACGAATGCGCTCGCCGAGCGGTTCAACCTTTCGATATTGCCCCACGCTGTCAAAGCGCGGCTTGCTGGGCGGTTCGTACTCCAGCGTCTCCAGGTTCAGCGCCCAAAGTTCTTTTTTCGCGCCGTCGCGGCGCATATGATAGAAACCCCGACCTGTCTTGCGCCCCAGCCAGCCGCGCTCCAGCAATTCGTCAGACAGCTCGGCGTTCTTCACGTGCATCAGCAGCTCGCGCGCCGGGTCGTCGGGAATGGCGTGGTAAAGATTGCGGGCCACTCCGACAGCGATGTCAAATCCCACAAGATCGTTCAAGTTGAATGTGGCGGTCTTGGGGCGGCCGATCAGCGGGCCAGTCAAGGCATCAACTTCTTCAACGGTATAGCCGTGATCCAGCGCGTAATTCGTAGCCTGCATGCCCGACATTGACATGAAGCGGTTGCCGATGAAATTGGGCGTGTCGTTGCAGCGCACCGTGCCCTTGCCAAGCGCATCGGCGCCGAAGCGCATCATAAAATCGACAATCTCGCTATCGCTACCGGCGTGGGGAATGATCTCCAGCAAGCGCAGGTAGCGCGGCGGATTGAAGAAATGCGTGCCCAGGAATCGCCGCGTGAATGGCGCAGGCAAGCCTTCGGCGATGCTGCTGATGGGAATGCCCGAGGTATTTGTCGTGACGATGGCGTCCGGCTTGACAAGCTCCACCAGACGGGACATCAGCGCGCGCTTGATCTCGAGATTCTCAACGATGACCTCGATGACCCAATCGGCCTCGCCAACTCTCTGCAGGTCATCTCCAATGTTGCCGATCTGGATATTGCTCAGATCATCGGGGCTGTATAGCTGGGCCGGGCGCATCTTCTGCAGCGCCTTGAGGTTGCTTGCCACTACCGAGTTTCGCACTTGCGGGCCATCGGCGGGCTCGCTGTCGGGCGGCGGGATATCCAGCAGCAATGTCTCGATGCCCACGCCTGCCAGCAGCGCGGCGATTCCCCCGCCCATAGTGCCGGCGCCAATGACTGCCGCTTTCTTGATCTGATATCCCATCGACGTGTACAACCTTTCCGAGTTATAAATCTACCAGTCCAACTCTGCGCCATCATAACGGAAGAATCTGCCGTTGTCGGCGGATTTCAGGCCGCTGATGAGCGCGAGCAAACCGGCGGCCGAATCCGTCGCTGTGATATCCGCCCCGGCGCCGCCCATATCGGTCTGCACCCAACCCGGATGCGTTGTGATGGTCGTAATGCCCGCCATCGCCCCGTCAAAAGCCAGGACCCGCGCCGCCATATTCATCGCCGCCTTGCTCATGCGGTAGGCATAGGGTCCGCCACGAGTCGCTTGCACCGAACCCAAGCCCGACGAGATCATGACGACGCGCGGATTCTCAGCCAGTTGGAGCAGGTCGCGGCAAGCCTGAGTGACGATCAGCGGACTGACGGCGTTGGTCGTAATGAGCTCGCTTAGCGCTTCTGAAGTCAGATTGCCGAGGCCACGTGAAGCGTGATCGCCCTTGGGAAAGATGCCGGCGTTGTTGATGAGTACGTCAAGAGAAGCGGCGGCGGCGCTTACTGCTTGGACGGCGGCCGCGATCGAGGATTCGTCGTTAACGTCCAGCTGCAGGACCGTCACCTTGCCCGGGTTGTCGCGGGCAAGCTCATTCAGATTGTCGGCGCGTTCCGGCGCGCGGCAGGTGGCAAATACCAGCGCGCCCCCTTGTGTGACAAGCTGCCTTGTCAGCTCGAGTCCGATGCCTCGATTCGCGCCTGTAATCAGATAGTTTTGCATAGATGCCTCGTATTCCCACACTGACTATCGATTGGGTTTCTCAGAAATCCCAATTAGACGTCGGCGCGGCCCTGCCCACGCCCTTGCTTACCAGGGCAGCTGCGAGCCGTCAAAGCGAAAGAAGTTGCCATTGTCTCCGCTCGACAGGCCATCGATAAGCGTGAGCAATCCGCTTGCCGATTCTTCCGGCTGTAAAACGGCATTGGGCCCGCCCATATCAGTCTTCACCCAGCCGGGCGCCACCGTGACGGTCGTGATACCCGCCATCGCCCCGTCAAAAGCCAGCGCGCGCGCCGCCATATTCATCGCCGCCTTGCTCATCCGGTAGGCATATGCGTTGCCGCCGGTCCTAGCCAGCGAACCCAGGCCCGATGAGATCATGACAACGCGGGGATTATCACTCTTCTGCAGCAATTCGCGGCAAGCTTGGGTCACGATCAAGGGCGCCACTGCGTTGGTCGTGATGACCGAGGCCACCTCCGCTGCAATGAGCTGGCCCATATTACGGGCGCCGTCGCTGCCCGATATGCCGGCGTTGTTGATGAGCGCGTCCAGGCTGCCGGCTTCCGCGCTGACGGCGTCGACCGCGCGCTTGATGGAGGCCTCATCATTGACGTCCAATTGCAGTACGAGCAGCCGACCGGCGTGGGACTCTGCCAGTTCGTTCAGTTCCGCGGCGCCTGCTGGATTGCGGCAAGACGCGAAGACGCGGCAGTCTCCCTGGGACAGGTATTCTTTGGTCAGGGCGAGGCCTATGCCGCGGTTCGCGCCTGTTATGAGGATGTTTTGCATGTTGTTCCTTATGCAGTTACTAAGCATGGCGTTCGCTATATCGTCTACACCGAGACAGGCTTGCCAAACCAGACTTCATTTTCCCTTTTTTACAGTGAATCCATATTTAACAAGCAAGTCTAGCAGAGCCTCACCGTCAATTAGCGTGATAGGTGCGACACCTTTTTCAACAGCAGCGTCCCTCGCACCTTTAGTGAAATTGCTTGTCGTGATAATCGTTCCTACAGGTTGGAGGCCTGCACCGCCACGATGGAGCGATCCGCGGAGTCTGTCTACTACTCCGATCCCGACGGGAGTTTCCTGTCGCTTTGCCTGTATGACATGACGTACATGAGTGATGCCAGCTTCAAGGTCGGCTACCACATCAATACCTCCGTCCCTAGTCTGGCGTGTCACTTGAACATTCCTATACCCCATTTTGCGAAGAAGTTTTTTGATAAGTTCCTCAAACTTTTTATGATGCATTTTCGGAAGTAGCTTAGCGAGTTGTCGTCGTCTAAATACATCATTCATCTCAGTTATCAGCGCTAGGGACGAATCGAGCAAAGCAGCCTGCCGGCAACGTGAGTAGTAACCACGTCCAGCGTCGGTGGGCAAGAATAAGTCACCAGATGTGCGTATGAGATCTCGTCGTTCTAGATTTTCTAATCTGGGAGGAAGGCTCTCATCGTGGTGCGTATCCCCAAATGGCCAATCTTCTACGTACTTCTCGAAGAATCTTTCAAAGTCGTCGAGAAGATCAATATAACAGCACGATCCGCTCTCAGTAATGGCACCGAGAATGAAAAGTAGACCCTCAAATTCGTCAATCTTCCTGATTATTACTTCGTCTTTATCTCGGAAACGTCTACCATCATCCGTAAGCCGAATAATGTCATTGTAAACGACGCTAAGGCAGACGACATCATTTTTGATCCAACCCTCGCTATGCCAGCCGGACAAGTTTTCCAAATCCCAATGACTCACTGACTCAAGGTCAACGAGCTCCTTTAATTCTTGGGGAATGGACAACGCTATTGCCTCATTATTAGACAAGAGGCGTGCTTCAACCCATTTACGAATGTTGACCTTGCTAGATCTAAGCATGTCGTCGAATTCACAATAGTTGAATCCATCTACGATGTGCAGAAAAAACTGCAAGTCGTAATAGTTTGGAATCGAACCAGAAATTACTCGCTCTTCCATGGCTATCCTATTCCCTATGGGTCCGCAGCGCCGCCAGCCAAGTATCCACCATGACATCCGCCACTTCCGCGCCGGAGAGCCGCCCGCCCTCGCGGAACCAGACCCCCACCCAGTTATGCGCGCCCAGCATCGCGCGGGTCACGATGGCCGCGTCCACCTGTCGAAACTCGCCAGCGGCGATGCCCGCCTGCACCGTGTTGCGAAACAAGCTCTCAAAGTAATCGCGCCGGGCGAAGAAGCGCTTGCGCCGCGTAGCGAACTCTGCGGTGAAAGCGCGGTCGCCGTTTTTCCCGCCCACATTGGCGTTGAGCAAGGCGCGTATCTCAAAAACCATAGCCGCGCCAACCGCCACGTTGCCCGTCACGCTGACCACATGCGAGCGAATCATCCCGCCGAGCTTTTCGGCGCAGGTCAGGTCCGAAGATTCGATGACTTCCAGTTTGTCGATGGTGAGGTCCAAGCCGACCTCCAAAACGCTAAGCAATAGAAAGTCCTTGTTCTTGAAGTGATGGTACAAGCTGGCCGCGGTCAAGTTCACCTGGGCGGCGATGTCTTTCATCGTGGTCGCTTCGTAGCCATTGCGATGCAGCACTTCCGCGGCGGCCCACAGAATGTCTTCGCGATCGACCGATTGATCAGCAGGCTTTCGTGCCAAAATATGGCTCCCGAGCTTTGTACGCGGCGCAAGTCAATCAAATTGCGATTAGATTATAGAGGAGCGTCGCACGGCATTCAAGCGCCTGCCTGCCGCGATGCGCTCGCGACTTATTCGCTTGCTCAGACTATGGATTCAGACTACGGTACACATTTCAGATGCAGCGCCTATAATGATCGCGCTTTTGACAGTTCAGCGGATAACGATATGAGCAGCAGCGGCTGGCGTCCATTTGATCTCGTGTTTTTCGATTGCGACAGCACCTTGTCAGCCATCGAAGGCATAGACGAATTGGCGCGCTCAAAGGGCAAGGCCGGGCGCGTCGGCTTGCTGACCAACAAGGCGATGGACGGCGATCTTGACCTCGCCGATGTCTACGGCAAGCGGCTGAAGGCTATCAAGCCGACTCGCGCGCAACTCAAGGCAGTTGAAGAGCGCTACTGGGAAACGGCCGTCGAAGACGCGCTTGAGGTCATCGCGGCGCTGCGCTTTCTTGAGGTGCAAGTTTTCATTATCAGCGGCGGCTTGATTGACGCGGTGAAGGGCTTTGGACGCCGGCTCGGCGTCGAGCCCGAGCGGATTCGCGCAGTCGAGTTGGAGTACAACGAATTATCGGGACGCTGGTGGGATTATCACGAGCCGGGGGCGCAGCAAGCGAAGACCTACCTTGACTACAGTACGGGTCCCTTGACAGTGTCTCACGGGAAATCCCGGATTATCGGCGAACTGGCTGGCGACCTGCCGGGACGGCGGTTGATGATCGGCGACGGCGCATCCGATCTGGCGGCGCAGGACGCGGTTGACCTCTTCGTCGGCTATGGCGGCGTCGTGGCGCGCGAGGCCTTGCTTGACGCTTCGCAAGTATTTATTCATGCCGAGTCGCTGTCGCCCATACTGCCGCTGGCCGCCGGCCTGCGCGGCTGGAAGATGTCACAAGACACGCGACATGATGGCACATTCCGCAAGGGGATCGCGGCGGCACTGAACGAGCAAGCGGTGACGTTCAGCAATGAGTCACTGCGAGACAGCTTTTTTCGCGACTTTGAGGACATCAACTAGCATGACATTTTCCGCGCTTATATTTGACATGGACGGCCTATTGGTTGATTCGGAACCGGTCTGGCACGAAGTTGAAGTGGACTACATCGAGTCCTTCGGTTACGCCTACAGCGATGAAGTGCGCAACATGGGCATCGGCATGCGCGTGGATGAGTTCGCCGCCATTCTGCAGCAGCATTATCCGAAACTTGGCGACTCGGCAGCAGCCATCGAATCGGCCATTACCGAGCGTCTGCTGTCGCTGCCGCCTGAGCGAATCAAGGCGCGCCCGGGCGCCGATGAGATCCTGCGCTACGCCGCGGATCAACAGATCCCGCGCGCGATCGCCTCCAGCTCGACGCAAATCGTCATCGAACACTTTGTACGCCTCATGGGCTGGGCCGAGCTGATTCCCAAGCGCTATTCGGCGCAGTTCATGGCGCGCGGCAAACCGGCTCCGGACATTTATCTGCACGCGGCGGAGCAATTGGGCCTGGCGCCTGAAACCTGCCTGGCGCTGGAAGACAGCCACGCCGGTACGCTGGCTGCGCTGGCCGCCGGCATGACCTGCTTCACCGTGCCCGATCTGTCGCATTCCGCTGTAGAAGCGTTTGCCGGCGTGAATGACAAGGTGTTTGGGGATCTGTTAGAAGTGATGGACGAGATCAAAGCGAAAGGGCTGTTTGCGTGAATCGGCAGCATATCGTTGTAGCGACCGACCTTACTGCGGAGAGCATCGCGCTGCTCGAAAGCAGCGACGGCTTCCAGGTCACCTGCGTGCCGCCAAAGACATCCAATGTGCGCGCCGCCCTGCCCGACGCCAACGCAATCATAACGCGTTCCGACTTCAAGCTGGACGCGCCCCTGCTGGACCATGCGCCTGACTTGCGCTTGATCGCGCGTATGTCGGCCGGCTTGACCGGCATCGACATCGACTACGCCACCGAGCGCGGCATCCTGGTGATGAATACGCCCGGCGTCAGCGCGATTGCCGCCGCCGAACACACGCTGACGCTAATGCTGGCGCTCAATCGAAACTTGCCGGCCGTTCACGAGAGTCTGCGCGAAGGCTGGTGGCTCTTCGACCGACAGCAGCAAGTCGGCGTTCAACTGCATGGCAAAACCATCGGCATTGTCGGTCTGGGGCGGGTGGGCCACCGCGTCGCTCGACTATGCCTGGCGCTGGGCATGAACGTGCTGGCATACGATCCTTATATCCGTGAAGAGCAGGTCGATGACCGGCGCATCGTCTTGGCGAGCCTGCCTGAGCTGCTCGGCGTCTCCGACTACGTCAGCATGCACGTGCCGACGAGTAAGGAGACGGTCGACTTGTTTGACGAGAACAGCTTGCGCTTGATGAAAGAGGGCGCCTGTTTTATCAACACCTCGCATGGCGGCGTCATCAAGGAGTCTCTGCTGGCGGACGCCCTCAAGGACGGACGCCTGGGCGGCGTGGCAGTCGATGTATGGAACGAAGAGCCGCCCTTTAACAGCCCGCTGATCGGCCTGGACCGCGTCATTCATACGCCGCATATCGGCGACAATACGATTGAGGCGCGGCAAGACCTGTCGCTGCAGATCGTGCAGCAAGTTATCGACGCCCTAGACGACCGCGACTACCGCAACGTGGTGAATATGCCGCTGCTGCCCGGCGTCAACTTCGCTGAGATTCGTCCCTATATGCAGTTGGCAGAGAGCATGGGCGCTCTGCAGCATATCCTGGCGCGCAGCCCGATACGCCGCATCGCCATCGAGATCATCGGCGACGACATGAACGGCCTCATAAAGCCGATGACGGTCGGCATACTAAAAGGCATGCTCGCTCCGATCCTGGGCGACCACGTCAGTTACGTGAATGCGCCGGTGCTGGCCGCCGAGCGCGGCTGGCAGATCACGCAAGCCAAGGGCATCAAGATCAGCGAATACAGCAACGTCATCACCTGCCAGGCCACGCTGGATGACGGCGAAGAGATTAGCATCGCCGGCGCCCTGCTCGATCGGCAGAAGCCTTACATCTTGCAGATCAACGATTATCGCGTTCACTTTGAGCCGCGCGGATATCTGCTGATTATGGGAAGTTATGACCGGCCCGGCGTGATCGGGCAAGTCGGCAGCTTGATGGCGGAGAACGGCATCAATATCGCCAGCTGGCATACGGGCCGCGCTGAGCCCGGCGGCAATACGCTGACTGTGCTCAATTTCGACGAAGCCTTGCCGGAAGCGCTGATGGATATACTCATGCAGCAGGACTTCATACGGCACGTGCATCAACTGCGAATCTAGCCAAAAGGATAGCATCAAGGAATATCCATAGGACGGGAGGACAAGGATTCATGGGTTGACGAATCATACTACCGACATCAACAAAACCTGCTGAAGACCATGAGAATCTGCAAAAGCTACAATGCGATCTTCTCAAGTGGGCCCAGGATCTATTTGGTGAGCGTGATCGGTCATGGACTATCTTGCCACCAGTGTTCGGAGCTGAGAATCCGAAAACCAATTATGTTGACCATAATGCACTTAACCTCGTAATGATCAAACATAGTGAAAATGCACGCGAGAAATGGACCTTCGCTCTGTATCAATTGGCGCATGAGGTCATACACTTGCTCAATCCTCGACCAGGTTGCAGGGTCAACAATCTCGAAGAAGGCGTAGCCAGCGAGTTTTCCTATTTCGTTCAGGAAAAATGTGGAATCGTCCCACCCGCATTCGTTTGTCATAGTCATGCTACGTATGAATTCGTACAGGACTTGGTCAGGCGGTTGCCGGGTGGCGGTATTTTTGGGGCACAGCAGATTCGCCAACAGATGCCAGCGGGCTCATCGTTTTCAGGAATATACGTAGCAAACTTGCAACGAATATTCCCCGGCATTAGTACGGAGCTCGCAGAAGAACTAACTAAAGAATTTGACAGAAATAGAACCGACCTTGCACAATCCTAGTATCGCAGTTTCTTGACAGGCATGATCCAAAAGACCCCGCTTCAAGAGCATCGCTACCTTGAGCAGAAAAGGCATTCTTTCTCGTTTCCTACGTCAATTGCCTACGGATTGAAAGGACTGTCAAGCTCTACTTGCCGCGTCGGAATGTTAATCCAAATGACTCTTGATATTGAGCGCCACTTCTTTGCTGATGCCGTTAACCGCGGCCAGCTCGGCGACGCTGGCGTTGCGGATGGCGTCGATGGAATTCTCGAAGTGCTTGAGCAGGACATTGCGCCGTTTGGGACCGACGCCGGGGATGGTCTCCAATCGGCTGGCCATGCCTTTCTTCTGGCGCTGCTTTCGGTGGCTGGTGATGGCGAAGCGATGCGCCTCATCGCGCGCGCGCTGCACCAAATAGAGCGCTTCGCTGCGCCGCGGCAACAAGACCGAGTCCAGCTTGTCCGGCAGGAATATCTCTTCAATACGCTTGGCCAGGGACGCCAGCGGAACGCGATCGGCCAGGCCGAACTCGTCCAACACCGCCTTGGCTGTATTCAGTTGACCCTTGCCGCCGTCAATCAACAGCAGATCCGGCAGCAGTCGCCAGGTTTCGTCCTTCTCTACCCCATCGGGCGTCAGTTCCGTGTCTCGCTCCACGGCGTTCTTCCAGCGCATGAAGCGACGAGTCAGCGCTTCGCTCATGGAGAGATAGTCATCGGAGCCGGCATGAGTGACGCTGCGGATATTGAAGCGACGGTACTCGCTCTTTCGCGGCGCCCCTCGCACAAATACTACGCGGCTCGCCACGATTGCCGTACCCTGCGTGGTGCTGATATCGAAGCACTCGATCCGGTTGGGGATGCGCGGCAGCCCCAGCGATTCCTGCAATTCCGCCATCGCCATTTCGTGCTTGGTAGTGTCGGCTTCGTATTGCGCGCGCATCATATGCAAGCTTTCCACGGCATTCTCTTGCGCCAAGCCGACCAGCTTGCGTTTATCGCCCCGCTGCGGCACGTGGATCGTCACCCGGGAGCTGGCCCGTTTGTCGCTCAGCCAGCGCTCCAAGATACGCGCCTCTTCGACTTCGTTGGGCAGTATCAGCTCGCGCGGGATATTGGCGGAATTGGCGTAGAATTGGCTGATGAATTGCTCCAGCACCACGGCATCGCTCTCGCCCTCGGTATTGTCCATCGCGCGCGAATCGCTGCCGATTAGCTTGCCATTGCGAATGAACATGATCTGCACAGTGGCGTCGCGGTCGTCGCGGGCCAGCGCGATCACATCGTGGTCGGTCATGCTTTTGCCCACCGCCTTGTGTTTGTTGGTGATGAAGTCGATAGCTTTGAGCTGGTCGCGTATGCCGGCCGCCTTCTCGAAATTCAGGTTCTCAGCCGCGTTGTTCATCTCGTTGATCAGGCGGCGCTGAACATCATTGGCGCGCCCGCTGAGCACATCCATCAACTCTTGAATCATGAAGCGATATTCATCGCGCGTCACGGCGCCGATGCAAGGCGCGTTGCAGAGTTTGATATCGTGGAAGAGGCAAGCTCGCTCATCCTTGCCGGTGATCTCGCGATCGCAAGTGAGGTAGGGAAAGGCTTTGCGCAAGTCGCTCAGCGTCTTCTGCACCACCCACATGGCCGAATAGGGGCCGAAGTAGCGCGAGCCGTCGTTGGCTATGCGGCGGGTCGTCTCGACTTTGGGGAATGCTTCGCCCCAGCCCACGCGAATATACGGGTAGCGCTTGTCGTCTTTCAACTCAATATTGAAGCGTGGCTTGTGCTTCTTGATCAGCGTTTCTTCGAGGATTAAGGCTTTGACTTCATTCTCGGTGATGATGAAGTCAATATCCTCGACTTCGTCGCGCATCCTCAGGGTCTTGCTATTGCCGTCAGCCTGCGTGGTGAAATAACTGCGCACACGATTGCGCAGGCGTTTCGCTTTGCCGACGTAGATGATCTTGCCGCGGCGATTCTTAAGCAGGTAGACGCCCGGCTTGGCCGGCAGATTCTTGAGTATCGTCTCAATGTGGGGCGGTTTCTCGTAGTGCATAAGCGCTGGTAAACTAGGCATAGACGGTCGGAATCTCAATCATTTTAGCATGATCGCGCGTCGGGGTGAACTGAACCGGGTCGGCCTTGGGGCGCGCGCAATTATCTGACGAACTCAGCCCAATCAACATGAGGAGCGCCAGCTGATGCGCCGACACATTCCCGTCCTCATGAACGAGGTCGTCGCCGCGCTACAGCCCGAATCCCCCAGGAATTCGCGTCTGATCGACGGCACTGTCGGCGGTGGCGGGCACAGTCGCGCCTTGCTGGGTGCCGGCGTCGACGCGGTCCTGGCGATAGATCGCGACGCGCGCGCCATCGAGACGGCGGGGCAAGCGTTGGCAGCCTACGGTGACAGCGTCAACTTCCACCACGGCAGTTATATCGACATGCAGGCTGCTGCGCGCGCCTTGGGCTGGCAGACTGTCGACTCCATCTTGCTTGATCTGGGCCTGTCGTCTTATCAGCTTGACGATCCGGCGCGGGGTTTTTCCTTTCGTTTCGACGCCCCGCTGGACATGAGATTTGACCGCGATGAAGCTGGAGACACCGCGGGCGATCTCGTCAATGGCCTGGCTGCTGACGAGCTGGCGGAAATATTTTTCCGCTACGGCGAAGAACGCCATTCGCGCCGAATTGCCCGTGAAATCGTACGGCAGCGACCCATCACCACGACGCGCATGTTGGCCGAAGCGGTCGCGGACGCAGTGCCGGCTCAAAGCAAACGACGATCCAGAGTACACCCGGCGACGAAAGTCTTTCAAGCGCTGCGCATCGCCGTGAACAAGGAACTCGATGCGGTGGAGCGCGTGATTCCGATCGCCATTGATCTGCTTCGTCCCGGCGGCCGCCTGGCGGTTATCACTTTTCACAGCCTGGAAGACCGACTGGTCAAGCAGGCCTTCAAACGGCTCGCGACCAGCGTTGTAGCCCCGCCGGGCATGGCTTCCATTGAGGAGCGGCGGGCTAGCATCCGGCTAGTCAACCGCAAGCCGATCAGCCCCGATCAAGCCGAAGAGAGCGCCAACCCCCGCAGCCGCAGCGCCAAGCTGCGCGTCGTCGAAAGACTGCAAGCGCCTTGAACTTGAGTTGCGTATTATGCCGATTCAGATACATTGAATACAGTACTGATGGGCAGCTTGGTTCAAGTTGCTGTTTTTTTCATGTTTCCCCAAGCCAGGGATCGCGGCAAGAGATGTCACAAGCTTGGATCCAACATACCTTCAGCCGCAAACGGTTTCGTACGCGAAACCAGGCGACCGCATTGGCGATTCTAGGCGTCGCGATATTGCTCATCCTCGGCAGCCTGTATTTGTCACAGGTCGCCTCATTCGCCATAACCAATCGGCAAATTGAAGAGCTGATTAAACAGAGAGATGAGCTCAAACGGCAGAACGAAGGGCTGATTGGCGAGATCGCCAGCTACCGCACCGTGCCCCGTTTGTTCGCGCGCGCTGAAGCGATCGGCTTCCGTCCCGCCACCAACGCCGATATCGATTACATCCTGATAGACGGCTACAACCCGAATCGGGATCGGATAGCCGTTGCAACAAATGATGTCGCAGCAGCAGCGCCACCAGCGCCCGTATACGACGAAACTTTCGGCGGTTGGCTGGAGCGGCATTTCGCCCTGCTGCGCGATCAGTTCCAGTCCTTCGGCGCCTGACGGGAATCTCGCCATGCAACGGATGTCCTCACAGCAGGCGACCATTCAAGCGCGATTGCCCTTCGTGGCGCTCTTCCTGATCTTGATGGCGGCTTATCTGATTGTCAATCTGGCCAATTTTCAATTCTTCCCGCGCTCCGTGCGGCAAGAGTTGGAAAAGATAGGCAACTCCATCACCAATACAACCCTGCGCATCCCGGCCGAGCGCGGCCGCATCTACGACCGCGATGGCGAGCCGCTCGCCTTCAACGTGGTGCAATACCGCCTCGGCGTCAGCCCGGATCTCGTTTCCGACAGCGACAACTTGGCAAATGAACTGTCGGCTATCCTGGATATCGACGACTTTGAACTGTATCGCAAGATCACCAGCGACCGGGTCTGGGAGTTCATCGCGGGTCCAATCTCAGCCGAGCAGGGTCAAGCCATCGCTGCGCTTGATAACATTTCACTTGGTCTGGAAGAGATTCCCAAACGCTTCTATCCGCAAGGCGAATTGGCGGCGCACGTGGTCGGCATCGTGGTAGACGACGGGCTCAGAGGCGCGCTCGGCGTCGAAGGCGCCTACAACGACACGCTCTCGGGCCGCGTATTGGACCTCTCGGTCAGCAAAGTTCCCTTTGGCTTGCCGGAAGACCGACCTGCCGAGCAGCGCGGCCACGATATCGTGCTAACGCTCGACCGTGATCTGCAATTCTGGGAGGAGACCGAGTTGAAAGCCGCGGAAGAAGAATACAGCGCCTTCCGTGGCACGATCATTGTTATGGACCCGCGCAACGGCGATGTGCTTGCGCTCGCCAACCATCCGTCTATCGACCCCAACAGCTTTCTGGACATTGCCGATCCAAATCTGCGGGTCAACCCGGCGATCAACGAAACCTACGAGCCCGGCACCCTGATGCAAGTGCTGACCGTAGCCAGCGCCCTCGATGAAGGCATCGTCTCAAAGTTCTGGACTTACAATGACCAGGGTTATTTTGAAGTTGGCGGAAGGGATATATGGAATCCAAACTTTCAATCCCACGGTACCACCGATGTCAGTTCGATCCTGGTCAACTCGCTGGACATTGGCGCGGCGACGATCGCCTTGGAAATGGGTACGGAACGCTTTTACAGTATGATGCGCGCCTTTGGCTTGGGGCAAGCAACCGGCGTCGGACTGTTCGCCGAGGAGCGCGGCGAGCTAAGAATCCCCGGCGACACCGATTGGAACGAGAGTTTCCTCGGGCTGAACAGCCACGGCCAGAGCGTCGAAGTTACGCCAATGCAGATGATCACTGCCTTTTCCGCAATCGCCAACGACGGCATTATGCGGCAGCCCCGCATCGTGCGGCGCGTTATCAATGAAGAAGGCGCCGAAGACGCCCGCCCTACTACGATTCGGCGCGTCATCTCGGCTGAAACTGCCGACACCGTCAAAGACATGCTTATCCGCGTCGTTGAAGACGGCGCGCCGCAGGCTCAACTGCTCGGCTATACCATCGCCGGCAAGCCCGGCGCCGCGAAGATTTCTACGGCAGTCGCTTTCGAAGAAGGCCGAAACGCCAAGATCCTTTCCTTCATCGGCTTC